>JAWXTQ010000069.1:0-10456 GCA_044433405.1 Rikenellaceae bacterium
CTGCCCACCAAGGAATACGTCACCTCCTTTGAAAAAGTCGTCAGTGCTCTTGCTTCGTCTCATAAAATACCATCCCATGCCTAACATGCCAAGTAGGTATAACACCAATACACTCCAATTTAATGCACCAAATGTAGATGGATTGTTGATGCGACCAAAGTAAATTTGTGTAGAATCGCTAGTTTCGTCTAGTACGATATATCCCTTTTTGTAAGGGTGTATTTGTAGGTTACTGGTTGAGGTGAATGGGATTTTATCACCAATGCTCCACGCTTTAGTTATAGTGTTGAAAAGTAATATTTCGTCTGAATTAGTTTGAGTGTTTGTACTCAAAACAAGAATGTGGTTTTTGCCTGTTGCGATGGCAATATCGCCTTTGATACGGTAATTTGTGTATGGAAAATCAGTTAAACTCTTCCATGTTTTTGAAGTCGGATTATATTCGAAACCGTGCGCAGCATCTTCTTTGTTGAATAGGTAAAGATTTACGCTTACTGAGCTATTTTGTGATGATAAAACAGGGTTGTTAATAACACTGCCACTATAGGTGCTCTCTTGTTTCCAGTCAAATGTGCTGCTGCTTTTTAATGATAGGTCTAGAGAGAACATAACTTGATTGCCACTGTTGTCGCTGCCAACAACATATACGATATCTTTTATTTTAGCTACGCTAGGTGAAGTAACCTTTGTTGGGAGATTTGGATAGGCTATAATTTCAACGTTTTTTGTTGAAGAGTTCCACTTTAATAGTGTTACATTATCGACTACCCCTTCACTATTTAATCCTCCAATGTTAAGGATACCTTCATCAATATCTATAGATGCTCCATTTGCTACTGTGTAGGGTAGAAAGAAGGAGTCTGAATTCCATGTCTTATCTTTCTCAAAATAAACTCTTATTTGGTTAGAGTATGTCTTAAGAGAGTCATTACTAACTCCCCCTGATACAATTAAAACTCCGTTAGACGTACCAATAAAATAGCCCATATTGCTCTCATCGGCTGGCAATGTAGCAATATCGCTCCATTCAAAATTATTACGACTATTAATATTACCATATACATGGTTAATTGTTGTTGTTGATATTAGCAGTATCAACAATAATAGAGTTTTAAATTTCATGTGATTGTTTTTTTGTTGTTAACAGCTCGCCTTTAAAGCGAGCTGTTTAAATAGATTTGTTAAGGTTTGTTGTTGTTACTCTGCGAGAATTTCGTCACATAGTCTTGGAGCAACAATCATCATGCGTGGTATGTGGAATGGACCTTTAAAGATATTGCCTTTTGCTGCCTGTGCCACGCTACCATCGCGATGTAGATAGCCATACCATTCGCCATTTTCGCTGTCTGGGAATTTGTCGAATGTGTATTGGTGAATCATTTTGTGTAGCTCTAGATATTTATCCTCTTTAGTGGTTAAATATAGATATAGAGTTGCTATGATAGTCTCGCACTGTGGCCACCAAAATTTCATGTCTTGAGAGTAGTCCTGATGTGGGAAACCTTTGCAGTCTTTGAAGTTTATGATTCCTCCAAACTCTTCGTCCCATCCCCATTGCCAACTCCAGTCAAATATTGTTTTAGCTAGATTTACTAACTTGCTATCCCACTCTTTTTTGCGCGCTACCTCTAGTATGAACCATGCTGTCTCGATGCAGTGGCCAGGGTTGATTGTACGGCCAGCACATGTGTCGATGATTTCACCATTTGGAGATACGCTCTCCATAAGTGCACTATATTCAGGGTGCATGAAGTATGTCTCAATTTCGTAGATAGATTTTTCTATCTGCTGGTCAAGAACTGGATCGCTAATGCTCTTTTGGATTGCTATAGCAACGTTGATAAGCATCATGGTAATTGAGTGCGAACGACCCTCAACAAACGATTTTGCAGGTAATACATCTGGTGTGTTAATCATCGTTTGCATGCGTTTAAATAAAAATAGAGCCTTTTTAGCATAATCTTCATCTCCTGAGGCTATAGAGTATTCAGAAAATGCAATGGCTGCAAAACATTCTGAAAATACGTAACGTCTCTTTCTGACTGGATTACCCTCTTTAGTCACTTCGAAGAACATGTGTCCGTCGCTGTCAAAACAGTGAGCTTCGATAAAATCAATTGCCGATTTAGCAGCATCTAGATAGTCGCTGTTTTTCTCAACTTCATTATATGTTAATGCGCAGATATAGGCAAAGCGACCTTGAAACCACACTGATTTTGTGGTATCCATAAGTGTGCCATCTTTGTCAATGCAAGTATAAACACCACCATTCTCTTTGTCTAAACCATACTTCAGCCAGAATGGTAAGATATTGCCACTTAATTCGCTTTTATAAAGAGCGCTGCACTCTTTTAAATAGCTAATTTGTTGGTTTGTCATAACTACAATTTATTACAATGATTAAAGAAATCAATCTCTTCTAATTGTTGTTTAACTGCTGCTTCCTCTTCTTCTGTGAGGTTTTGGAAAGGTGTGCGGTTTGGACCTAAATCTATTCCAATCATTTTCATGATTCTTTTTCCTGCTACAATATTGCCACGGTAACGAGCAATTACGTTGATAACTGCTTGTGCGTAGTCTTGGCATGCAACTGCACCGTCAAAATCACCATTGAAATAGTTATCCATCACACCAACAAGTGTAGTTCCAATGTAGCTAGCTGTTCCACTAATTCCACCTTTTGTTCTACCCATAATTAATGAGTTTAGGATAGTCTCGTCTTGTCCGTGAAGCATGTCGAATTTACCACCTTTGTAAATTGCACATTGATTGAATTCGTAAAGAGATTCGTAAGTGTATTTGATACCTGCAAAATTAGGAATGCGTTGCTCTGCCGCAGCTAAAAAGTCAACCATGCTTAAATATGCACCATTAAATACAGGAATGTGATAGTAGTAAAAAGGAAGAGATGGAGCTGCCGCTGCTATCTCAGCACAGTAGTCAACTAACTCGTTTAGTCTGCCAATTTTTGGAAATGGAGGAGCCATTGTTGCAACTGCATAAGCACCAATTTTTTCAGCATGTTTAGATAATCTAACACTCTCTGTAAGTGAACAACTTCCTACGTGGATTAATACTTTAAAGTCAGGCTTGCTCTCTTGTATCCAACGCTCTGCTAATAGTTCGCGCTCTTCAGTAGATAGCATATAACCTTCGCCTGATGAGCCATTAACAAACACACCTTTCAAACCACTGTTGTATAGTAGTTTGGAGTAATCAGCGATTGGTTCTAGGTTAACCTCCATGTTGTTTGTAAATGGAGTGAATGAAGCAGCGATTAATCCTTCTATCTTGCTCATGATTTTAAAAATTTAAGTAAATTATATTATATTATTCTTATTATTGATTGAAAAATAGGCTTATATGTTAATAAATCTATTGTTATTATCAATATTCAATAGTGCAAAGGTATGCAATTATTCTGGAATTCAAAGTAAATTAATAAATTATTTTATTTATTGGGGTTTAGTTAGTAAAATGGTTGCATTAAGTGTTATTGTGTTGTTGTGTTGTGTTGTGTTGTGTTGTGTTGTGTTGTGTTGTGCGGCTTTCACCGCATGAGCTTTAGCTCATGCGGTGAAAACCGCCAAACAAACCGCCAAACTATATCTATAAACCTATTATTTATTGCCTGAGGCTAGGAGTGCGATGTAGATATCGCGAGAAACTAGTGAATCGGTTGCGGCATATTTGATTTGTTGCGGTGTTAGGTTGCGGGCTGCCCAGTTGGATAGGCGTTGTGCTTTGGATAGGCGTTGGCCTAACACTATTGCTGTTAACTTTTTGAGGCTTTTTTCTTCTATGCCGTATTGTGGAGCTAATGTTTGTAGATCAACAAAACCTGCTGGTGTAAAGGGGGTTCTGTTGCGAAGTTTGCGTAAATCCTCTTTGATATCTAGTCCTACTTTTATTATATTGCGTGAGCGTAATAACTTAATTATTCCTATTGATAGTTTTATGCGATCCATGCGGAAAAGGTAGGTTCTATCTCCTGCTGTTAGTTGTAGAAGTGATAGAGGATAGGTTACTCCCTTTTTGAATGAGGGGCGAGTTTCGGTGTCGAAGCCTATTATTGTATAGTTTTTAAGATATTCTACTGCATCGTTGTGGTCGCTATTATCGACAACAATAATCTCTCCCTCGTGTTGTGCTAGAGGAAGAGAGTCTATCTCTTCATTTGTTATAGTAGCCTGAAACTCCAAAATAGAATAGGATTTAATATTTTTGTACAGCTCCTAGTGTTGAACTAGAGATTGTTTTAATTTCAGGATCTCCCTTGTAGAAGATGTTGGAGTTGCTGTTTGCTTTTGCGTCAATCTTGTCGATAGCCCAGATATAACACTCCGCATTGGTTGTGGAGCGCACATAAACTGAAGTGCTGCTTAGGTTTGAGCAATTGACAGATGCTCCTCCTGTAGATCTGATTGTCGAGAATTCTGTTGTTCCTGAAATTGTAACTAGTGCATTAAAGGCATTTATTTTTATATCTTTGGTCTGAACCTCTAGACTAATTACCGATTTATTGCTCAATTCGAGAGTAATTGATGTCTCTTCAATGGTGTTCTCGGCTAATACTTTAGCTCCTGATACTGCTGATATCTCTGCTATTTCGTTGTAATAGAGAGTTATTTTTGCAGTTTCTACTACATCTTTTTTTGCTATTATTGTGTTGCGTAGTTTAAAACTAACCTCTCCATCTTCTACAACCCATTGAAACCTTTCGCTGTCAATGTTGGTCAGTTCGATATCAAATTTACTCTCATCGCTTTTGATTAAAGTTAGTACTATATTTCCATCAACTTTGAGCTTTGTAAATGATGAAACATTGCTAGAAAAGGATGTTTGAGCAAATGTGGTGGTTGTGCTAAGAAGAAGCATCACTATTAAATAAAATATCTTTCTCATTTTTTGTGCTTTTGTATAATTTAGCCCCAAAGTTACAAATAAATTTCGTTACTGCAAATTATTGGTTGTAATGGTATTGTGTGGATATGTAGGGAGCTGCATTCTTGGCGTATTTGTGGTTGGGTGGGAATTGGTGAGTTGTAAGTGGTGATTAATCAGTGTGATATGTGCGTTTTTAAGCTTTAGTATTAAAAAATGATATTGTTATGGTTTGTAGGTAATGGGGTTGTAATCATATATTTGCACAACGAATTTTTAAAACCATTTTTTAAAGTATGGAGAATACAACTCAAAAATCGAAAAGGGTGAACTCTAGAAGTATACCCCAAAAAAAAGAGAAAGTGATTTCGACAGGCGAAGCTGGCACTGTTGAAAAAACACAAATCACGAATGCTGCCAACAAAGAGCAGCTAATTACTAACAATTTTATTGAAGCACTAAGGAGCTTTATGAACCAAAATTATGGAGACTACTCTGATGTTGATAATCTTGCTCTCTTTGCAGATGTGTTGCAAAAGTTAGAGGATAATCACAATGAGTGCGAAGCTTTATCGAATCAAAATCGAGTAATTGCGCAGTCGATAGCTTCTAATCCACGTTTGATGATTCTGATTAAAGAGCTGGTTGCTGGAACGCCTCTGCGTGTTGCATTAGCAAAGAGTGATTTAACAGAAACGCAACCTGATATTGATGATGAGGATTATGATGCCTACAATATGGCTGTTGCCCTATCGCGCCAGAGACGTAATGATGCAAAAGAGCAGGCTCATCATCGAATTGAAAAGTGTGAGGCTTGCGGACAGGTTGCTCAACAATTCTATCAACAAGTTGAGGCTGAACCTCAGGAGATAAACGAATTTGTACAATTTCTAAACTCCATGATTGATAATATTTATAATGCTGAAATTGATCAGGATGTGATTAACGTGCTTTGGAAAGCCTTTAACTATGAAAGAGAGGTGAGAAGAGCAAAAGAGCAGGGCGTAATCGAGGGTAGAAATAGTATCATTGAGACTCGAAAAGCAAGTCACTCGGATGGGCTACCTTCATTCTCGTCAGCAGGAAATAGACAAAATAGTGTCGTGAAGGAGGGGTATATTGAGCGACTAATGAAACAAAAATTTGTTTAGTTCTAACTTCCAAAGTAGAATCATGTAAAAATCGGTGGTTGAATTATTAATACCACAATGCGCTGCGTCTGTTGTTGCAGATTGGCGAGCTCTTTTATAAAATCAAAATTTATTAACATTATTTAATCTCTTGCGACTATGTTACGTTGCAAGGCAGGGCGATTTTTGCCCTAACGATTCGATAATCAAATTACTTAACTTATTAACAATAATTGAATTATGAACAAGAAAACAAAATTTTTCTTTATTTACGGAACTGCATTTGTAGTTGCGTTAATTGCGACACTTGCTGGCTATTGTGATGCTAGTGATGTGATTGTTGCTTTTGCAATAACAGGTATTCCTGTGACATCGACTGTTACTGTTTCGGATGCTGAGAGTTATGCCCCAGAGTTAAATCGTGAGGATATCTCGTCATCTGTGACAATGATGATGCCTTCGCGTACGCCTCTTGATACAATTTTGAGAAATCTGAAAAGAAGTAAGAAAACTACTGCTCAGAAAATCGGATATTATCAAGCTTCTTACAAACCTATTATTGATACCTTTGATACAACTGCCACAGGTGATGGTTCTTCATCTGGTTCACCAGCTTCATCATACACTTATAGTGAGGGTTCGGGTGTCACTACTATGTTTATTAAGGTGTCTAACCCTGATATCTGGAGAAATCATGACACTTTTGTACTTCGCAACTTAACTCTCCCTGGAACAACTACATCTTCGAGTGTTGGGGCTCTACTGAACTTTACTGATGATGTGATGTTTTTTGTGTTGAGCAAGTCGGGTTCAGTGCTTGAAGTGACTCCTATTGGTGGTGTGAAGGGTAAAGCTAGTAGCGTAAATAGCGATAAATATGTAATGCCTGACTTTGCATCTACTGACGAACTTGTGAGAATGGGACAAGCTAAAAGTGAGCTAGCCATTAGTACTGATCCATTTGCTATCTACCCTGAGATTAACTGGCAATATTGTCAAAACTTTATGGCGCAAATAGAAGAATCGACTTTCCATCGCTTAACTAAGAAAGATGTTACTTGGGGATTCTCGAACTTTGAGATGGTTAATATACTATCTATGAAAATGGAGATGGAGCTAAGTATGCTATTTGGCCAAGGAGGTGAGTATGTATCTGGAAATGATCATACATATTTCACTCGTGGTATTACTCGTGATATTGAAAAGGTTATTGAGTATGGTACTAGTAGTGGTGATAGAACAATCAGTAAAGATGACTACAATAGCTGGCTTAAAGAGGTGTTTGATGGTAATAATGGCTCTTCTAGTAGGGTTCTGTTTGCTGGCTCTGGCTTAATTAAGTCGCTATCGACTATTGATGAGTTTGATAAAACGCTTTCTAATGTTAGTAAAGATGCAACTTTAGGTGTGGATATTAGAAAGATTAATACATACTTCGGTACACTTGATATTGTGTTAGCTCCTCTATTCCGTGAGGCTGGTTGGGAAGATTATGGGTTGATTCTTGACCTAGAGCATGTGGTTAAACATGAGTTTGTGCCAATGAGTATCACCGATTTAGACTTGAAACGTTCAGGTCTTAAGAATGCTGATGCTAAGGTTATTCAAGAGGTTAGTGCATTAACTCTTTGTTATCCTGATTGTCACTGTATAATCAAGCCTAAGGCGTAGTCTTAATGTATAAAAGAGAGGGCAATCGAATGGTTGCCCTTTCAAAAAAATAGAACCCTAATAAATTTTTTAAACTATTTACTCATGAAACATTACATTGCACTAAACAGATTGTATCTCTCGACTACGGTGAACGTCGATGGAAAACAACGCTTAATCGAGTTTAAGAATGGAATCCTTAAACCAAACAGACGAAATGGTATCTTTAGAACTGACGATCAGCAACTTCAACAAGCTATTGAGCAGGATGGCTCTTACGGTAAGTCGTTTGTAGAGTATATTGATCCAAATACTCCCCAAACAGAGGAGAGTGTTAAAATAGTGTCAAAACCCAAACGAACAAGGAGTAGTAAAAAATCAAATTTGTAACTTTCAGCTTTGTTGTTAGTTAACCTAAGCTGTAATCAATTAATATATAGATAAAATGACCAAAAATGAGATAACTTTAAAAATTAGGCAGCGTTTAGACGAAGTTGGGGTAAATGAGGTGATTTCTCTGAATTTTCCAATTGAACCCTTTATCGAAGAGTCGGCAAACCAAGTTTTCTTCGATGTTCCTGCTCATCTTACAGCTAATATTGTAGAGTTTCTAGATGCAGATATAACCGCAAATAGTGATGGGAGTGGAGTTGTTAAGCTTCCTGATGAGTTTGTTAGGTTGGTAGAGTTTAAAATGAAGGGATGGGTGGTTTCTCTGACTAAGGCAGAAAATTTTACCAATGCACTTTTGCAACGCCAGAACAATAAAATGACAAAGGCTAATCCACTCAAACCAGTAGTGGCGATTAATGGTGGTGATTTGTGCTACTTTGTTGTCGATGGTGAGCATGAGATAGAGATTGCTAAGGCGCAAGTGTATATGAAGAATATTACAGATTATCCATCACATTTAGCCGACATGATAGCTTGGTTGGCTGCAAGTAAGGTTTTGCAAGTTATGAATGAGAGTGCGCTCTCTAATAATGCCTTAAAACAGTACGAAAATTTATTAAAAAATATCAGAGGTTGATTTAATCATACTTAAAAAAAGATATAAAAATGGTTATAGTTTATGATGAAAAGACGTTAGTGGAGAATGTTATATCGCTAACTAACAGGGTTATTGATGGTTTGGATAAGGATGAGTATAAAAAGTTTTATTTGACCGAGTATTTTAGTGATTGGATATCCAGACAGTTGATTCTTGCCGATTTTGAGGTGCGAAAAGTGCTTACACATATCTTGTCTCAAAATGGAGATGAGGATAGCATGCTAACATACAATATAAAAACTTCTCACTATATGCAAGAGAAGATATTTCCGCAACTTATTGAGGAGACTCTAATGTATATTGTTTGTGAAATGTGGTGTTTGGAAAATAATATACCTGCGCTTTCTAGAAGTTCAATAAATGTTAGTGAGCTTAAAAGTGTCTCGTATAAATCGACTGTTAGAACCAATCGTAGATATAGAATTAATTAATAAAAATTACCATGAAAGAGATAAAATCAGATTGTATAAGACTGTATTGGTCTTATGATGAAATTGTAGATGAGTGTGTGAATTTAGCAGCATTATATCTAAAAAACAGAGATGATGAGGAGTTTGATAAACTGTTGTTGACAAAATATGATGAGCTTTTCTTTGAAACACAGATTGAAAAGGCTCTATTTGACACATATAACTTCTTGTGTTTGTTTAATGTTGCTATTGATGATTCGGCTCTCTTTAGAGATGATGATGATATGGTGGTGATTGATATAATCAAGAGAGTTGATAGTGATGGGAATATGTTGTGTGATAGTAGTGTTGTGGATGATATAGAGAGAGTATGCTATAATTTAATTGTCGATAATACACTTGTCGTATGGGGTGAGAATGGACAATTGAAAGAGGTTGTTACTAGATTGAAAGAGAGGTGTGGTGAGGCAAAGGAGGAGGTTAGGACGAAGTTGTTTATGTTGAAGAATGCGCCTTACACTAAAAGTTATACCGTAATTGAATAGGAGAAAATAGAATGACAGGGAAATATTATCAGGGAGAGGATATTTTGATAACGATATCGCTCTATAACAATAAAGAGATGACCGAAAAAGTGAATTTGGCAAATTATGATGTTGATTTAATGATAGTAGGAAGCGATAGTTCTACTCTTATTGCATCTACGGATTCTAGTAGTGATATTGCTGATTCAACTATAACTGTGGTTGATGACTACTCGCTAAGAGCACACTTTGCGCCTAGTCTTACATCTAAATTAGCCGTCGGAAATGCTCGTGTTGAGGTGAAAATGGTTGATCAAGATAGTGGTTATACAATGATTTCTACTAACGACTCAGTCTTTATAGAGAATTCGGATATCGGTAAATTATATTGATATGGCAGATAATTTAACAATTACTAATGACGACTACAGTGTTGTCGATAGTCAAGATGAGATGGTTGTCAATCTCTCTTTTTCTAATAATCTGATTAGTGATGATAAAGTGGTTAGTTTAACGCTTAATGAGAATATTTCTACGGCTGAATTTTATGATGATACTATAGTTTTAACACTCAATGAGGGTGGAGATGGTATGTCGGATGAGCAGTATGAACTTTTGCTCTCTGAGATTGAGTCTATGCGTACTGAGATGATATCAATACTAGAAGATTATCTTAAAAAAGAGGTGTATTACGAATTCATTACTAACCAAAACGAGGTGTCGAAGTATATAACTTATGTTGAGAGTAAGGATATACTTCATACCTCTAAAACTTTTGTGTCACTCAAAGAATTTGTTATGTTCACA
>JAWXTQ010000070.1:0-10215 GCA_044433405.1 Rikenellaceae bacterium
TCACTCCAATACTCTCGATTTTCACTGACAGCTCAGAGGTGTTACACAGAGCCCTAGATTTTAAATATTGGATTGCAGCCGTACCAATCATCTCATTTGTAGCATTTCTGTATGATGGTATACTGGTTGGTGCTACCGAATCGGCAATTATGCGCAATGTTATGTTTATCGCAACATCACTATTTTTTGTACTCTACTACTGTCTACACAACCATCTCGAAAATAGCGCACTTTGGATCTCATTTCTGGTATATCTACTCCTACGCGGAGTACTACAAATGTGGTTATATGCTAGAAAGCCTTTGACAAATCACAGGTAAATATTGATTAACAAGAGGAAGAACTGTGTTTAATAGGCTTTGATACACTTCGGCTTTCACCCTTTGGCGTAGCCAAAAATAGGAATAGTTTTTATTTCGTTGTCATACCGAAGGTATGAAACATAAGAAATAAAAACTATTCCTACAAGCATATGCTATGAAAGTCGCCCAAAAACAAACTATTAAAAACTCATCTTGCACACAATCAATCCAAAAGATGCAAATCTTCAATTCCTTTAATCTCAGTTGAGCACTCGCCTATAAAGCCGTTGACTTGATTTACTGCGGTATATATTTTGATAAAATCAACTCCTGGAAGCGATACTTTCTCTCTATTTTGGTCAACTGCCCAACCTATATCTATAGATGAACCAATTTCCGAATCGTAGTCATTATCAGCATAACCCCAGTCAAATTTATAAAGGACATAATTACTTCCTGTACCACTCTCATCAATTCCATTTTGCGGAAGCCTAGTACCTGTAAAGGTCAACTTGTCTTGAGTTGTCCATTGAGGGTAGTAACTCTGAGTATGATAGATATTTTTAACTATATAGCCAGCATCGCCTTCGCTATCCTCCCAACGAATATACTCCTCTGTTTCATCTTCAGAGGTTGGGCGGTAGTATGATATCTGATAGTTGTATATTAATGCAACATCGTTGCCATTATCCCTAGCCTTTTCAATCCACGACTCCGTGAGCTCACTACCTGCAATCTCATACCACTCATCATCGTCAGGCAATCCATTATTATTGGCATCGTAAGCAACCATTATCACACCTGGCTCACAACTTCCGCCAACATTACTACCATATTCATCGTCAACTACTGAGTAATAAGCATTTGATGTGATGCAAAAATCCACTTCTCCCTCTATATTTTCGATGGTGTGATCAAATCCGACAACCACGTAACCCCCAAAACCACCAAGAGAAATTAAGCCTCCGTTGTTATTGCCAATAGATGCTAAAACTTTATTATTCATCGAATCTTGATTGTCTCCATCCTCGTAAAGTGGGAATTTATTAACATACTGACCCACCGCAGGCATAAAATCTATTACTTTGGTAATATAGGCACTAGATGTCGCCTCTTGTTCCTGCTCCAACTCTTGTTCTTGTTCTTGCTCCAACTCCGACTCATCATTTTTATTACAAGAGACAAGCATAACAATCAATAAGATTCCCCCAAATAGATAACTTTTCATCACGATTATAAATAGTATAAAATAGTTTGCACTAAATCTATAAAAATGTATCTAGCTCCCCCACGTAAACAGAGAAGCTAGATACGAACAACATATAATAAAAACTTTTATTGTCTAGAACTCATATTCAACAGATACGTTGTCATAAGCAAAATAGGCAGGTTGACTAAAACCAGCTCCATTGTCATCATCTCCATCAACTACAAATGTTACTTTTAGAACTTTGCCTAGAGAAGATAGATCCCATTTTGTCCAATCGTTAACAAGAATTTCACCACCTTGTGCAAGGTAAATCTCTTCTGTTCCAGTCACGTCTCCTTGGATATCATAACCTGTAGCAACTACTTTTAAGTATGAATTTTCGCCTAGTGGAGTTGACAAACCATTACCATTAACCAAACAGTTTAATAGATATGAAGTAGTCATAACATACATGTGATTAATAACTCTCTCTTCACCATCACCAAAGTATAGTGTTGGCACTTCATCCAACCAGTAAGTATAGCCGTAATGAACAGCAAAGTTAGCAGAACTATCAAAGCCACCGTTTCCAGTTGTTGCATTTTCAATAGCTATAGATAGTTGTCTATCATAATCACACGCTGAAATATCATTTTCAACATAATTTGAGATTGCGTGTCCACCACCCCAATAAACTGCACTGCCATAATAACTAGGGAACTCATGTTTTAGGAATGTGTTATTCTCATCATACCAACAATATTCTGTTGGACCCCAACCAGACTCACCATATAAAAGTGTACCACCATACTCAATATCAATCAACGACGACCAACTGCTCTCTCCAAGATAGTTAGCACTAGCAACATAATCGCTATCCTCGAATGTTAACACGCGAGTCTCAGATGTTATCACATCAAGAGTAAAATTGTAGGTGATTGCTGAGTAATCTAAACCTGTAACTGTTATTGCAATATCAGTAGCATAACCGCTATAATCCTCTTTCTCTGGAGCTGTAATAGTTAAAGTTTCAATGCCTAAATCGAGAGAGACAACCCAATCAAACGATCCTTCTGATAGTGTAGTTCCGCTCACGTCATTAATAGTGATCGGGATAATCTTTGTTTCACCGTAGTAAAACATGATTGTATCCATAGATAAATAACCATCAACACTAAATTCAAATGAAATCTCTTCATCCGTATCAGAATCCGTGTCTACGTAATCATCTCCCTCAATTGTATCGCTACAACTAGTTGCAAAAAGCGCACTAGTTAAAAATAGCGCACAAACGATAAAGTTCAAAATTTGTTTTCCTTTTGTCATTTCTTAAATTATTAATTATTAAATTTATTTCTAACAATAAAACAGACTTGACTACACAGGCACAAAAACAACCTTAACAAACAAATAAAAATTGAAAACTCACTTAGTTTATCGACTTAAATCTATCGCCCGTAGATCATAAAATCTGCAAATTACAACGGCAGGTCTTCTGACTTATTCCTATTTCAACGCCTTCCCAGCAAAAAGCCAGTGGCTAATGAGTATTGAAACCATATCTTATTGTAAAACAAGATGGAATTTACAGCAGCGGGAACTGTTTAGGATTTACACCTAATTCCCTTTTAATCTCTAGTGGCAAAACGCCACATCGAAAACCATTGTGGGGACAAAGATATCTATTTTTTTATTAAATACAAATAAGATTACATTTTTAATAAATAAAATCTTAAAATCAACAAACACTATAAAAACAAGCTGTCAATTGATTCAATCTTTTTGATAAAGTTGAGCGATATTAGAAAAACTTTATGTATATTTGCAAATTATTGTGGGCATATCTTAAAAGAGATAACACCTAACATTACAAGACAACAAGTTTATTATGAATACTTTAGATAGATTTATACTAAAATCATATATCGGACCAATGGTGACAACATTTTTTATTGTCACTTTTATTCTGATGCTAAATTTCCTTTGGCGTTATATTGACGAATTGGTCGGCAGGGGTTTACCTATGTCCGCAATTTTAGAGCTTATATTCTACGCTACTAGCACACTTATTCCTATGGGTCTACCGCTCGCCACGCTGCTTGCTGGTATCATGACAATGGGTAACCTAGGCGAAAATAACGAACTTCTAGCACTCAAAGCGGCAGGCGTTCCACTTCAAAGAATCATTCGTCCTATTATTGCATCAACTTTTGTTATTGCTATTATTAGTTTCTTTGTAATCAACAACTTCGTGCCCTACTCTATGCAGAAGATGAATGGACTTCTCACAGATATTCGCCAACAACGTCAACAGATTGAGTTTAAGGACGGAGTGTTTTTTGATGGCATTCCAAACATTGCAATCAAAGTTGACAGACAAGATCCTGTAACAAAGCTGCTCAATGGAGTGATAATATATGACAATCGCTCAAATGAGAGTCCTAATACTATCGTGGCAGATTCAGGCTACATCACAATCTCAGACGATAAAAACTTCTTGCGCTTAAAGATGTACAATGGTCAAATGTATGAAGGCAACCGCTCACACTCTTGGTACGACAACCCATCACTCAGACACCATCAGTTTGACATACAGGAGATATTGATTGAGCTAGATGGCTTTAACTTTGAAAGAAGTGACGAAAATGCTTTTGGTGACCGTAGTTCTTCTAAAAACATTCGCGAACTTAGCGTAGATATCGACTCTTTAGAAACCCTCGTTAATGGCAAACTAAACGAATTCTCTACCAGAACCATGAAGTCATATCTATTTTCGTATGATACAACTATTATCAATATGAATGACTCAATCAGAGCTCGCCGCCATCATAAGGTCACTCGTGCCAACATTGGGTATGACACTCTAAATATAGACAAAAAGAACAAAATATTAGATAGAACTGAGACAACACTAACAAATATGCGCTATTTTGTTACAGCAGAGCACCAAAACATACGTGCATCATCAGTCCAACTATACGCATCATATATTAACTTTCACGAAAAGTTATCTCTTCCTGTTTCAGTTATTATATTCTTTTTGATTGGCGCTCCACTTGGTGCGATAATCAGAAAAGGGGGATTAGGGATGCCTATTGTTATATCGGTTGCATTTTTTGTTATATACTATATAATAACCATGACTGGTAAAAAACTGGTAAATGATGGCGCATGGTCTCCATTTGCTGGGATGTGGCTTTCGTCGTTTATTTTAGCGCCATTAGCTCTATTTTTAACATACAAATCAACCACCGACTCACCGTTGATGGATGCAGACACTTATAATAATCACATTAAAAAAGTAATATCTTTTATAAAAAATATAAAATTGTTATGGAAAAGAAAACAAGTAGACTAAACACAATAGAAGAGGCAATTGAGGATATTGCAGCTAGCAAACTGCTAATCGTTGTTGACGATGAGCAGAGAGAAAATGAGGGTGACTTCATTGCTGCTGCTCAAACAATTACCGTAGATCAAGTAAACTTTATGGCTAGACATGGACGTGGATTAATTTGCGCTCCACTAACTCGCACTCGTTGTCAAGAGTTAAATCTAGAGATGATGGTTGGCGACAATACGTCACTTCATGCAACACCATTTACAGTATCGGTTGATTTATTAGGCAAGGGGTGCACAACAGGAATCAGTGCATCTGATAGAGCAAAAACATTAAACGCTCTAGTTGACCCTAACACTAAACCTAGCGATCTTGGCCGCCCTGGCCACATATTTCCGCTAATGGCGCAAGACAAAGGGGTGTTACGTCGTCCAGGCCACACTGAGGCAGTTGTTGACCTTACTCGCATGGCAGGTTTAGAACCTGGAGGTGTATTGGTTGAGATTATGAACGAAGATGGCACAATGGCGCGTCTTGAACAACTCCTTGAGGTATCAAAAGAGTTTGGTATTAAAATAATTTCGATTGCTGACTTAATTAAATATCGTCTAAAACGCGAAAGTTTAGTAAAACGCGGAGTTTCGGCTCAACTACCAACTGATGATGGCGACTTTATAGCTGTTCCATTTATGCAAAAATCTGATTCACTAGAGCATATAGCCTTAGTTAAAGGTGAATGGGATGAGGATGAACCAGTACTTGTGCGCATGCACTCATCTTGTTTGACAGGCGATGTATTTGGCTCTTGTCGTTGCGACTGTGGACAACAGCTTAAACAATCTATGAAAATGATTGAGAAAGAGGGCAAAGGGGTAGTTGTGTACCTAAATCAAGAGGGTCGTGGAATTGGAATCTTCAACAAAATGCACGCTTACAAACTTCAAGAAGAGGGGTTAAACACAGTTGATGCAAATATCAAGCTGGGTTTTGGTGCTGACGATCGCGACTATGGCGTAGGAGCATCTATTTTAAGAGAGCTAGGCATTCGCAATATTCGCCTACTCACAAACAACCCACAAAAAAGAGCTGCACTAGAGGGATATGGACTAACTATTGTTGAGAATGTACCTATCGTCATTGCTCCAAATCCTCATAGCATCAAATACTTAGAGACAAAAGAATTTGTCATGGGACACACTTTAGGCTTAACAAAAAAATAGATTTTAACAAACCCTTTTAAATTCAACTTAATGATACCTCAAGCACAAGAATTAGCAAATGGAGCAGTTGCTGTAGCCACTCAAACAAAAGAGATTGGACTAGGCGATATGATTATTTCAGGGGGATGGCTAATGATTCCTCTTGCTATACTTTTAGGCGTAACTATTTTTATATTTGTTGAACGATACAAAGTAATTAGCAAAGCGGCTATAGCAGATGTGCCTTTTATGAATAAAATCAGAGAATATGTGCTATCTGGAAACTACAAAGCTGCAAAAGCGTTGTGTAGAAAGGCCAATTCGCCTCTCTCACGCATGATTGATTGTGGCATTGATCATCTTGATTTATCAATTACTGACATCAACAAATCAATCGAAAATTGTGCAAACCTTGAGGTTTCGAAGCTTGAAAACAACCTTTCGTTTTTAGCCACAATTGCAGGTGGAGCACCAATGATTGGTTTCTTAGGGACAGTTTTAGGAATGGTAGAGGCGTTTATGAATCTATCACAAGTAGAGGGCGGAGGCTTCAATATGGCACTTCTTTCAAGCGGTATGTATACTGCAATGGTGACAACAGTTGCTGGTTTGGTTGTGGGTATTCCTGCCTATTTTGGGTATAACTATCTGGTTCAAAGGGTTGATAAAGTTGTTTTTCAAATGGAGGCTAACACTATAGCTTTTATTGATATATTGCAACGAGGAAAATAAACGATATTAATATAAATACATTATGGCAATAAAAAGAGGATCAAAAATAGAGACATCTTTTGGATCGGCTTCAATGACCGACTTAATGTTTTTATTGTTAATATTTTTGCTTGTAGCAACTACTCTTATCAATAACAACGCATTAGAAATAATGTTACCCAAAAGCAGTAGTAACCAAAACAACAATCGCGCTACTGCAACTATTTCGGTAACAAAAGATTTGCAATATTATATTGACGAAAAACACTATACGTTTGCACAACTTGAAGGTGGATTACAGAATATTTTCAAAGGAGAGGAGAACCCTCTTATCATGTTGAATATTGACGAAAGAATCGTCGTTGGTGAATTAACAAAGGTGATTGAAGAGGTACAAAAAATTGCAAAAAACAACAAGTATCAGATGTTTTTGATGACTAAACCTTAAAAGATAACTCTAAAACAAAATACAAAACATATGAAAAAAGGACCTATTTCTCAATTTATTGAGCACAACTATCGCCATTTCAATGCAGCTGCATTGGTTGACGCTGCAAAAGGATATGAATCACACATCACTGATGGTGGTAAAATGATGATTACACTCGGAGGTGCAATGAGTACAGCTGAGCTAGGTATCACTCTAGCAGAGATGATCAGAGAGGATAAAGTGCATATTATCTCTTGTACTGGTGCAAACCTAGAAGAGGATATTATGAACTTAGTAGCGCACTCACACTACAAAAGAGTACCACACTACCGCGACTTAACTCCAGAGCAAGAGAGAGAGTTGCTAGATAGCCACATGAATCGTGTAACTGACACTTGTATACCTGAAGAGGAGGCTTTTCGCCGTATTCAATCACACATGGAGAAAATTTGGAAAGATGCTGACGCTAAAGGCGAGAGATTCTTACCTCATGAGTTTATGTACAAACTGTTGCTAAGTGGTGTATTAGAACAATATTACGAAATTCCTAAGGAGCATAGCTGGATGTTGGCCGCGGCTGAAAAAAATCTACCTATTGTTTGTCCAGGATGGGAAGATAGCACTATGGGAAATATATTCACATCGTATGTTATCAAAAGCGAGTTAAAAGCATCTACAGTTAAGAGCGGTATCGAATATATGATATATCTTACTGAGTGGTATAGAGCAAATTCTGGCGGTAAAGGTGTTGGATTCTTCCAAATTGGTGGTGGTATATCTGGCGACTTCCCTATTTGTGTTGTGCCTATGATGTATCAAGACTTAGAGTGGGAAGAAGTTCCTTTCTGGTCATACTTCTGTCAAATATCTGACTCTACAACCTCTTATGGCTCTTATTCGGGTGCAGTACCTAATGAGAAAATCACATGGGGTAAGCTAGATGTAGATACTCCAAAGTTTATTGTTGAGAGCGATGCTACAATTGTAGCTCCACTTATCTTCTCATACATTTTAGGTAAATAAAAATTCAACTGTAAATAAGATGTTCTAGCATGACCCTTTTAACTGCTAAAGGAGTCATGCTAGAAACATTTAACCACGTAATAAAAGGGATCTTTAGTAACTTATAATTCTCAACTATGATAAAAATAAATTTTATACTTACAGCAATTGCTTGGGTGTTGTGTATAGCAGATATCTATTCACAAGAGTTTGATAGTGGTTATAAATTAGATCCACCTAGATACGTCTGCTACAAAAGTGATAAAAACATAAAAATTGATGGTCAGATATATAACGATGAGTGGGACAATGCACCGTGGAGCAATCAATTTATCGACATCAGAGGTGAAGAGTTTGAAAAAAAACCGATCTACTCTACTCGTATGAAGATGTTGTGGGATGAGGCAAATCTATATATTGCAGCTGAATTGATTGAACCTCATATCTGGGCAACACTCACTGAAAGAGATGCTACAATCTACTTTGACAACGATTTTGAAGTTTTTATCGACCCCGATGGCGACACCCACAACTATTTTGAGTTCGAAATCAATGCTTTTGGCACAGAGTGGGATTTACTAATGACTAAGCCATACATCTTTGGAGGAACATATATCAATGGTTACCAAATGGTGGGATTAGAAACCAGTGTCAAACACTACGGAACAATTAACGACCCTAGCGACCAGGACGATAAATGGGTTGTCGAGATGAAAATACCCTTTAGCGCCCTAGTTAATCGAAAAGTTAATGCTGGTGAGAGCTGGAGGATGAATTTCTCACGCGTAGAGTGGCTATCAGTCACTACCGATGGCAACAAATACCAAAAGGTAAAAGGCAAAGAGGGCTTCGGTAATGAGGAGAATTGGGTTTGGGCAGCAACTGGCGTAGTGGATATTCATAGGCCAGAATATTGGGGATTTGTTCAATTTTCACCCAGCAACAAGCCTTTAACCTCTGACGATTTTACATTTAACAAAGAGGAAGAGTGCAAATTCGCACTTCGAAAACTGCTAAATATTCAAAATTCCTACTACGCTAAGAATGGGAGATTTGCATCTGAGCTAAGTGAGTTTAACTTAACTGACGAGCACGATTTATCAACCTACTCACCTCAATTTCACATAGCAAACAACTATATTATCATTAGTGCAACATCTTCAAAAGGGGATATTTGGCAGATTGCTAGTGATGGACGAGTTTGGAAATCTAGATAGAAGGTGCAGCAAGTTAGCTAAATAGTTTATAAACCGTTTTTGCAATAAAAAACACCGATACAATCATAGAGATCCAAAATGCTGTAGGCACATGCTTTACCTGCTTTACCTCTTTGATTATCTGTGGATATGGAATTGAATCCCTAATTGTTATCACTCTATCTTTATACTCAACCACCCGCTCGATAGTCGATTGTTTTTGTTCTAGAGAGTGATACAATCTACCTAGTGTATCTATTCGCGCATTAGAAAGAGCAAAGCTTGTCTCTAGAAAGCTACTATCCTCGGCAATGCTCTTGACTACTTGCCGCTCTATCTCGAGGTAGATAGTGGTATCTTTTGTCACTACCTTCTCTATATATTCGCTTTTACCCTGAAGGTAGATTGGTTTTGAACATCCACTAAAGCAAAACAACACAAAGAGCAACACTTTCAGGATTAGAGATTTACGATTTTCTCCCACACTCTTTAACGAGAGATGGAGAAACGTAGGGTATAAGATAGCTTGATCGAAGTCTAGATTGCTATCTTTAAGCTTATTTAGCAAGTGTTGTGGATTTTCGCACGCCACATCAGCCGCCTCACCAAGTAGATGTTGAGAAGTATCCACACCACCCACTGCTCTATTTAACTCGCTACATCTATAGCCACTATTTATCTTTAGTGGCAAACCATACAACTTTCTTAATGGCTCTAAAAGCTTTATCACAAGGTTTTTTATATTCTCCTTTTGATATTGCTCAGGCTCATTTTGAATACCCAATCTTTTAGCTGTTGTAGATTGAGTAAACTCCTCAAGAGCAAAATGGTCGCTTATTTTCATTT
>JAWXTQ010000071.1:0-10047 GCA_044433405.1 Rikenellaceae bacterium
ATTGTACGTTGCCTAGAAATTTAGTAGGTGATGGTGGTTTGGTGACTGTATACAATCATAAAGATGATATTACATTTACAAACTGTTATTTTGCTCAAACTGGGATTTGTATTGATAGCGGATCAAATGATTATCCTGTGACATTTAGTGGCTGTACATTCGAGGAGATGAAATACTCAGCTTACTACAATTATTCTCTAAAACTATATGCACCTCAGTGTACTTATAAAAATTGCGCATTTACATTTGAAGTTGATGGAGTAACTGCACGTGAGGGTTATGAGGATAGAAGTGGTATTGATACAGGATATTATCAATATGTTCCTTTTAGGGTAGATGGAGATTCTAAAGTAATCACATTTGATAGTTGTACAATGAATGGAACAACAATCGACGAAACTATTTCTAATTATATTTACGGAGAGCCAACAGTTAATATCTTATAGCTATTAGACCAGTAGTCTAGCTACATATTCTTAAAAAGAAGAAGCTATCTCGAATTTTGTTCAAGATAGCTTCTCTTTTCTTAGGTAATAAACCTACCTGTATAAATTGCTAAATATCTACAGTTATTTGTTCCGATGGTTGGTCGGATTTATTTTGCGAAAAAACGCTTGTATAGGCCTGCGAATGCTTGACCGTGGCGCGCTTCATCTTTACACATTTCGTGTACTGTGTCGTGAATAGCATCTAGGTTAAGCTCTTTAGCTCTTGTAGCAATGCGTTTTTTGTCGGCACATGCTCCATGCTCTGCATCAATGCGTGCCTCTAGGTTTGTTTTTGTATCCCAAACAACTTCGCCTAAAAGTTCAGCAAATTTTGCTGCATGCTCAGCCTCTTCCCACGCGATGCGCTTGTAAGCTTCTGCGATTTCAGGATAACCTTCTCTGTCTGCTTGACGGCTCATTGCAAGATACATACCTACCTCGCTACATTCGCCCATGAAATGAGCTTTAAGCCCTTCAAGAACTTCGGCATCAACGTCTTTTGCAACACCAATTCTGTGTTCGTCAGCATAGACTTTTTCGCCTTCAGTTTCTACCATCTCTTGGAATTTAGTTGATGGTACTTTACATTGTGGGCACTTTTCAGGTGCGCTATCACCTGTATGTACGTAGCCACACACTGTACATATAAATTTCTTACTCATAATTTAAATTTTTGGTTTATTAATATGATACCACAAATGTAAGATAAGTTTGTAAGAAATAAAAATATTATTAGGATAATAATTTGATAATTTTTAAAAATAATCTGATATCTCGCCTAATGGCTTTAAAATAAACTCTCTATCTTTTATGTGGGGATGTGGAATTTTTAATAGTTCTGTTGAGATTGTTTGATTATTATAGTATAAAATGTCAATATCCATAGCGCGAGAATGGTAAATTGGCCTCTCTGATGAGAGTCGATCGTTGTATTTTTTTAACTCCTCTTGCGCGCTTGCTCTCTGGCGGCCAAACATTCTCTCAATCTCCCAAATGGTAAATAGCAGCTCTTCTGGTTCGAGTTGTGTGTTTACTACAACAACTTGATTGAAGAATATATCGCTACTCTCAAAACCCCACGCCTGGCTTTGATGTATTGACGAGAGTTGTGTTATCTCTCCAATCTTTTGAGGTATGATCTGTTTTACTTTTTTGAAATTCTCCTCTTTATCTCCGATATTACCCCCTAAGGATAATACCGCTATTTTGTAATTATTGCTCATAATATCCTTTACTTAGGAAGTTTAATCAGCTTGCTAATGGCAAGAGTGAAGTGTGAAAGAGTGATTTTGGTGTTGACATTTTGAGTTAGATGAGTGTTGCATTTCTGAAACTCTTCGATTAATTTTTCGATATTTTGGTCGTGAACATATGGCGCGAAATTGTGTAAAAATTTGCTCTCTTTTTCGAAAATAAAACCGATTTCGTTGACTCCAATATTTATTGAGTAGGCATCGCGTAGCAACTTTAGCGAGTAGGTCAAAAACTCTTTTATCTGAGGTTTGCTCATCTCGTTCATCTTTTCAGCCCAAGGTAGTAGGGCTAAATAATCCTCTTTGAAACAGAGCCTCATAAGGGCAACAAATTGATCGAAATATGGTGATAGTTCCTCTTGTTGTGAGCTTAGCGTTTTAGCCGTAATTAGGTTTCCTTCAGATAGTCGTGCATAGCTTTGAGCATCTGCAATCGAAATATCGCAGCTAGAGCTAAGGTGATTAGCTAAAGTTGTTTGTTCGATTGGTCGAATATTGATTGTTTGAACCCTTGAAAGTATAGTTTTTAGCATTTTAGCCTCATTGTGAGCAACAAATAAGAATATCTGCCCTTTTTGCGGCTCTTCAAACAGCTTCAATAGTGCATTTGCACAGCTCTCATTCATTAGCTCAGCCATCCATATTATCACTATGTTATATCCGCCCTCGATAGATTTGTAGCTAAACGATTCGATTAGGTTTGCTGCCTCCGATTTTGCAATTATCGCTTGGCTGTTTTTTGATAGTTCGATAGCGTTGTACCACTCTTGTGGCGATATATAGCCGCCTCTTTCGGTGAACAAATCGCGCCAAATGTGCATGAAGTTGTCGCTCACAACATCGCCTGCGCTATTGTAGCCAATAGAGAGTGGCGATTTGTTGGTGGGAAATATAAAGTGGAGATCAGGGTGCTGTAGATTTGAGTATTTATAGCACGAACTACACACTCCACACGAGTCGTTCTCACTTCGATTGCGACATGAGATATATTGAGCGTAGGCCAAAGCGAGAGCTAGCGACCCATATCCGCTATCTCCTAAAAAAAGTTGAGCATGGGCGATGCGCCCCTCCTTAACGCTACTAATCAGCATCTGTTTTATGCTATCGTTGCCTATAATATCTTTAAATTGCATAATTAATCTCTGTTTGAGTACAAAAGTACATAAATTTATTCGTAGCTGCCAACAAAATTAAAAAAATGAGTATCTTTGTGACGTTTTAATGCAAAGCTAAAGGTTTATTAATAATCTAATTGTTTAGTTTATGCTTGTAAAGTGTTGAGTGTATAGTATATGCTGCTATGTGTGAAGATTTTTACAGACACTGATAATTTTACTTGAATTGATAATACATTTTATGTCTACATATTTTAAAAAAATATTTGTTGTATTGGTGATTATTTCGCTAATCTCTTTGTCGTGTACTAAGATCGACACTGATTCTCAGAGTAGTGATTACACAGGTGATTTAACCTATAGCAATCAATATGTTGATGCGGTGTTTGTTAGCGAAGGTCAATTCTCTTATGGAACAGGTTCTTTAACAACCCTTTCTAGTAGTGGATTGGTCACTCAGGATGTGTTTCGTCAAGCAAACGATCGTCCAATAGGCGATGTTCCGCAGTCGCTCATTGAAATAGGCGATAACTACTACATCGCAGTTAATAACTCCAAAAAAATAGAGGTTGTAAACAAGTATGATTTTACCTCGGTAGAGACAATCACATTCTCTGACTCTTACGATGTTATACCAATGTATATAGCTCACTTAGGGGGTGATTCGATTGCTGTAACAGATCAAACTTACACTACTGGAGCTAATCTATATATTGTAGATATTAATCATGGAGAGGTGAGAACAGAGGTGAGGCGGCAAATTAGCATGCCATCAGCTACATTTCAGCTAAAAGTTGTTAATGACAAACTGTTTGTTGCAGGTGATGCGTTGTATGTTTTTGATCTTCACTCTTTGACTTCCGAGGCCATGAGGATTGTGGTTGACGAATATGGTGATAGCTTCGAGATATGTGATTTTTCTAAATTGTGTCTTGATAGTGAGGGGTTACTATGGTGTTTAACCTCTGATGGAGTTGTTTGTGTTGACCCAATAAGTGAGAGTGTTGTAACCAAGTTAACAAAAGATGGTATCAGTTCGCTCTGGGGTAGTATAGATATTGATAATGAGGGTGAGAATCTCTATTTTAATGTTGGGAGTGAAGTGTATAGAGTTGATACGCGAAATATGAGTATTAATCAAACGCCAGTTTTAATTCATGATAATGACGACGATGATTGGACTACATACACCCTAGGAGTGTCGAAAAACAGTACAATATTTATTGTTAGGGTGTTGTATGGTTCGATAACGCGAGGTAGAGTCTTTGAATACACTACCGAAGGTGAGATAGCCAATTATTACACCGACAGTGACGGCGAAAGAGTTCCCTATTTTAAAGCTGGCATATTTCCACACCATATTCATTTTTTGTAACTCCTTGAGCTATGTGTGCAACTTTAATAGTTATATTAACACTGATTTTTTCTCTCTACTCTGTAGGTGTGGCAGCTCAGGATAGTGCGAAAGCTGACACCACGCTATTAACAAAGGAGGTTAGTGTCGATGGTGAAAGAAGGGTGACTTCTGGCAGTGTAGGTAGTAGAATAACCGCTATTGATGCCTCGACAATCAGTTATAATAAATCTAAGAGTTTATCAGAACTGCTTCAAGACAATACAACCATCAACATTAAGAGCGTAGGTCAAGGTGCGCTTTCAACAGCATCGTTGCGAGGCACTTCTTCGAGTCATACACAAGTGTTGTGGAATGGAATCTCTTTAAACTCTTCTATGTTGGGGAGTTTTGACTTTTCGCAGATTCCTATCTATTTTGTTGACGATGTGGCAATATATCACGGTAGTAGTGCTCAACAATCGGGTAGTGGGGCAATTGGAGGTAGTGTGAATTTTACTAGTAATAGTTCTAAAGTTGAGGTGCCATACCTCTCAATCTTAAGTGAGTATGGTTCTAATAACACCATAACTGAGGGATCTACATTTAAAATATCAAAAAACAATTTTACTTCAACCACCAAGCTATACTATCAACAATCCGACAACGACTATCTCTATCTAAATAATATTTATAGTATGACACCAACCTACGAGAGGCGCGAAAATGCCGATTATAGGCAGGCTGGATATATGCAAGAGTTCTACTTTATAACCACCAAGGGTGATAATTTAGAGCTCATTAGTTGGGGGCAGTTTGATAATCGTTCATTGCCGCAATCTATCTTAGTTAGCACAGCAGCTACAGAGCAGATAGAGTCTACAAACATAAGAAATTATTTTAGCTATAGTGGGGTGCGAGGTGAGCATCGTTTTAAAATCTCGACCGCCTATTTAGATGGTAGTTTTGACTACACTAGAGTGCTCGGAACTTATACCGATCAGTCAGATAATCGCAATTACAGTTTGATTGCTAGAGGTGATTATGAGCTCTTGTCTGTTGATAATATGCTTTTAGGTGCATCTTTAAACTATAGATATGATGCGGTTGTGTCAAGCAGTTATCAGAGTGGTAGAGTTTCGCGTAATTCGACGTCGGCTAGAGTGTTTGCTAGATATATGGTGAGTCAGAAGCTCCATATTGATGCAGATGTTACAGCAGAAATGGTAGACGATGATGTTTTTGCAATCTACAATCTATCTGCACGCTATAGGGTGGTAGGTGAGCTTTTGGCAATAAAAGCTACTCATGCTTACAACTATAGAGTGCCCACATTAAATGATTTATACTGGAATCCTGGTGGAAATATTGATTTAAATCCAGAAAATGGCTATTCGTGGGATATTTCGTTGTTGAGCGAGCCCACAATCGGCAGTGTTGATATGAAGTTTGAGTTGAGTTACTATCGTCTTGATATCAATGATTGGATAATTTGGCTTCCTCAAGAGGATAAAAGCGCGATATGGTCGCCAGTAAATTATGCAAAAGTGTTATCGCAAGGAGTTGAGTTTTATTACCAATTCAAATACCAAACAGACAATTTTGCCCATCGACTGTTTGGTAATTATGGCTACGCTTATTCGGTAGGCAACTCAAACAATGGCGACGACTCCTATCGAAAGCAACTTGCCTATATTCCACCTCATAAATGGAATGCCAATTATGAGTTATACTATAATAATAGAGCGTGGTTTAACTACAATATCTCCTTTACCGACATAAGATACACCTCAGCCGATGAGGAGTATTTTACCGACTCATACCTTCTTCATAGCGTTGAGATAGGAACGAAGATAGGCTTTAATTCTAGTAGATTGTCGTTATCGTTTAGGGTCGATAATCTTTTTAATGCATACTACGAAAGCACTGAGTACTACCCAATGCCTTTGCGTATGTATAGAATTGGTGTTAGGTATAGTTATTAATATGATATCAATGAATTTTGGCATCAAACTGAATTCTTTGTTGGTAGGTAAAAAAATGTATTCTTAGTGGTTTTCACTCTTTTAGCTGTTTTCACCGCATGAGCTTTCGCTCACGCTTGTAGTGATAGCTTTTAATTTCTTATACTCATACCTAAAGGTATGGTAACGAAATGAAAAGCTACCCCTATTTTTGGCTGCGCCAAAAAGTGAAAGCCGAGGCGTGCCAAAGCCTATCAAAATAAGAGGAAAAACTATTGTCGACGCTTCTTTCACAAGAAGCTCGCAAATGACATCCCTGAACCATTTTTAAACGCTTAGCTTTTCGCTAACCATTCAAAAATACTCCATGAATGCCCCTTGCTGGCAAGAACTCCTCGTCGCTTTCGCTCCTCGGGCTCACTAGCGTTCGCTGGGTATTCTCATGTAGGACATTGCTTGCTTCGCGATATCCGAACATAGGAATAATGATTAATGACCAGATCCACCAACAAAGAATTCATCTTGAGCCGAATTTCGTTATAAGAATTTGGTGAATATCTTATCCACCTTCTCGGGTTGCGGAATATTTGCCTGTTCTTTCATTTTTAGCAACCATGCCATGTTTCTACCTAGCATTTGCATTGTTTGAACAGCTTCGTCATCTTTTAAAACCTCTCCTTCGTCTCTTCCGTGGGCAATATTCCAGTATGTTGATGTTGCCACAATCATCTCTCCGTATGTTATGTAGTGGTTTAAGCCATCTAATGTGTGCGAACCTCCACTTCGTCTTACGGCAGTTATAGCTGCTGCTACTTTACCTCTAAACATTGAGCCATTTGATGATGAGACATAGAAAGCTCGATCTAAGAATGATTTCATTGTGCCAGCTATGCCTGAAAAGTAGACAGGCGAGCTTAGTATAATTCCATCGCTTTCGGCCATTTTTGCGATTGTTGTGTTTGTTTCATCCTTTATAATGCACTCTCCGTTTTTGTTTACAGCACACTGTTTGCAAGCTAGGCAACCCCTGATGTTTTTGTTTCCTATGTGTATAATCTCAAATTCAATACCCTCTTTAATTAGTTCATCTCCAATGATTCTTAATGCGTGTGCGGTGTTGCCATTTTTTCGTGGACTTCCTAAAATTGCTACTACTTTCATGTGTTAAAATATTCTGTTTTTTGCAAAATTATAATAAAAATATTGAAGTGCAATAGAATTCCTCTCTTTTGTTTTGATTTTAGTGGTGCTAAAAAAATATTTATTTTTTTTAACTACAATAGTGTATTTTTTAATAACTTTTTTCGTATCTTTGTGGGGAACAATATAAAATTTTAAGATATGCAAATCGATAATTCAATTATGGAGAGAGTTAACGTTTGGTTGAACGGTAACTATGATATTCAAACTAAAGAACAGATTAACAATCTGATCGAAAATGATAAACAAGAGTTGGTAGAGTCTTTCTACAAAACAATGGAGTTTGGAACAGGTGGTCTGCGTGGTAAAATGGGTGTTGGTTCAAACAGAATGAACAAATACACAGTTGGTTGCGCTACACAAGGTTTAGCAAACTACCTTTTAGAGGTGTATGGTGCAGGTGCTGAAATTAAAGTTGCAGTTGCTTGTGATAGTCGAAATAATAGCGATGTTTTTTCGAAAACAGTTGCTCAGATTTTTGCTGCAAACTCAATCAAGGTTTATCTTTTTGATTCGTTGCGTCCAGTTCCTGAATTGAGTTTTGCAATTCGTCATTTAGGTTGTCAAAGTGGGGTAGTGATTACTGCATCGCACAACCCAAAAGTTTATAATGGCTATAAAGCGTATTGGAATGATGGCGGTCAAGTTACTGAGCCGCACGACACAAACATAATCAAAGCGGTAAATGCAATAACTTCTGTTGATGAGGTTAAATGGAGTGGAAACGAAGAGGATATTACAATAATATCTGAAGATGTTGATGCAGCATACCTTAAAGAGGTGAAAGCACTATCGTTGTCTTCGGATGCAATCAAAGAGTTTGGTGATATAAAAATAGTCTACTCTCCAATTCATGGTTCGGGCTATAAATTAGTGCCTAGAGCTTTGAAAGAGAGTGGTTTTACAAATATCTTTACAGTTGAGGAGCAAATGACTCCTAATGGTGATTTCCCAACTGTTGAGAGTCCAAACCCAGAGGAGGCAGGTGCTCTAAAAATGGCAATTGCTAAGGCTGATGAGGTGGGTGCATCGCTAGTGTTTGCTACCGATCCTGATGCTGACCGCTTAGGTGTAGCTGTTAGAGATAATAATGGCGATATGATTCTGCTTAACGGTAATCAAACAGCTGCTATTCTTACAAACTACATCCTTGAGCGTAAAAATGCACTTGCACAGCTTACTGGTAGCGAGTTTATTGTTAAGACTGTTGTTACCACCGACTTAATGACCAAAATTGCAGCGTCATATAACGTGGCCTGTATGAATGTATTAACTGGTTTCAAATACATTGCAAAGGTTATCAAAGAGAATGAGGGTAAATTGCAATATATATGTGGAGGTGAAGAGAGTTATGGCTTTTCGGTAGGCGATTTTGTTCGTGATAAAGACTCTATTTCTAGTAGTGTGATGGTGTGTGAAGTTGCTGCATGGGCAGCCTCACAAGGTAAAACACTCTACCAATATATGATTGATGTATATGTTAAATATGGCTTCTTTAAAGAGGGATTAATCTCTATTACTAAAGAGGGCAAGAGTGGAGCTGAAGAGATAAAAGAGATGATGTGCTCAATGAGAGAGAATCCACTAACCTCTATTTGTGGTGAGAAGGTTATTAAGATTGCCGACTATAAAAAACGTGAAATATACAACGTAGAGAGTGGTACAACAACTCCAATCAACTACCCAGTTAGTGATGTGTTGCAATACATCACCGAGAGCGATACTATAGTTTCGATGCGTCCTTCAGGAACAGAACCTAAGATTAAATTCTATTTTGGAGTTCGTGAGCCATTGAGCTCAGCTGAGGAGTTTGAGAGTGTAAATGTTAAAGCACTAGAGAAAATAGACAAAATAAAAGCAGAATTAAAACTTGTTTAGATTAAGAAAAGTGTAATTTTGTATCAATTTTTTTTAAATATTACGAAAAATGATTGTTAGTATTAAAATTATTGTTACATTGCACCAAATTTGAATAAGGAAAGCAGAGATAATACATTTTTAACTAAAAAGAAAATTATGAAATATTTTGGAGCACATGTATCCATTACTGGTGGGGTGGAGAATGCACCATTAAACGCGGCAGCAATTGGCGCAGGAGCATTTGCCCTCTTTACCAAAAATCAACGTCAGTGGGTATCGCCTCCTCTTACTTCAAAATCAATTGATGCTTTCAAAAGAAATTGTGAAGAGTTTAACTACAAGCCTTTTCAAATATTACCGCACGATAGTTATTTGATTAATCTTGGTAATCCTGATGGTGAGGCTCTAGAGAAATCGCGAACAGCGTTTATTGATGAGCTTAACCGTTGTGAATTGCTGGGGTTAGATAGGTTGAATTTTCATCCTGGAAGTAGCTTGAAAAAGATATCTGATGATGAGTGTCTTAGGCTTATATCTGAGTCAATAAACATTGCATTAGATAAGAGTAAAGGGGTTATAGCTGTGATTGAAAACACTGCTGGGCAGGGTAGTAACCTAGGTTATAAGTTTGAGCACTTAGCTCAGATAATTGACCGTGTTGAGGATAAGAGTCGAGTAGGAGTATGTATTGATACTTGTCATACGTTTTCTGCTGGTTATGATATCTCAACTAAGGAGGGTTGCGACAATGTGTTTGGTCAGTTAGATGCTATTGTTGGGATGAAATATCTAAAAGGTATTCATCTACACGACTCAATGAAAGCATTGGGTAGT
>JAWXTQ010000072.1:0-9772 GCA_044433405.1 Rikenellaceae bacterium
TGGTGGCCACTTAAATTGTCTTTCAGAGCTAGTAGAGGCTACTGGTGGTGTTATTAACATCGACAAATTGCCAATTGGTGATCCAACTTTATCAGCAAAAGAGATAGTAGGTAATGAGTCACAAGAGCGTATGGGCTTAGTGATGAAGAGCGATGATATTGCGCGCCTTGAAGCTATTGCTGAGAGAGAGCGTGCTCCATTATACGTTGTTGGTGAAACTACTAACGATATGCAATTCACTTTTGTTGACAACAAGAAAGGTGAACGTCCTATAGACCTTAAACTAGAAGATATGTTTGGTAACTCTCCAAAAACTGTAATCTCAGATGTTACAGTAACTGAGAGTTTCGAGACTCCAAAATGCAACGGTGAGAATGTTGCTAAATATGTTAGTGATGTGTTGTCGCTAGAGGCAGTAGCTTGTAAAGATTGGCTTACTAACAAAGTTGACCGCTCGGTGAGTGGACGTATCTCTATGCAGCAGTGTAGCGGACAGGTGCAGCTTCCTCTTAATGATTATGGTGCTATTGCGCTAGATTATCAAGGCGAGGGTGGTGTTGCTACAGCTTTAGGTCATGCGCCATCTGCCGCTATTGTTTCGGCAGCTCAAGGTTCGGTGCTTGCAATTACTGAATCATTAACAAATATCGTTTTTGCTCCAATTACAGGTGGATTAAAGAGCGTATCTTTAAGTGCAAACTGGATGTGGCCTTGTAAAAACAAGGGTGAGGATGCTCGTTTATATAGTGCAGTTGAGTCTGCTAGTGAGTTTGCTATCGGTTTAGGAATTAATATTCCTACTGGAAAAGATTCACTTTCAATGACTCAAAAATATGCAGATAACGAGATTGTTTACTCTCCTGGTACAGTAATCATCACATCTGTAGGTCCAGTTAGCGATGTTAAAAAATGTGTTAAAGCATCGTTAGTTGCAAAAGAGAGCCAAATGGTATATGTTGACTTCTCTAACTCGTTATTTAGTTTAGGAGGTAGTGCTTTATATCAAACAATGTCAAAAGTGGGTTCAGAAGTTCCTACTGTCGATGATGCTAAATATTTCGCTAAATCGTTCGAGGCAGTACAATCACTCCTTAACGATAGCAAAGTGTTAGCAGGACACGACATCTCGGCTGGTGGTTTAATTACTGCCCTTTTAGAGATGACATTTGCTGATAACCAAACTGGTTTGTCGCTTGTATTAGACTCGATTGGCGAAAACGATCTAGTTAAACTTCTATTTAGCGAGAAGCCATCTGTAGTGCTTCAAGTTGAAGATGGTGAGCAGGTATGTGCTCAACTAAAACAGCAAGGAGTTAATGCCTATGTAATTGGTGATGTTAACCTTAATCGTGAGTTTGTAGTTAACCACAAAGGCACTTCTATCAATTTGTCAATCGACGATTTGAGAGATGTATGGTATCGCCCATCTTATCTGTTAGATGCAAAACAGAGCGGTGAAAAACAGGCAGCTGATAGATTTGCAAATTACGCAAAACAAGAGTTAGTGTATAAATTCCCAGAATCATTTACTGGTAAATTATCTCAATATGGAATTGATGCACGTCGCAAAGTACAGAGCGGAGTTAAAGCGGCAATCATTCGCGAAAAAGGGTCGAATGGAGAGCGTGAGATGGCTTGGGCAATGCACCTAGCAGGTATGGATGTGAAGGATGTTCACATGACAGACCTTATCTCTGGACGTGAAAACCTTGAAGATGTTAATCTTATCGTATTTGTTGGTGGATTCTCGAACTCAGACGTGCTAAACTCAGCTAAAGGTTGGGCAGGAGCATTCCTTTACAACGAGAAAGCAAAAAGAGCACTTGATAACTTCTACGCAAGAAAAGATACTCTTTCATTAGGTGTTTGTAATGGATGTCAATTAATGATTGAGCTAGGATTAATCAATCCAACTCATGATGTTAAACCTAGAATGTTACACAACAACTCTCATAAATTTGAGTCTAACTTTGTAGGACTTACAATTGCAGAGACTCCATCTATCATGCTAAAAAGCCTTGAGGGTTCAAGTTTAGGTGTTTGGGTTGCTCATGGTGAGGGTAAGTTTGATCTTCCTAAACCAGAGAGTGAGTACAATATTGCAGCTAAATATCTATATGCTGAGTATCCTGCTAATCCAAATGGCAGCAACTACAATGCAGCAGCATTATGTTCAGATGATGGTCGTCACCTAGTGATGATGCCACACCCTGAGCGTTGTATCCGCACATGGAACTGGGGATATTACCCACATGAACGCATGAGCGACGAAGTAACACCATGGATTGAGCTGTTCGTAAACGCTAAAAATTGGATTAAGGAGCAGTAGGTTTTGATGTGAGTTTATCTAGGTTTATCTAGGTTTGCTTGGGTTGGTTTGCTTAGCTTAGCGGCTTTCACTTACGTGAGCTGAAGCTCACGTAAGTGAAAGCCGCTAAGCTAAGCAAACTCAACAAAAATAATTGCTACGCTATTTATTCTTATTGATATACTCTAATGCGGTTTTGATGATTTGGTTGTCCTCCGAGTTTATAACCTCAAAATAGGCGTTTGTATTCCATAGCTTTTGTGCTATTAAGGCTTTTAGTTGCAGTGACATAAATGGCTCTACTGAGCTGCTTTCCTCTTTGTCTTTATCCTCTATTCCTTGTGCTACTACGTGGTTGTATAGCTCCTCAAATGCTCCGTCTTTGGTGCTGAACTCTTGAATATACTTTGAAAGGGTAGGGTAGCTACGTCTTAATTTTTTCTGATTTTTATCGAAGTAGTCGGCTACAAAGTCATTAAATAAGCCTTTGGCTATCGCTTCGCTCCAGAATGCACTGTTTCTTGTGGTGTCAGCTGCAACAAAAACATCAGGGTTAATACCGCCACCACCATATACTGTGCGCCCCTTAACTAGCGTTTTGTACTTTAATGAATCGGGGATATCACTAAATAGTGAGTCGGGATTGGCTAATCGCTCTTTTGTGAATCGTTTAAGGTAGTTAGCATAGTAACCCTCGTTGTCGCCTAGCTCGTAGGGGCGTTGAATGTATCGACCACTTGGAGTGTGATAGCGTGCCATGGTTATTTGTACTGCTGAGGTGTCTTGTAATGGAATTAGTCGTTGCACCAACCCTTTACCAAAAGAACTACGGCCAATTACTACCCCTCTATCCCAATCCTGAATCGCGCCTGCAACTATCTCACTAGCCGATGCAGAGCTTTCGTCGATTAACACAACCAATGCACCTTGAGTATACATGCCCCCTCTAACTGAGTTCATATTGTAACGGCCAGCGGTGCGCCCTTCGGTGTAAACTACCAAAGAACCTTCGGGTAGAAATTGGCTCGAAAGAGAAATTGCTTGGTCAAGCTGCCCTCCACCATTGCCGCGTAGGTCAAGAATTACTCCGTTTATAGGCTCTAGGCGTGAGAGTGAATCTAGCGCAGTGGTGAACTCCTCGGTTGTGGTTGCCATAAAGCGATTTAACTTGATGAAAGCCACACCTTTGTCAATAAGATAGGCTGCATCAAGGCTTTGAAGAGGAATTTTATCTCGTACAATAGTAAACTCTAATGGCTTTGTTTGTCCCTTTCTGATAATTGTAAGTTTTACTATCGTTCCCTTTTCACCTCTTAGAAAGCCTGGTACTTCACTCTTGCTAACTCCAACAACAGATGTGGTGTCGACCATGATTATCCTATCGCCTGAGCGTAATCCAACCTTTTCGGATGGGCCACCAGCTATTGTGTTAACAACTATTATTGTGTCTCGAAGTACGTTAAACTCAATTCCTATGCCCTCAAAATTGCCGCTAAACATCTCGGTAGACTCTTTCATCTCCTCTTTGGTTAGATAAGATGAGTGGGGATCAAGCTCTTTGAGTATGTTGGCCATTGCTTTGTCGGTAAGATCATCTATATCTATATCTTCAAGATAGATAAGGTCTAGAATATTTATTAGAGAAGAGAGCTTTTGACCATTTTTTAGAGCACTCTCTGATATTGATTGCCCATACGAATGGCTATAGCTAAGCAGCACTATAAGTAGTGCTAAAAATGTGTTTGTTTTCATTGTTTTGTTTATTGGTTTATTTGCTAATTTATAGCTACTATTCTCACTATCTGAAATCTATAATCTCAGCATTAGGATAATTGCTCTTGTTGTATTTAAACTCTTTTGTATCAATGTTATTCTCTTTTTTTAGAGATGTGATGTCGAGTTTAATCTCATCGCTCGAAATAGGAAAGAGAGAGATGCTTTTTATGCTATTTTCACCAGCTGTTTCAATAATGATTTTTTCTAAACCTATCTGGTCGATATCTTTAGGAGTGATAGTGTGAATATCACCATTGGTCTTAAACAAAAATTGTGCATTATCAAGATCAAATATTAGAGTAGGATTTGTCATTATATTTTGACTAGACAACCTCTCGATTGTTAACTCATTATTCTCTCTATTGTAGGTGTATAAATCCTCACCATCATAAAGAATATCTATAGATGTGCTCTTAAGGGTGTATTTTGCATCGAGGCTTTTTATTGTGTAGGCAATATCGTTGCTTTTAAACTCAATAATCAACCCTTTCTGCCCCTTTAAATCATCTAAAATCTGTTTAATATCTGCGGCAAATAGGTTGTTTAGTGCAAGTGTAAACACTAATATAAATGATAGTATACCTCTAGTTTTGATGTTCATATTTTCTTTTTTATAAAGTACTGTTATTCTCTTCCAAATCGTATAGCAATATCTCTAATGAAGCCATATCGCTTATCAACACCTGACGTGGCTTGCTACCCTCTTGGCGGCCTACTATTCCTGCTCTTTCAAGTTGGTCCATTAATCTACCTGCTCTATTAAAGCCTATTGAAAAGTTGCGCTGTATTGTTGATGCCGAGCCTTGTTGGTTCTGAACCACATATCGCGCCACTTCTGTAAATTTATCATCCATTTTTGAAATAGTTTGCGTTGAGCCACCTGATAGTTTGCTATCGCCCTCTGGGGTGTAGTCAGGTAGAATATATGGTGAGCCGAAACCTCGTTGCTCGCCAATATAGTCGGTTATGCGCTCCACTTCAGGAGTGTCAATAAATGCACACTGTACCCTAGTAATGTCGCTTCCTGTAGATACTAACATGTCGCCACGGCCAATAAGTTGATTTGCCCCTGGTTGGTCAAGTATTGTGCGTGAATCAACCATGCTCGACACCCTAAAAGCTATACGAGCAGGGAAGTTAGCCTTAATCACACCAGTGATGATGTTGGTTGTTGGCCTTTGAGTGGCGATAACAAGATGAATACCTACGGCACGTGCAAGCTGTGCAATTCGGGCGATTGGAATTTCAACCTCCTTGCCTGCGGTCATTATTAGATCGGCAAACTCATCAATGATAACCACAAAATATGGCAAAAATCTATGGCCATTATTGGGGTTTACTTTGCGTTTCTTGAATTTCTCGTTATACTCAATAATATTTCTTGCCTTAGCTTTGTTTAGAAGTTTATATCTATCCTCCATCTCAATGCATAGAGAGTTTAGAGTGTATACTACACGTTGTGTATCGGTAATGATAGTCTCTGGCTCATCCTCCATCTTCGCTAAGAAGTGGTTCTCTATGTTTTGGTATAGCGTTAATTCTACACGTTTAGGGTCGACCATAATAAACTTCAACTCAGCTGGATGCTTCTTGTAAAGTAGCGATGTGATGATAGCATTTAAACCCACCGATTTTCCTTGACCTGTAGCACCTGCAACCAAAAGGTGAGGCATTTTTGCTAAGTCAATTACAAAATCATCATTCTGGATTGTGCGCCCAAGCACCACTGGTAGCTCGTATTTGCTCTCCTGAAACTTAGCCGACTTAATTACCGAATACATTGATACGATCTCTTTGTTTTTATTCGGCACTTCGATGCCTATAGTTCCTTTACCAGGTATTGGCGCGATTATTCGTATTCCAAGGGCTGATAAGCTAAGTGCGATATCATCCTCTAAGTTCTTGATTTTTGATATTCTTACTCCTGCCGCTGGCTTAATCTCATATAGGGTCACTGTTGGCCCAATTGTGGCTTTGATTTTGTCTATCGAGATATTAAAATTGTTTAATGTTTCAACAATCCTATTCTTATTTGCAACTAGCTCTTCTTCAGTAACAACTACCTTGCTTGAATGGTTGTCGAGCATCTCAACATCGGGTAGCTTATATGATGAAAGCTCTAGTGTTGGGTCAAATACTGAGTTGTCTATTTCGTCAACTTCCGATGGTGTATTTGTTGTGATTACTATATTCTCATCAAGTTTTGATTTGTCGATATCTAATTCTGCATTCGATGTTATTGCAACTTCAAATTCACCCTCTTTAATCTCTTCGGCCTGAGTGTATCCTCCTGAGATTTCAAAGCTATCATCCAAAGAGGTGGTAGAGGATGGTTGCTCCGCTACCTCTTGCTCTTGTGTTTCAATTGTTGGCGTGAGCTGCTCTATAGGTTGTTGCTCTATAGGTTGTTGCTCTTTCTCAGTCATAATCATATCTATATCATCTATTGATTCTTCGTCTGATTGGTTTGTTATTTCATCTTCTTGGTTCTCTAACGGTTTGAATATAACAAAATTGTCATAGTTCATCGCTTGTATAAAATCATCCTCTATCTTAACCTCATCCACATCTTTATTCTCATCCTTGTCCTCTGTTCTCTCCTCAATTGACATGTTAAATGTCTCTTCCTCCTCTCTCTCTTTTCTCTCTTCCATTGCAAAAGTAAGTGTATCGCTAGAGTTCATAAACGACTCTATTGCATCTTCTGGCTTTTTATCTCCCAGTTTTGATTCGTCGCTATCTGCTGCGACGTCGTTACTCTCTACCACAGCTATAGGTGTAATCTCCTCCTTGTTTATTCTCTCCTCTTGTTTGGGTATGCGTACAGGTTTCTTCTTCTTTGGCGAAGCTATATATGTTAATAACCTCTCTAATCCCATAAACAACGCTCCAAATATTCGTCCAATAGCAGCGAAGAAAATCACTATTGTTTTGCCTAAATATTTTACAATATTGAGTGAGGTGTAAACCAACCAAATGGCAATCAACGTAAACAATATTATGGCAGTGCCAAGATCGCCAAGAAGATTTAGTGACCATCTGTTAACCCTATAGCCCCACTCACCACCGTATGATGAGCCAAAGGCCTCTACACCTGTAGGTGTAATATAGGCGGCAAAGATTGAGCCTATAAACATTAGGGTTAGCAAAGAGAGCATTGCTTTTCTAAAGAACATCCCCTTTAATCTAAGTAGTACCATCGAGAATGACAATATTATCAGTGGAATAGCTAGTGCCATAACACCAAATAGTCTGTCAACCAAAAGATTTGATATCCACGCTCCAATCGAACCAATCGAATTTTGCGCAGAACCATCCACAATAGTCACTGCATTGGCCAATTCGTTTAGAGCTTGGTCATCTTTCCAAGTGAAAAAATAGGATATTATAGCGCCCATCAACAGAACTGCAGCACTAAATGTCAAAATTGCAATTGTGTAAGTCACGCTGTCATTACGTGGTTTAGGTGGCTTAGTCTCCACTCTCCTAGGTTGAGCTTTAGCTGTGCGAGTAGCAGGTTTACTGGCCGTCTTACTTGCTCCAGTAGCTCTCCTTTTAGGGGTGGTTGTATCTTGTTTTGTTCTAGAAACGCTCATTTTTTATCTGATTAAAATAAATTAGTAGCTACAAATGTACAAAAACTCTTTGTAATCTTCGATACATAAAATCATATATTTTTTTAATGTGATAGCATAGCGATAGATTGATGTTTTGTAAGTGTTATTTAAAAATATCTCTTGACTGATCTACGGCTGTTCTTAATAATCTTCCATAAGATGTACGCGCATCCTCCTTTGAGGGTAGATCTAGGTCTTCTATTGCTTCTACCGCATATTTAATCTCTTTCTCTGATAGTAGTGTTCTGATATGGTAATCTTCAAATAGCATTGCTGCCGAGCGTTTGTAGTTGCACTCCCCTTCAATCATGCTAAGACGGTGAAAAACAGCTGCCGTGTAGAGCGCATCGTATGATGGATAGTAAGTTTTTATGGTCGATACGTCATCAGCTCTATCTTCAAACTCTACTGTTACTCGGAGTGCTAAATCTGCTATGTATTCGATGTTTCTCTTAACGTAGCCGCTGCGATACTCTCGATATTTAGATATAATATACTCCTCAAGGTAATCTCTTAGCTTTGGTGTGACTTTATCTGTAAAATTGCCTTTGTAATTATCCCTTCTTTTAGCTTGCCACTGCTCATCGTCAGATAATGTTTGTGTCACCTTTAGATGATATCTTAATAATCTCTCGGCAGCTTTTGCGTAACCATGTCCAGTGAGTCCACTATGCAATGATATAAATATACTTATTGTATCTTCGTACGCACACCACATATCTTCGTATTGTTGTAGTAGCGATTTTATTCGACACTTTAATTCCATTCTTGTATTGCCAATTCTAGCCATACAAGCTGCAACCTTTGTGTAGTACCTTTCTAACGTATCATCTTCGCAATACTCTGTTTTGCGAATGTTAAAAGCATGCTCTGCAATATATTCTGCCTGAGCAATAGTGTTTATTGTAATCCCTGAGTTAGTTGCAGAGAAAAGTTTGTTGTTGTTTTGTGTGTTCATAATTTATTGGTTTTAGAATTTTTCATTTTTTGTTGGTTTGCTTTGGTTAGTTGGTTGGTTTGCTTAGCTTAGCGGCTTTCACCGCATGAGCCTTTGCTCATGCTTGTAGGGATAGATTTTTATTTCTCTTAGCTCATACCTATGGTATGGCACAAGAAATAAAAACCTATCCCTATTTTTGGCTGCGCCAAAAAGTGAAATCCGAGGCGTACCCTAGACTATCAAAAAAAAGAAGAGCTGTTGTTCAAGGTTTTTTTAAGAAAAAAACCACGCGCTAGACTACTATGAACCATTTTTATCTTCTTGGCTATCGCCAATTCAATAAAAAAGACTCCTAGCAGCCTACCGCTGGCAAAAAAACCTTCGTCGCTACCGCTCCTCGGGCTCACTAACGTTCGCTAGGGATTCTCATGTAGCTGATGTATAGCTTCGCGATAATCGACTATAAATCGACGTTTATTATTATTCCTATGCTCGGATATCGCGAAGCAAAAATCACTTTCATGAGAATCCCCAGCGAACGTTAGTGAGCCCGAGGAGCGTAAGCGACGAGGAGTTCTTGCCAGCAAGGGGCATTCGTGGGCTGTTTTTGGATGGTTGGCGGCAGCCAAGCTTCTAAAAATAGTTCAGGGATGTCATTTGCGAGCTTCTTGTGAAAACCGCTCAAACAAAACCCCAAACAAAACCGCCTCAAATTTAATAATTGATTTTCTTCAATACGTCAAAGAGCAAACTATCTATATGGATTATGTCACAAAAAAAAGGACATAAAACACCAACCTTGCATTACAGCAAGTCGATAATTTTATCTCCTTATACGTTGCAAATGTAATTAATAAATTTTTATTTGCAAAATTTCTGCCTCTTTTTGTTGATTTTAATATTTATTATAAGTTGTTTAGGTATTCAATAGCACGATTCATCACAACGTCTGTACCTACTTTGAGATCATCTATTGCATCGTTGTAGAGTATCTCGATGTCGGGTGTGATTCCAACACCTTCATAGCACACCCCGTTATTGTCGACTGTCATTTGACCAGCCGTATAGATAAGCATATAGTCATTCTCTACGACTCCTGCTGAGAGTATTGAGTTGCTAACAATGGGGCCG
>JAWXTQ010000073.1:0-9714 GCA_044433405.1 Rikenellaceae bacterium
TGTGATAGTAACACCATTGTGAGGATGAGAACAGCTACCAGTTGCAACTGCTAGTGTAGCAATGTTTTTGTTTAAGCGTTCACCAATCTCGATTATCTCATCTAGAGATTTGCCCTGCTCAGCAGCAGCACCCAACACTTTATACATTGCAACAGCTCCAGCTAATCCGCGACGATCTGAGTCGGGAGCATCGTTTCCAGCACTAATATCGTCATGAGTAAGTATTGATTTAACTTTAATACCAACTCTTTCTGCCAGTTGCATTGCCATATTTCCACTCATAACATCGCCAGAATGGTTTAATACAAGCAATAAAATTCCTGCTTCGCGTTTAAACATTTGAAGCGCAGCAAATAGACGTTGTGCTCCAGGAGCGGCAAAGATATCACCCACTACAGAGCAGTCAAGCATTCCTTCGCCAACAAAACCGCTAACCGCAGGCTCGTGACCAGAACCACCAAAGGCTACAATTGCCACTTTATCATCGCTTTTAGCGTTTGTGCGTACTACTATATTTTCGCCTCCAAGAGTTACGGTATCTTTGAAAGCCATTGTATAACCCTCTAATAACTCGGCAGTTATTGACTCAGGGGTGTTAATAAATTTTGTATTCATAATTTTTTAATAAAATTTTATCAACTCGATAGCCAAACCCTCCTCCTCTACGAATGCAATAGATTGAGTATCTGAAAGTTTTGTTATCTCCATAATTACTTTTTTACCTGCCATCTCTTGTTCGAAATCCTCTATTTCATACGCAATATGAGCATGGGTTTTAAGTATTTCAGGCATAGTCGATTCTGGCTCAAAGCGAAGATATTCGATTTTGTTTTGAGAGGTAGTTGGATCGGTTAAAAATAGGCGCATATCTGCACTGTACATTTCGCCTTCGCGTGGAATGCTAGTTGGCACTCCAAAATGATGTAATTTTCTCATTATTGTATATTTATGGTTTATATATTATTAAAAATCGACAGTTTACATTTTAGCTTTTGGATTTGAGAATCTAAGCCCAGCTCCATCGTGGTAGCATGCAAATTCAGTAACGATTGCTCCTTCGTCTCCAGCATATAAAAAGTGAAATGTTTCAGCCTCTTTAAGGTGTGCAACATCACCAACATTCATACGAATCCAGTTTTTAGAGCGTGTAGTTGCCGCTTGTGATTCAGGGATAGCAGGTGCATTTGGTGTAGCTTCGCCAACCTCTGAGAAGTTATAACACCAACCTTTATCTACCAACCATGACTCATATTTAGGAGCAAATTCAGTTTTCATGTGTGCATGTTCAGGAATCATTTGTCCTGGAAGAAGATAAATTGCATGGCCAAAGTAAGAGTGTTCTTGGTCGTTAACCCAGAATATTCCTCCCATACCACAATTTTCAAAATCACCTAAACCAAACTCTGCAACCCAGAAGTTCTCCTCCATAAATTTTGTAAATGGGATACCGTGGAAAGCTAATAACTCTTTCATCGCTTGAATTGCAACATCTTCATTAAATTTACCATCAGTGTAATAGTCAGCATTAGTGTACTTTTTCTGAAATTTTTCCATTGTTTCTATGTTTTTAGTTGTTGAATCACCCTCTTTTTGGTCGCTTGACGAACAAGTTCCACAACAAGAAGATAGTAATAGTGATGCACTAAACAGAGCAGTCAAGTAAGTTTTTTTCATAATTTGATTATTTTAAATTGTTATTTATTAGCTATTTAATACGCTATAGCTTCGACCTCAACCAGAAGTTCGTCGCGACACACATCACTGTATAGGTATATTATAGGAGTGGCGGGAGCAATCTTTTCCATCTCGCTTTTTACCATCTCAAAATCTTCAGGACATTTTATGTAAGCCCTTAAATATTCACATTTTACATTGCGTGTTAAAGCAACTGAATATCGCTTTTGATTCTCAGCACTTATTAGGTAGTCGATATTCTCCATTGTTGTAATGGTTTGCTGTGCTGCATCCAAAGTCAAACTACTCTCACCTCTAATGGCAGCCGTACCCGACACATATATCAGCAGTGAGGAGCTATCGCAAACGGCTTTTGCTCTCTCAAATTTTGGTGTTGTCTTTTGCGTCTTTTCGCCTAGTAAAACGTTTTTAGTATAGTCATGTGCTGCAATTTGAAGCGGATTATCAAGAGCTTTAATTTGGCACTCATCACCCTCAACTATAGCATTAAAATCTATCACAATACCTCCTGCTACTGTTCCGATGCCTGTTGCCGCTGGATACCCAACACTACTCCAATCACCTTTAGCATAAAACTCTGAGCGCGTATCGTTAAACAGCTGATAGTTTTGCTCTCCGTCTCTCTCAAATGTAATTCCTTCGATGTAGTTCCACTGCCTTACAATATTCTCTACTGCACACTTTTCGGCCGACAAGATAGCTCCTATTTTTTCGAATACTACACTACTCTGCTCGCTTATCGAACTATTAATAGGATCGTGGCGCAAACCACCTGCAATAATTTCTCTATATTTATCGCCCTTAACTACTACGCCGTAGTTGTGAAATTCTATCTCAAATCCGTCATTCTCAATATGGCAAGTTTCGATTGCCAAAGAGAGCCCTAGCGGAGCTTGCGCCACCAAACTAAAGGCTGGCATCTTCTCTTGAAATAGAGCTTTAAGCGTTGTTTCTATTTGTGAAAACTTTAAATTGTACTCTTCATTGCCCTCAATCGAGGCAAAAAACACTAACCTCACACAGTTTTCAACCTCTACCTTTGCTACTAGCTCTGATAAAGAGGCAGTAAAATCATCAACTATAGATGTTATAATATTATATTTATACTTTGGTGTCATTTATTTATAATGAATTTACATATTTTACTAACGCTTCAAGATCCTTTTTTGATATCTTACCCTCGATGCCATGTTTATGAACAGAGAAAACCTCCTCCATAGTTGCAGCACGTCCATCAAAAAGATATGGTGCAGTACGCCAAGTCTCTATCAATGTTGGGGTGTCCCATCCCTTCTCAAACTCTACATCTTCACCAATAATGTGCATTTTCTGATCGGTAAAAAGAGGCCCATTGTGACACTCATCACAACCTCTATTCTCAAAAACTTTACGGCCACTCTTTGCTAACTCAGTAAGCTCACCATTAGCATCAAGGTGAGGACTAGGCAGAGGCCTTAGAGCCTTAAGGTACTCGTCTACTTTACAAGCCTCCTCTTCCGATATTTGACTAAATTGGATATGTGTGAAACCTTTTCGAACAGCCAGTTCAGCAGTTTCTCTAATACCTGATATCATAGAGGGGTTTGTGCGGTGAGAGTAAAGCATGCTCTTACAGTTTTTTGGATTACCTACATTATCGTTCATCAAATCCCAGTTCATACCATCTGTTCGACCCTCTCCTGGGTGACAACCATTACACGATTGCCACTGCTGAAAACAGTATGCTGCATCATTAAAGATTCTCTCTCCCTCATCAACTATAGACTCCTTGCGCCCATGGTTCAAATCTATCGAACTCTGCTCACCACCTTGCGCATTGATTGTATTGAGATGATCAGAGAAATAGGTTACAGTATAGAAATTCTCTCCATCACTATACACAGCACGCGGACCATTACCCTCTATTGCAACTCTTGTGTCGATACCATAAAGAAAATTTAAGTCTATAGATAAATTCTCCTTTTTTTGATAGGCATCTAGTTTTGCTACAAATTTAGGATAATCAATAATGGTTATTTCGTGCACACCAGAGTGAGAGATAAATATTTTATCATCATTAGTTGCGATACCCCATATACCTGCATAACCGCGTTCGGGCTTATCAATTAAAACCGAACCTATTAGATTGTTAGAGTTTGCATCTATTACGCTCATAGCGTTTGTATTCATCCACCCTTGTTGAAGCTGAGATGTTGGCACTTGAAAACGACCTAAGTTGTGAGAAACAAGCACAAAACGCCCATCGTTGGTGATTGCAATATCACGCAAGGCGTTACTTCCGTTGCTAAGCTTGATATTTGTTATTACACTCATAGTGTTTAAGTCTATAACTGTCACATCAGCAGCAACATAATCAAGGCTTGCTGCTTGTGCAGGCAAGAAGTTATTCACAAATAGCTTGCCTCCATCTTTTGATTGAACCGCTGCAAATGGCTCACGTGGCACAGCTAGAGAGCCTACAACTATCATTGTAGCGATATCAACTTTTGCAACACTATTCGAAAATTGGTTACACACAAACACCGAAAGACCATCATTGCTAATTATTGGAGCTTTTGCACCCATGCCTGTCTCTACTGTTGCAATGATAGAGTAGTCATCTTTAGATAGCTTGTGAAGATAACCCTTACTGTAGGATGTTGTCACAAAAATAAACTCCTCACTAACTGCGACACCCGTAGCCGACTCATTAAATTTTGCCTCACCTACAACCTCTCCATTGTCATACACAATTAATTTGTTGTGCCCTTTACTTGCAATGTAACTCACGTTACCTTCTACTACCAAATCAGTTGGATATAGTGGTGAACATGCCTCAATAATCGCTTGCGCCGAACACAAAGTGCTAAACAACATAACAATTATCGCACTTAAAGCTATTTTTACATTCATTTAATTATTATTCTAAAAGATTTCAACTCACAAAAATAAGAAAAATTATTGACATTCATAATCTTTTTTATTTTTATCTTGTCTATTTTGGTGAAATTCTGAGATAGATTGGTGTTTTTGATGCAAAAGCGAACAGCAGAGCATATTTCAAGATAAGTTTAGCAGAGATCAATAATCAAGTTTATTCACCATTGATTGTTGTTATTACAAATAGTTTATGTACTTTTGTGGTCAAATCTATTTATAACTATGTTTGATAAAAAACGAATAATATATGAGGATAACCACCTCATTGCCGTTAATAAATTATCGGGAGAATTGGTTCAAAGCGATGCGGATGGCAATCCAGGACTGGAGGATACACTTAAAGATTTTATCAAAGTGCGCGACTCTAAGCCTGGAGCAGTATATTTAGGGGTAATACATCGCATTGACCGCCCTGTTAGCGGAGTTGTGATATTCTCAAAAACTTCAAAGGCTCTAACGCGCATGAACGAGATGGTTAAGAAGCGTCAAATCACAAAACAATATATGGCTATTACGGAGTCTGCACCTAAAGAAGAGGTAGCTCAACTACGCCATTTCATCAAGCGTAACAGCAGCACCAATCGCTCAGTTGCACTTGATTACCCAGCACAAGGTGCTAAGGAGGCTGTTTTGGAGTATGAGCTAATTTGCGCTAGTAAAAACTACTATCTACTTGCTATTAAGCTTATCTCAGGCCGACACCACCAGATTCGCGCTCAACTTAGCAAGATTGGATGTGCAATAAAAGGCGACTTAAAATATGGTTCACCACGCTCAAATAAAGATGGGTCAATATCGCTACACGCACGCTCTTTAGAGTTTGCACACCCTGTTACAAAACAGAATATAAAAATTGTAGCACCTGTTCCTTCGGAAGATAATCTTTGGGTATTTTTTAAAGAGAGTTTAGGTGAGTAACAACAAGTTAGAACAATAAAATGAGTAAGATAATATTAAAAAAAGGTAAGGAAAAATCGCTACAACGTTTTCATCTTTGGATTTTTTCAGGAGCTATAGCAACCTTTGAGGGTGATAAACCTGAAGATGGCGACATAGTTGAAGTTTTCAGCAGCAACGGAGAGTTCTTAGCAAAAGGATTTTGCGGTGTTGGCTCGATAGCTGTGCGAATATTGAGTTTTAATCAAGAGGAGATTGACGCACAGTGGTGGAAAGAGAGAATCTCTAAAGCCTACTGGCTACGCACAATGGCGCTTCAATCTATCGAGAAAGAGACAAACTGCTACCGATTGATACATGGTGAGGGCGATTTACTCCCAGGTTTGGTGGTTGATATATATGATAAAGTGGCAGTTATGCAGGCGCATTGCACTGGCGTATATCTTCAACGAGAGATGATAGCTCAGGCCATCAAGAGTGTTTTAGGCGATGTAATTGAGGGGGTTTATGATAAAAGCTCTGGAACAATTCCATCATCGTCAGGTATCGAGTGTAGCGACGGTTTTATACTTGGCCAAGCTCCTTACGAGGGAATAAGCTACGAAAATGGCATCAAGTTTAATGTAAATTGGTACGAGGGGCAAAAAACAGGCTTCTTTATCGACCAGAGAGACAACCGCTCGTTAGTTGCAAAATATTCACAAGGAAGAAATGTATTGAATACCTTCTGTTATACTGGTGGTTTTTCGGCCTACGCAATAGCAGGTGGTGCAAAGAGAGTTGTATCGGTTGACAGTTCAGCAAAAGCTGTTGAGCTAGCCAATAAAAACATGGAACTTAATTTTGGCAAAGATGTTGCTCACGAAGGTGTAACAATAGATGCTTTAGCGTACCTAAAATCACTGAAGAAAGGTGAGTTCGACCTTATTATATTAGACCCACCAGCATTTGCGAAACACCTTAAAGCACAAGCTAATGCTCTGCAAGCCTACAAACGAATCAACACACACGCCTTTCGCAATATTGCAAGTGGTGGTGTCTTGTTTACATTTAGTTGTTCGCAGGCAATCAGCAAAGAGCAGTTTAGAAATGCAGTCTTTTCGGCTGCCGCAATCGCTAACAGAAAGGTTCGTATTATAAACTTCTTATCACAACCGTTTGATCACCCAATAAATATATATCACCCAGAGAGTGAATATTTAAAAGGGCTAGTGTTATATGTTGAATAGAGTAAAGTTATGCAAGCAACAAAAGATAAAATATTTAATATCGTGCTATCTGCCTTTATCTTGATTAGCATATTTGCATGTGGTAAGAAAGGGGTGGTTAGTGAAGGTTTGATTGATGGAACCAAAGTACCAACAATAACAAGCACAGATCTAGAGATAACTCAATATCAAGATGATGGAGTAGATTACTTTTTCAAAACCCCTCTTATGGAGCGTTATGAGTTGATAGATTCGCCATACACCGAATTTACAAAAGGAGTCTATCTTGAAACTTTTAACGACACTACAGGGGGCGTTGAAACTACAATTGTTGGTAATTATGCTAAGTATGACGAGACAGATAAAATCTGGGAAGCACGCGGCGATGTAGTTGTAACTAGCAGTGAGGATAAAACTATCTACACAGAGCAGATTTTCTGGAACGAGAAAGAGCGAAAGATATATACAGAGGTAAGAATCAAGCTTGTACAAGGCGATGAAATCAACATCGGCATTGGGTTTGAGTCAGACGATAAGCTTCAAAATGGGATTATAAAAATTCCTATAGGTCGTTTTGCTCTCGACACTACAAGAAATGAGACTCAAGACACTATCGCTCTTGAAAAGTTATAATTTCATAAAAAATTAGCTAAAAATAGTGTTTTTAAATATTTTTAGCTATTTTTGTCGTTTCTATGCAAACAAAAAAATAAAAATTTTAAAAAATTAACATTTATATGGCAGCTTTAAACACACTTAGAACAAAAGGAGGCGTAGTTTTAGCAGTGGTAATCGGTTTATCACTTCTTGCTTTTCTCCTTGGAGATCTTACAAGCTCATCAGGAGCACTATTTAGCTCATCTAATACAGCAGTTGGAGTTATCAACGGCACAAAAGTATCTATAGATGAGTACTCAAACGAAATCGACAAGTTAAAACTTGTACAATCAATGCTTTCAAACCGCGAGGTACAAGGCGAAGAGGAGGTTCAAGCTATTCGCACTCAATCGTGGGAAAAAATTGTTCGTAACAATCTATTTGATGAAGATTTCTACAAGTTAGGATTTATTATTTCAGAAGATGAAAAACTTGACATGGTTAGTGGCGAATTTATTTCACCTATGTTAAGCTCTATCTTCGTTGACGAGACTGGTTCGTATAACCGCGCAATGGTTCGCGAATTTGCAGCCAATATTGAGTATGACCCTAGCGGCGCTACTTCGGTTTTTTGGGACTACATGGAAGACGAAATATCTGCAGCACGTGCAATGTCAAAATATCTTACAGTAGTGAAAAATGGAGTCTACACAACTAGCGTTGAGGTTGACCAATATATCAAAGCTCTTGAAACAACTTCAACTATTGAGTATGCTACAACTTCAGTTTATAGCGTTCCAGATTCATTAGTAACTGTTACTGACAGCGATCTAAAAGCGTACTACAATGCGCGCATCGAGCAATTTAAACAGACTGAAAGTCGCGATATCGAGTATGTTGTTTTCGAAGCACTTCCTTCTGACAAAGATTACGCATCAGCTAAAAAAGAGGTTGATGAGATTGCTGGAGAATTTGCTGTTACAAGCGATATAGAGCAATTTGTAAACCTTAACTCTGCTACTTCATTTGACCCAACTTATAGAAAATCAAACGAATTATCTGCTGATCTAGCTGAGTTTATTTTTACAGACGAGGCTAAGGCGGGCGCAATGTTTGGTCCTATTTTGAGATCAGATGTTTACACAATGGTTAGAGTGGTTGACACAAAACAACTTCCTGACACTCTAGGTGCAAAACATATATTAGTTAGCTCTTCTTCAAAACAACTAGCTGACAGTATAGCAACTATACTTAAAAAAGATAAATCTCAATTCGCTGATCTATCATATCAATTCTCTCTTGATCCTAACGCTAGCCTTAGTGGTGGTGAATTAGGTGAGTTTGCAGTAAGTGCTATGATTCCTGAGTTCTCATTACCTATAGCTCAAGCAAAAGTTGGGGAGATTCTTACAGTAGAGACTCAATATGGAATTCACGTAGTTGAAGTTACTAAAATTGGTGAAAAATTCCCTAAAGCTCAGCTAGCAATTGTTACTTATAATGTAGATCCAAGCAACGAAACTAGCCAATTAACTTATGCTAGTGCAACTGAATTTGCCTCTAAAGCTGGTGCTAAAGGTGCAGAATTTGATGTTGTTGCATTCGATATGGGCGCATCAAAACGCGTTGCAAGACTTCGCGCTGGTGAACGTAGCCTACAAGGAATTGATGGCTCATCAGAGATAGTACGTTGGGTTTTCGATAATAAAGCAGGTGCTGTTTCTCCTGTAATTTCTGTAGGTGAGCAAAATATCATAGCTAAAGTAGTTACTGCTAACGATTATGGATATATCTCTTTCGAAAATGCTAAAAAAGATTTCTCTAATCTAGTTTACAACGAAAAGAAAGCACAATATCTAATTGACCAACTAGGTTCTGCAAAAGATGTAGCTGAGGTTGCAAGCAAATGGGGTGTAGAGGCAGACCAGGCAAGTGATGTTAACTTCCGTTCATTCTATATTTCAGGCTTAGGTATGGCACCAAAAGTTTTAGGCGCAGTTTCTGCTCTTAACACAGGTGAGACATCTACTCCAATCGAATCTATGGGCTCGGTTTCAGTTGTGAAAGTAGTTTCACAAACACCAACCGAAAACATCAATAAAGCTAGCGAAAAAGCTTTATTACAAGCTACAGCTGAAAACTCATACCAACAAAGAGTAATGAGCGCTGTATATGCTAAATCGGATGTAATTGATATGCGTATCAAATTCTTCTAGTAGCCTACCGCACACACATATTATAGCGGTTTAGTTTAGCGACTTTCACGTACATGAGCTTTCACTCATACTTATAAAATAATAGCTTTTAATTTCTTAAAGAAATTAAAAGCTATTATTATTTCGGGTCAATCATAAAAGTCGATGGAGCGATTAGCGACTTTGTTTAATTTAGCGGTTTT
>JAWXTQ010000074.1:0-9689 GCA_044433405.1 Rikenellaceae bacterium
ATAAAAATCACAACAATCAACAAAAAAAAGCTGTTTCGAAAATTTCGAAACAGCCTCATTTTGTTTAGCTAAGAGAATTACTCTTGTGGTAAAACAGATACGTAAGACTTACCACCAACTTTCTTTTGGAAAGCGATTGTACCATCACATAGAGCAAATAGAGTATGATCTTTTCCCATACCTACATTCTCACCAGCGTTATGTACTGTACCTCTTTGACGTACGATAATATTGCCAGCTTTTGCAAATTGTCCTCCGAATAGTTTAACACCTAAACGTTTGCTTTCAGATTCACGACCATTACGTGAACTACCTACACCTTTCTTGTGTGCCATGTCTAATAGATGTTTTTAAAAGTTTAACCAATAATTTCTTCGATAGATATCTGAGTTAGGAATTGGCGGTGGCCATTCTTAACACGATAACCTTTTCTTCTTTTCTTCTTGAAAACGATAACTTTATCGTCTTTAAGATGGCGAAGAATCTTAGCTTCTACTTTAGCGCCTTCTACTACAGGTGCGCCAACTTTAACCTGTCCGTCATTATCAACTAGCAGTACTTTGTCGAAGCTCAAAGATGAATCTACTTCACCTTGGAGACGGTGTACATAGAGCTTACGACCTTTCTCAGCTTTAAATTGCTGACCTGCGATTTCTACAATTGCGTACATTAATTGCGTTTAATAATTAATTGTTTGTATATTTACGGCTACAAAGGTAGCAATAATTTTTGAATATACAAATAATCCCACGTTATTTATTCTCAATCAATCAAAAAAGCTGTCTAGAATATATATTCTGGACAGCTTTTAACCTTTTTGATGAAATAAAATGCAGAATCTATTTTTTAGACTCTTCGATAGAAGCTTTTCTAAACTCTTTCATTAATTTAGAGATTTCTAGAGCAGCTTTACGAGCTCTTGTACCAGCAGCTTTAACACCTTTTGTTGCTTGCATTTCTGATTCTTTTTCAAAAATAGCGATTTGTTCTTTAATTTGTACTAATAAATTTTCCATAATTCTGTTGTTTTATTGTTATTATTATGTTAGAATTTTAATTCTTATTTCGTTAATAAATAAAATTAACGACTCTTTTAATATCTGGATGCAAACTATGCTCTACTGGGCAACTTTTTGCTGCTGCTTCGATTAGTCTCTTTTGAGAATCAGTATAATCGTTTTTAGGCATATAGACATCTATAGCAATCTCAGCCACTCTACGAGGAGAAGCAGACATAACCTTTGTAATATCTAATTTTGCACCATCTATCGAGAACCCATGAGCATTTGCGGAAATTCCAATTATAGTCAACATGCAACTTCCAAGCGAAGCAGCAAGCATATCAGTAGGTGAAATATACTCTCCTTTACCGTTATTATCGGTTGGAGCATCGGTTGTAATTTTATTTCCAGATTGAACATGAGTCAGTTCTGTTCTTAATCCTCCTAGGTATTCTGTTTTAATTGTCGTCATTATATTTTCTGGTTTACCTTAGTGCAAATGTACACTATATTTTTTAAAAAACAAATTTTTAATCAATTTTATTCAAAAAAAAGTTATTTTCCCAAAAAATCACTTGATTTTAGCTATTTTTTACCAATAAAACTCACACTAATTAATTACACACAACTCCTAATCCTAACGCACGTAATCCGTCAAACAATTCGATTGTAGGTTCTACTTTATGGCTCTTCGAAATCATTTTTAATGTTATTCGATCTTCGTAATCCACAATTTTTAAATTGAGCGAGACACTTCCTTTATTATCGAGCAATATTTTATTAGCTGACTCAACAACATAATCGTCTAAATCTTTAAGGTTGATAGTAACTGCAATATCTTTTATTAACTTCTCTTTTGCTTCACGCAAAGTCATAATAGATGTTATCTTAGGCACATAATCCTTAGAATCCCTAAATCGAGGAGAAACAACGCCTCTAATCAATATTTGGTATCCATCGTAACAGAAATTTCGAAACTTCTCGAAATCTTTACTAAACAGAGCAAACTCATACGTACCCGAAAAGTCCTCTACAGTAATCCTTCCATAAGCATCACCCTTTTTAGTTAAGCCGTTAAACACTTTGGTAATCATACCGCAAACTACAAACTCCTTATCTTTTAGCTGTTCAATATTGTTTAGTGATTCTAGTGTATGAGTACTAAAATTCTCTATAACAACCCTATGAGAGTCGAGTGGATGAGCTGAAAGGTATATACCAATCAAGTTCTTCTCTTTACCTAACATCTCTAGCTGGCTCCATTCTAAGTCATTTGGACATTGCGGTTTCTCAATAGCTATCTCCTCAACCATATCGGCAAATAGAGAGTTACAACCATTAACATGCTCTTTTTTATAGTTATTACCATAAACTAACAACGACTCGATAAATGTTGCACCCTTAGCATTGAGTGAAGAAAATCCACTTCTTTCAAAATCTACCATCGAATCAAATGCACCTGCAAGAGCTAGATTTTCTATTGTTTTTTTGTTGACAGTCTGAAGGTTTACACGCTCAACAAAGTCATATATATCTACAAATTCGCCATTCTTCTTACGCTCCTCAATAACCGAAACTGTTGCAGCCTCTCCTACTCCCTTAATTGCACCTAAGCCAAAACGAACATTACCGCCCTTATCCACTGAGAATTTCACATAGCTATGATTGATATCTGGACCTTTAACTGAAAGCCCCATTCGCTTACACTCATCCATAAATATGCTTATCTTTTTGATATCAGACAAATTTCGACTCAAAAGGGCTGCCATAAATTGGGCAGGATAGTGAGCTTTAAGGTAGCCTGTCTGGTATGACACATAGGCGTAGCAGGTAGAGTGACTCTTATTGAAAGCATAAGAGGCAAACTTCTCCCAGTCGCTCCACACCTTATCACACACCTTAGGATCGTGACCTCTCTCGGTTGCTCCGCTGATAAAGCTATCTTTCATTTTGTTTAGTATCTCAATCTGCTTTTTACCCATCGCCTTACGCAGCGTATCGGCTTGACCTTTGGTAAATCCAGCCAGTTTCTGAGAGAGAAGCATCACCTGTTCTTGATAAACCGTAATACCATAAGTATCTTTCAAATACTCCTCCATCGCATCAAGGTCATACACAATTGGAGTCAAACCATGCTTACGAGAGATAAAATCAGGAATATAATCCATCGGACCTGGACGATATAGTGCCGCCATGGCAATCAAATCCTCAAAGCGGTTAGGCTTCAATTCGCGCAGATATTTTTTCATCCCTCCAGACTCAAACTGGAATAGACCTGTTGTATCTCCCCTACTGTATAGGTCGTATGTTGTTTTGTCATCGAGCGGAATAGTATCAATATCTATAAGCTCTCCTGTTGAGATTTGAATATTCTCAACAGCATCCTTTATAATAGATAGGGTTTTAAGCCCAAGGAAGTCCATTTTCAACAAACCAACATCCTCAACATATTTACCATTATACTGCACCACAAACAGTTCAGCATCTTTAGCCGTAGAGATAGGGATAAACTTTTCAAGATCGTCTTTTGCAATAATAACACCACAAGCATGCACACCAGTTTGGCGCACTACCCCCTCAAGCTTCTCAGCCAAATGTAGTGTCTTAGCAATTAAAGGATTTGAAGAGTCTCTCTCAGCTGCCAACTCTGGCACTTCAGCAAAAGCACCAGCAAACTTAGTTCCAGGCTTATCTGGAATCAATTTAGCTAAACGATCACTCTCAGGTAGTGGCAACTTCAACACCCTACCGACATCTCTAATCGCCATCTTTGCCGCCATTGTTCCAAAGGTGATAATATGGGCTACCCTTTTTTGTCCATACTTCTGCACTACGTATTGCATCACCTGCTCACGTCCATCTTCGTCAAAGTCAATATCAACATCGGGCATTGATATACGCTCAGGGTTCAAGAATCTCTCAAACAGCAAATCATACTTTAAAGGGTCAATATTTGTAATACCTAAACAATAAGCCACTACCGAACCAGCAGCAGAACCACGTCCAGGGCCAACCGAAACCCCCATCTCTCTACCAGCACGTATAAAATCCCACACAATCAAGAAATAACCAGGGAAACCCATTCTCTCAATAGTGTCGAGCTCAAAATCTATTCTGTCGATTGTCTCTTTAGGAATATCGTCGGTATAACGCCTACGCGCACCCTCGTATGTGATATGTTTAAGATATAAAAACTGCTTTGCAATTGGATATTTATCAGCTACCAAAAACACGCTATTCCAGTTATTGTTTTCGATTATAGCATCAAACTCCTCGACTGAATTTAGCGCATCCACCTGAGCAGATACCACACTAAAGTCAGCATCACACCCACCCTTAGCTTTCTCAACTATTGGCTGTAGACTCTCTTTAAACGAACGCTTTAAATCGTCTATATTAATCACAAAATCGGCAGGCAACGGAAAGTCAGGCATAAATGCAGCATGTGACAAAGAGTAGTTTTCGACCTTTGCAGCAATCTCCATAGTATTTGAAATAGCCTCTGGATAGTCAGCAAAAAGCTCAGCCATCTCATCACCGCTTTTGAGATACTCACTACCAGTATATCGCATTCTTTCGGGGTCATGAATATCCTTACCAGTATTCAGACATATCATCAAGTCGTGCGCCTCAGCATAGTCCGCTTCAACAAAGTGAACATCATTAGTAGCGATACACTTTATGCCCAGTTTCTGACCAATCTCTATAAGATGCTTATTAACTATGCGCTGTTTAACAATAGCATTACCATCACACTCAGGGTTTAAAGTTGGCAACAGCTGCATTTCGAGATAAAAATCATCTCCAAATATATCGACAAACCTTTTAGCGGTATGTTCAGCCAAATCAATATTTCCATTTAATATAGCTTTAGGAATCTCACCTCCAATACAGGCCGAACTACATATCAACCCCTCACTATACTTCTCTAACAACCCCCAATCAATTCGCGGCACATAGTAAAACCCATCTGTATAGGCATAAGATGCAAGAATTGCAAGATTATGATATCCCACACTATTTTTAGCTAGCAAAACAAGATGGAATCCCCTATCTTGCTTACCATTTCTATCAAACCTACTATTTGGAGCAACATACACTTCACATCCCAATATAGGTTTAATGCCTAAATCGTTTGCCGTTTGGTGAAAAAGTTTCACACCAAACATCGAACCATGGTCAGTAATGGCTAAAGCCTCCATTGAGTGTTCTTTAGCCTTTTTGAGAAGTTTTTTTATATCTGAAGCACCATCAAGAATGGAATATTGCGTATGTACGTGAAGATGTGTAAATTGTGTCATTATTACTATTAAAAATCAATTGAAATTCGTACAAATATAGCTAAAAATTTTAACATTAAAGCATCACTATTTTGGCTATTAGCTATTTTGGTTGTATTTTTGCAAAAAATCTTAATAAAATAATTACTAAAAAATAAAAGATTATGAGTTTAATTAGAGCTGCCGTAGTTGGATATGGCAACATTGGCAAATTTGTGGTAGAGGCGTTAGAGGCTGCACCTGATTTCGAAATTGCAGGCGTTGTACGTCGTGATGCAAGCAACATCCCATCTGAAATTTCACACCTTAAAGTTGTAAGCGACATTACAGAGCTTGAGGGCGTTGATGTAGCACTTCTATGCACTCCAACAAGAAGCGTTGAGCAGTGGGGCGAAAAAATCCTAGCAATGGGCATAAACACAGTTGATAGCTACGACATCCATGGCGGCATCGTAGAACTACGTCACCGTTTCGATGCAATTGCAAAAGAGAGCGGTGCAGTTGCAGTTTTATCGTCTGGTTGGGATCCAGGTAGCGATTCAGTTGTTAGAGCACTTCTTGAGGCTTGCGCTCCTAAAGGTGTAACCTACACCAACTTTGGACCAGGAATGAGCATGGGTCACAGCGTTGCAGCTAGAGCTATCGAAGGTGTTAAAAATGCACTTTCAATGACTATTCCTCTTGGAACTTCAATTCACCGTCGTATGGTATACGTTGAATTAGAAGATGGCTACGAACTAAACGACGTTACTGCTCGCCTAAAAGCTGACGACTATTTTGCTCACGACGAGACTCACGTAATTGCAGTAGATTCAGTTGATGCACTTCAAGATATGGGACATGGTGTAAACCTAGTTCGCAAAGGTGTTTCAGGAAAGACTCAAAACCAAAGATTCGAGTTCAACATGAGCATCAACAACCCAGCTCTTACAGCACAAATCATGGTATCATGTGCACGCGCTGCCGAACGTCAACTTCCAGGAGCATATACAATGATTGAGCTTCCTATGATTGACATGCTATATGGCGACCGCGATAGCTTAATCAAGCGTTTAGTGTAGTTTATTTCGCTTTTGGGCGGTTTTCACTTTTTGGCGCAGCCAAAAATAGGAATAGTTTTTATTTCGTTGTCATACCATAGGTATGAACATAAGAAATAAAAACTATTCCTACAAGCATGAGCTTCAGCTCATGCAGTGAAAACCGCACAAAAACAGACTAGTTCATGGTCGAAGTCATATCAACACTCTCCTGTTCATCCCAAGAGGTGATTGACACTTCAGTAAACTCTACGGCATCAATACCTATAACAAGGTTATAGTTATACTGTTTACCTGCTTCGAAAGTGTTGCTTAGAGAGGCTGAAACATATTCGCCATCAATTACAACCAATAGCATAGCCGAAAGAGTTGTTTGCGGAACAATTATCGCCTCAACTTGATTGCCTTCGTTCTCAAAAAGTGTAATAGTTGAAGTTACAGATATTGGCGCAACTCCGACAGTAGATCGGTTTGAGATGGTGTAATTTCCCTCGGTTGATATATTCCTAATAGATAGGTCAGAAACCACGGCATCTACTCTGCTATCTTTGCGAACTACTGTAATAACTATTCGACTCATCATGCGACTAAATTCTAGCGATAAATCTTCGCTGTTTTCGTTACAATCTGTTAGAGTAGCCACCATAAAATCTAACTCTTCGATTTTCTCACTACTCGACTGGTCAGCTGTATTTAGCGACACTACACCACCCTCTAAACTCTCATTGTATGGGTAGTATGCCACAAAGTCAACATCAGAATATTGTTGAAAGTAGAGAGGGTTTGCAGATGCAAAAGTGCCATACTCTGTTCCCTCAGAGCCATCTTCTATAGAGTACTCCACATTTGAACAATTTTCATCGTACACAGCACTCGCCTCAGCCTCATACATATATACGCCTATCTTATCGCCCTCTTCCCATATATTTCCAGTAGCACGAGTAGAGATTCCTGAGGTAAATACCACCTCAGTCACACCCGCTTCCACCTCAGTGATATTCTCGTCACTCTTTTGGCACGAGCAAATAGCAGCTACTGCTATAATTGATAAAATTATCTTTTTCATATCTTCTCTATTCATTAATCATTATAAATAATCTCTTTGAACTTATAAGTGCCATCTGTTAAATTCTCAACATCATCATTAATCTCACTAATATAAAGCGTTATATTAGATGGGTCATTAGCCGAATCAAACAAATATGTACCACAAGTTATCTCCTCCTCAACAGTTAGTTTAAGGGTTGTTAATGACTCGCACAATTTAAATGCTTCATCTCCAATCAAAGTAGCTTTAGGCAGATTAACACTCTCTAAATCAGTGCAATGAGTAAATGCTTGTTCTCCAATTGATGTAGCTTTAGGGAGGATGATACTCTTTAATTTAGGATTATATGCAAGAGCTGTTTTTCCAATAGATGTAGCCTCAGGTAGATCTATAGATAAAAGGGCATAACAGTCAGTTATTCCACTTTGTCCAATAGATACAACCTTTGGCAACTCTAGGTTGGTAAGTTTTATGCAGTAAAAAAAAGCATAACTTCCAATAGTAGTAGCCTCAGGTAGATCTACTGATGTAATAGCAGAACACATATAGAACGCATTATTTCCAATAGTAGTAGCCTTAGGTAGATCTACTGATGTAATAGCTGAACAGCTTTCAAATGCATAATCCCCAATAGATGTAGCCTCAGGTAGATCTACTGATGTAAGAGCTGAACAGCTATAAAATGCATAATTCCCAATAGATGTAGCCTTAGGTAGATCTACTGATGTAAGAGCTGAGCAATTTCTAAATGCATAATTCCCAATAGATGTAGCCTCAGGTAGCTCTATAGATGTAAGTGTAGAGCATTCGTAAAATGCCTGTTCAGCAATAGTCGTAGCATTAGACAGGATGATAGTAACCTTTCTGCCTTCATTATATGCCACCTCTAGGGCTGCTTTTACACCCGTCATTAAGTTGCTTGTTATCTCCCCACCGTCAGCAACAACCCAAACGTCACCATCAGGGACATTGCTTGCACTAATCTCACTTGCAGTGTATGAGAGACTTGTTTGCACTAAATCTACACTATCGTTAGCGTCCCAATCGGTGATTGTTGCACCACTAAGCTCTACTAGACCTGCACCTATTGTGAGTGTGTAGCTATACTGCTTATTCTCCTCAAATGAGCGCGAAATGACGATTGCATTGACTTCACCATCTACTGAGATAGATAGCCAAGCTGACGAAAGTGTTTGCGGAACAACTATCGCCTCAATACGATTGCTCTCGTTCTCGAATAGCGAGATATCAGAGATTGTTTCACCAGCTAATACAGAAGTTTTTTCTCTGCCATCAGCACTATTATCAACAGCGAAACTACCATCAACTGTTACCTTTTTGAGCAAAATATCTGATAACACTGCATCTACGCTACTCTCTTCACGAACAACTGTAATCGATATCTTACTCATCTTACGTGTAAAGCTAAGTGAAGGAGCATTATCCTCGCTACATCCCTGCACACTTGCCACCATAAAATCTTGCGCCTTAATATTCTCTTCGCTCGATTGGTCGGCAGTGTTTAGAGTGACTGTAACACCACTAACATCACCACTATATGGATAGTAAGCTATAAAGTCCACACTTTTATCATCTGGGTATAATAGTGGATCTAGAGAGGTAAATGTACCACTCTCAGCATCTGATGTGGTATAGAGCGCATTCGCATCACTAAAAACACTATTATCTGCCTCATACATAAACACTCCAATCTCATCGCCATCATCCCACAGCGTACCACTAGCACGTGTCGAGATAGCAGAGGTGAATACCACCTCCGACGAGCCCCCCACCTCAGTGGTTATCTGCTCATCGCTCTTTTGGCACGATGCGAAACCTATCGCTACTGCCATACTTAATAAAATTATCTTTTTCATTATAATCATTTCCTTATTATCAAACTAACAACTAATAACTAACAACTAACCCTTCTGGCCATCCCTCATTTACATAATCAGCGGTAGTACCAGATGGGATATATATTGTCGTAAGGGAGTTTGAGTATAAAAACCAATCACTATCATAACTTAAAATCTGATCACCACTCCAATTCAAAGTCAAGGTTGAAATGCCAGTCATAGCAAACGCATATTCGCCTATAGAAGTCACACTCGATGGCAGCTCTATAGCTGTAAGAGCGGAGCAAGAAATAAATGCACTATATCCAATCGTGGTGACGTTTGGCAGCTCTATAGCTGTAAGAGCGGAGCAAGAAACAAATGCACCATATCCAATCGTTGTGACGTTTGGCATCTCTATAGCTGCTAGGGCAGAACAATAAAAAAATGCATAGTCGCCAATGGTGGTAACGTTTGGCATC
>JAWXTQ010000075.1:0-9673 GCA_044433405.1 Rikenellaceae bacterium
ATTCAAAGGCAGTGCCAACAAAATCGTACATATCTTGCACTGAGGCTGGAGCTAACACAATAGTGTGATAATCACCATGTCCACCACCTTTGACTACTTGAAAATAATCACTCTGAGCTGGTTGGATAGTACCCAACCCTGGACCTCCTCGAGATACATCAACAATTACACATGGCAAATTAGCACCTGCCATATAAGAGATACCCTCACACATAAGGCTTATACCTGGACTTGACGAAGATGTCATAACGCGCTTACCAGCCGAAGCACCTCCATAAAGCATATTTACAGAAGCTGTTTCGCTCTCGGCTTGAACTACAACCATACCTGTTGTCTCCCAAGGTTGCTGAGCCATTAGAGTCTCGATAACCTCAGTCTGAGGAGTGATTGGATAGCCAAAATAGGCATCGCAACCACAATCAATAGCAGCATACGCCACCGCCTCATTGCCTTTTAAAAATTTTATTTCACTCATAACCTTAATCAATTTTTTTTCTGTATACAGTTATACAACTATCTGGACAAACCTGCCCACAGCTAGCACAACCCACACATTTATCAGGGGCAGATAACTCACAATAGTGATATCCTTTACTATTTACGAAGCGGCTAAGCGAGATTGCATCAACAGGACAAATAGACACACAAATGTCACATCCCTTGCATCTCTCTAGGTCTACTTCTATTTTTCCAACAATTTTTGCCATGACCAATCTTTTATTATAATTTATGACAAATTTAGGTGATAAATTGTCTCGATATAATGAAATTTCAAAATTAATACGATGTCCAAACATCAAGAAAATGGGTGATTTTCGCACTGAAATAGAGAAAAAAATAGCCACTCTAAGCATTAACTTAGAGTGGCTAAAGGTTATAAAGGCAACGCCAAATAGGCGTAACAGCCTTATTGTCAGCAAAAGTCACATATTTTTAAACCTAGCAACTACCAATCAATTGGCAGATACTTTTAACGAGTGTAACTTATTACAAAATATACATTATAAAATCGACTAGTCAAGTGAGTGAATAACCAATCCAGAACGTAATTTAGGCTCAAACCATGTGGTTTTAGGAGGCATAATATTACCGCTATCTGCAATGTCAATCAACTGTTTCATAGAGACTGGATATAGTGCAAAAGCTGCGCGCATCTCACCGCTATCAACGCGATCTGAAAGCTCTGCTAAGCCTCTAATACCACCAACAAAATCTATGCGCTTATCGGTTCTAAGGTCGGTTATGCCTAAAATTTCGTCCAATACTAGATTAGATAAAATTGTGACATCCAAAACCCCAATTGGATCGTTATCATCGAAAGTTCCCTCTTTGGCTGTAAAGCTATACCAAACATTGTCAATATACAAAGCAAAGTTATGTAGCGACGTTGGAGTGTGTATTTCATCACCTATTTTCGAGATAGTAAAGTTCTTCTCAAGTTTTGACAAAAACTCCTCAGTTGATAGGCCATTTAAATCTTTTACAACGCGATTATAGTCGATAATCTTAAGCTGATTGTCAGGGAAGATAACCGATAAGAAGAAACAATACTCTTCGTCAGAAGTGTGATTTGAATTTGCAGCTTTTTTCTCAGCAGCAACCAAAGCAGCAGCAGCAGTACGGTGGTGACCATCTGCAACATACATTGCTGGAATTGTTTCAAAAATAGTGGTGATTTGAGCTATTGTTGCCTCATCGTCTACCACCCAGAAGTGGTGACCAAAGCCATCATTAGCAACAAAATCATACTCAGGATCTTTACTTTCAACAACGCTTTTAACGATACTATCCATATCCGCATTTGCTGGATAAGAGAAGAATACAGGTTCGATATTTGCATTTTGAATGCGAACGTGAATCATTCTATCCTCTTCTTTATCTTTACGTGTAAGCTCATGTTTTTTGATTGCGCCATTTAGGTAGTCATCAAAATGAGAACATGCAACCAAACCATATTGAGTTCTTCCCTCCATTGTTTGAGCATAGATATAATAGTTCTCTTTTTGATCACGAACCAACCAACCATTCTCTTGCCAAAGTTTAAAATTATCTACTGCTTTATCGTAAGCCTCTTGCGAGTGCTCATCAATAATTGGAGTGTAATCTATCTCAGGCTTAATAATATGAAGGAGTGAACGCTCTGTAGCCTCTTCTTGAGCCTCTTTTGAGTTCAATACATCATACGGACGCGATGCAACCTCAGCTGCATGGTGCTTAGGTGGACGAATACCACAAAAAGGTTTAATACGTACCATAATATTTTGTTTAGTTTTTTAGTTTACTTTAAATTTTGTAACTCCATCTTTTATGAAAGATACAATTTGACTAGCCGCAGCTTTTGCAGCATTTACATTAGCCTCTGCGCTCTCTGCACCCATTTTTTTGGCTGTAGCGAACACTCTTTTACCAAATTTCTCTGTTAGTTCAGCGATATTTGCAGGTGCAATATCAGTTGCATACTTAAAGTCAACTCTCTCGGCCATAAATTCGCATAATTCAGCCTCATTAATAACCTCTTTACGTGCTGTGTTGATTAGGGTAGCACCAACTGGAAGAAGCGACAATACAGCCTTATTAATAGAACCAACTGTTTGAGCAGTTGCAGGAATGTGCAATGAAAGATAATCAGAATTTGAGTAAAGCTCCTCTTGAGAAGAACACATAATAACTCCTTCTGCATCAAATACAGCTTTGTCTGTGATAAATGGATCATATGCATATATAGTCATTCCAAAAGCTTTTCCATATTTTGCTACCAATCTACCAACATTACCGTAAGCATGAATACCTAGACGCTTTCCGCTGATTTCTGTACCAGTACCTGGAGAGAAACAGTTTCTAGCCATAAACACCATCATACCTATAGCTAATTCAGCTACAGCATTAGAGTTTTGACCTGGTGTGTTCATAGCAACAACTCCTTTAGAGGTCAACGACTCTAAATCAAGGTTGTCATATCCCGCACCAGCACGAACAACAATTTTAAGGTTCTCAGCAGCTTCAACCACCTCTTTTGTAACCTTATCACTACGAACAATCATAGCGTCTGCATCTTTAACAGCTGCAAGTAACTCGCTTTTCTCGCTATATTTTTCTAACAATACGACCTCAAAACCAGCTGCGCTTGCTATTTGTTTAATCTCTTGAGTTGCCTCTATTGCAAAAGGCTTCTCGGTTGCAACTAAAATCTTCATATTTTACTATTTTGCGTGGATTGATTCAAAATCTCTCATTGCTTGTGCCAAAGCCTCGCAACTCTCTTTTGCTAATGCGTTGTAAGTAGATGCGCGGAAACCACCAACTAAACGGTGACCTTTCAAACCAGACATGCCTCTCTCAGCAGCAAAATCAATAAATAATTTCAGATCTAGATCTTGGTATTTTTCGCTATAAACGAAAGGAATATTCATTGTAGAACGATCCTCTGGAGCAACAGGTGAATCAAACATTGTGTTACGCTCAATTTCGTCATAAACGATAGCTGCTTTCTCCTCATTAAGTTTGTTGATTGCCTCAACACCACCAATTGATTTCAACCAACGTAATGTCTCACGAACTACATAGATAGGGAAAACTGGAGGAGTGTTAAACATCGAACCATTTTTGATATGAGTACGATAATCAAGCATTGTTGGGATTGGACGAGACACTTGACCTAAGATATCTTCACGTACAATAACAAAAGTAACCCCAGCAGGGCCAATATTCTTTTGAGCACCACCATAAATCATTGCATATTTTGAAACATCAACTTTGCGTGACAAAATATCAGAACTCATATCTGCAACCAAATTAACTGGAGAGTCGATATCAGTTTTATATTGAGTACCAAAGATTGTGTTGTTTGTTGTAATGTGCAGGTAGTCTAAGTCTGTAGGAATTTCATATCCTTTAGGGATATAAGTGTTATTTTTATCCTCAGAAGATGCAACCTCTACAACCTCACCAAACAATTTAGCCTCTTTTTGAGATTTTTTAGCCCAAACGCCAGTATTTACATAACCCGCTTTTTTCTCTAAAAGGTTAAAAGGAATCATGCAAAATTGAGTTGATGCACCACCACCTAACCAAAGGATTTTGTAGTTTTCAGGAACTTCTAATAGCTCTCTCATCAAATCAGTTGCTTCATCAATCACTGCTTGAAAATCTTTTGAACGGTGAGATACTTCTATCAATGACAAACCTAAGTCATTGAAATCCAATACTGCTTTTGCAGCATTCTCGATAGCCACACGTGGTAAAACCGATGGGCCTGCACTAAAATTATGCTTCTTCATGTTTGTTTTTTTTATATATTAATTTTTGTTATTTTTATATATTATCATTTTTGGTACTACTTTGCAACTACAAAGATATAAAAAAAGTAAGACTAAACACAAAATCGTGATTTTTAATACAATTTTTTGTGGCTTCGCAGTTTTTCAGGAACGGGTCTTACAAGGTCTTGCAGGCACTAATCTAACTGCAAACGCAACCTTTCAATACGCTCTAGCGACTCATCAATACGCTCCTCACTAAACCTTCCGCTCTTTACACCATCAACAATTGCATCTATGGCACGCTGGGTCATGTCGGTCTCTGGGGTCTGGTCAAATGTTGCTACTATAAACATATCTAAACCTGCTTCAACTCCGCGTTGAATCGACTCCTCAAAACCATACTTGTTGGTGATAGCTTTCATCTGCATATCGTCCGAAATAACTACTCCATTCCACCCTAGCTCTTTTCTAAGGAGCGAATCAATTGTAGATTTTGAAAGCGATGCTGGGTGTTGCGAATCAAAACGACTGTTAAACACGTGGCTAACCATCACCATATCACACAAACCTTTATCCATCAACTCTACAAATGGTGTCATCTCACGCTCTTGCCATGTATCTGTTACGTCAGTAAAACCTAAATGGCTATCAACCTGCGAACTACCATGCCCTGGGAAGTGCTTTAGCGAAGTCAGCACTCCTTTTTTATGATGCTCTTGAATATAAACTATGGAGTGATCAATAACCTTATTCTCATCGGCTGAAAATGAGCGGCCAATCGCTCCAATAACAGGACATGAAGGGTTAACATTAACATCAACGGATGGGGCAAAGTTAAGATTAAACCCTGCTCCACTAACCTCAGAGGCGATTGTTGCTGCAACCGACTGCGTGTATGCAAGATCGTCAGCATCACCTAAAGTTTGGTGCGAAACCATCTCCTCGAAACCATATTTTGTTTTAAGTCTATTTACACGACCTCCCTCCTGATCAATTGCAATAAATAAGTGACGAGGTGTTAACGCTTGAATCTCTTTGGCGAAGTTGGTAACTATAGCCTTTGAATCTTTACCCTCAGATACTGGAGTTATATTGCATTCGAAGAATATAATTCCCGACACACCTCTTTCAACCACATTCTTCTTTAAGATTGGTGAATTTTGCATGTTTGTACCTTTAAAGCCTACAATCAACATTTTAGCAGCCTTCTCTTGGAGAGTCAGCCCCTCTTGAGCTACCGCCTTAACACTTACTAGCGACAGCAAAAGCGCTGCGCAACAAATTAACGTTCTATTCATATTTTTTTGATTTATTTTATTGATTATTGATATTTGTTAGGGTTGCTGCAAACACTCCTGCCGTTTCGCTTCTTAAACGACTCTCGCCAAGCGACACTTCAACAAATCCATTTTCCCTACACATTGCCACCTCCTGAGGTGAGAAATCACCCTCTGGACCAATTAATACTAATATATTAGCACCTTTTTCAATCTCATCTCTGAGCAATACTTTCTCTGGTGAGTCGTCACAATGAGCAACAAATTTTCGATAGTCTCCAAAATCTTGTTTGACAAACTCCTTAAATGGGGTCATTGAATCAAGATGTGGTATCGCAGCTTTTAGCGACTGTTTTACAGCACCAATAACGATTTTCTCACTTCGCTCGTCTTTGATTATCTTTCGCTCGGAGTGGTCACAAAGCAGAGGAGTAAACCTATCACAACCTAACTCGGTTGCCTTCTCCAAAAACCACTCATAACGATCAATACTCTTAGTTGGAGCAATCGCAATATGAAGTTTATATCCACGAGATGCATAATCGGCTATCTTTGAAAAAATTTTCAGCCTACACTCACGTTTGTCTATTTCAACTATTTCAGCACTATAAAGAACCCCCTTACCGTCAATCACATTAAGAGTATCACCTATCTGCTTACGCAAAACCCTCACCGCATGTGCCGACTCCTCTTGAGAGAGAGTAATCATATCGTCATCTATAGTCTGAGAATAAAACAACTGCATTTTATTATAAATTTTAGTGTTATTAACTCAGCAAATATAGGCAAAAAAACAAAACTTCGCAACACTACATCAATTGCCACAAACTATTTATTATTAACATCCAGTAAATTACGGTATTTTTCGAGCTCAATTTACGTACAAGCTATTCAAGTCTTCACTCTTAACTAAAGACAGAAACACCTCACAATAAACATTGTGAGGTGTTTTTGAACAAGAAAATTATCTTCTACAATCCTAAAATGAAGAGTTAAGAGTAGGATAACTACCCTCATTGTATATCCAGTCGTATAGACTACGACTTAGTCCTGAATCAAGAAGAATACCATTTATTCTATTTAAGCCTAACGTATCGGCAAAATCCGCGATAATCATATCAGCTGCTGCCATACCTTTGCAGTCATCAGCAATAGTAGCCCCATATGCATTATAACCTGCAATACTACCATCACTAAAGATTGTTGCATTAAAGTAAGAGCATGTTATAGTTGAACCATAATCATTATATCCAACTACTCCGCCAATATAACCATTGTTGCTAGTAGTAGTAACAAGTGCGGTATTAAAGCAGTTGATGAGTGTTGTTGACAAAGTAACCCCAGCAATGCCTCCGACATTAGCACTTGAACCACCACCTATAGCCGCATTGTTATAGTTGTTGGCAACTGTTACACTACTATTAGCATATCCAACAATACCACCAACAAAAGCATTATCACCACCACTCACTACCGCCTTGTTGCTACAGTTGATAATTAGCGAACCATCATAACCAATCCCAACTACTCCGCCTACATTAGCATTACTTTTAACACTGCTCACTGTTACATAATTATTACAGTAGTTAATTGTTGAATTTTGGGCATATCCCACGATACCTGCAACATAATTTCCACCTGTCACTTGACCCGATACTGAAGTGTTTTTAATCTCAGCATGTGATATATATCCAAATAGAGCTTGACCACTATCATCTGAATTATTAATGTACAATCCAGAAATTACGTTGTAGTTTCCGTCATAAACACCTTCAAACCTATTGTCGTAATTTCCGATTGCTGTAAAGGTCTTACCCTCAAGAGTGATATTATCCTTCTGGATAAAATATTTCCCTGAATAATCTATACCGCTATTAACGTTTTGAGACAAAAGCACTAAATCATAAACAGTGGATATCTGATAAGGGTCATCTTCAGAGCCATCACCCCCTGTAAAAGAGGTCTGATCTGTAGTCCAGTCCGAATAGATATAAGAAGAAGGAGTAACCCCGATATTTAGTGTAGGGTAATCACCATCTACCTGATTCCAAGCACAAGCCTTAGTAACAGGTATACTCGTACCCTCATTGTAATAATAAGCATAGTTGTTTAACGCATAAGAAAGATAGCTTTGCATCCTACTAGTGGTGTAACCATAACACCCATTAATACCATCATCATAAGCATCATGTCCATAAGCACAATGAATAAAACCACATACACCTGTATCATAATGAGAGTAACTAATTGTTGATGTTGTTTTATCATTATATCCCGAAATTCCTCCTGGATAATGAGTTGTAACCACCTCTCCACTACTAAAACAAACTGTTATTAATGAGCTACTAGCATTAGCCCCCGCAATTCCACCAACATAATATCCAGATTCAACTCTAGCAGTATTACCACAGTTGACAACTATAGAGTTATTGGTGTTATATCCTACGATTCCACCAACATAATAAACACCTGTAACTTGCGCACTATTATAACAGTTTGTTATTGTTGAATTATTACTATTTCCCACAACTCCCCCGCTAATGGGATAATATGTTGATACAACATCTGAATGATTGCCCACTACCTCCACGTTATTTAGGCAATTGAAAATTGCTGAATTCTCAGCATTTCCCACAATACCGGCAGTATTATTAGCACCTGAAACTTTACCATATACAGTGATATCACTAACCTCTGCACCATCACTAATATATCCAAAGAGACCTTGATTATCTGAACTTCCATTTATGGTATATAGACCCGAAATTGTTTTTCCATTACCGTAGAACTTACCACAGAACTTAGTAGAAGAGCTACCAATAGGTGTAAATGCTTTCTCCGCTACACCTTGATCACCATCTATACCTTCTAGATCAATATCACTAGTAAGTGTAAAATAAACGCCACTATATGAGTTACCTTCACTAACATAACTTGATAAATTCCTAAGATCGCCAGCCGTTTCTATTAGGTATGGAGATACTGATGTTCCATCACCCACCCAATCAGTTGGATTAGAAATGGTCGTAAATGGCGCTGTATAGTTCATACCTGCCTGATACTCTATACCAGAAGTTACGGTATATACTTTTTTGCTATCATCACTATAAGTAATAGCAAATGATAGCATACGAAAGTAATCACTACAAGGCTTAATCATAATATGCGAACGGTAGTAACCACTACTTAGAGGCTCAACAGCATCAGTAAAAGTCACGGTATAGGCATCATCACCATTTGCAAAAACTAACTCTTTAGGCTGCTTATCTTCCATTATAAATGTCATAACAGCCATCTTGTGATTAAATCGGACTGTACTGTTCTCTCCAGAAACGTAGGTGAATACACCCTCCATATAACAAGCATTGTTAAGAGAGCTTATCGCATCGCCATTTTGGCTTGACGTTAAATCCTCTGATTGTGCATCAGCTAAAGTTTCAGACTCTGTAGCTGGAAATACAGCAGTATAATCACCTTCTGCAAGAACAGCACCATCAATTGCCACAAAGGCACTTGTCGCACTATCACTACACTTAAAATTACCTACTCTAAGACTATCAGAGTTATATAGGGTAATCTCATCAATATCATCACCACTATCTATCCAATCGATCGAGATAGTGTTAGCATCGTCATCATAGGCGAGGTCAGCCTTTGTATCTAATGTTTCAATCTCTGCGTATAGTGTAAATGTTTCTTCTGTTTCTACACCTGCAACCACCTGTTCTAAATCGCACTTAGCACAAGAGGCAACACTTAAGACAACTATTGCCATAAGCACAAAATTCATGAATTCTCTTTTCATTATATTGATAAATTTTAAAGATTAAAAGGCTACTCCACCATATCCAAAATCTGGCAGAGCAGTGGCACTTAGACATAGCACATCCTCTAATTCAACTTCAATCACCTCAATTTGGGGTGTTACATAATTTTCACTCATCATTTTAAATTTTTAAATTACTGTTAAGGTTTTGTTATCTGCAACAGATTTCGTTACTAGATTTTAGGCTACAAATCTATCTACATGACAAAAAATCAAACACATTAAACTTATATTTTGATTCATAGCCACTTACAAGTATGTGTATTATGACTTCTAGTCCAGCTTTTACGAAATTTTTAGCTTTATAACCA
>JAWXTQ010000076.1:0-9582 GCA_044433405.1 Rikenellaceae bacterium
CGGTAGCGACGAAGGTTTTCTTACCAGCGCGGGGCATTCATGGGCTGTTTTTGGATGGTTGGCGGTAGCCAAGCTTCTAAAAATAGTTCAGGGATGTCACGCGCGTGCTTCTTCAGAAAACAAAATAGCCAAAATGCACAATACTAGCGTAGGTTAATAGCATCAACTATAAACTGATTAGCTTGATCTATCCACTTCTGGATTTTGTTATTGATGTTTGTGTACTCTAATGGAGTGTCGATATCGCTTATTTTGTTGTTGAATATTCTGTTTTTAATCTCTAACTTATCTAAGAACGAAATTATTCGTTCGTTTTTCTTTGCATCTTTGCCTGTAAGTGGCAAGAACATAAATGGTTTGTTAAAAATTATAGCAAACACACATCCGTGGAAAGAGTTTGTTATCACATATTCGCTATGCTTGATATATCCGAGCCACTCTTCGATTGTAGGGTGAGCAGTTGCATTTTTATCCTTTCTACCAGAGAGTGCGCAATACTCTAGATCGAGATTTTTAGCACTCTTAAACTCCTCTATCTGTTCAAAAGGGAGGGTAGTATCGCTACCAAGAAGATAGAGAAAAATATATTTATTTGTCGATTTAGGCTCTGAAGCGATTTTGCCGTATTGCTCTTTTGAGAGTAGGAGTGTAGGGTCGGGCATCCATTGTGCATTATCAAAACCCATAGAGTTGCATATTTTTACGCCACTCTGTTCGCGAGTAGATATTGCTGAGAATGATTTAAGAGCTCTTTTTATATTAAATTTAAACTCTCTAGATATTGAGCTGCTGCCAAACGATGGAGCATAAGCGATTTTTGTTGCACTGCTTACAAACTCCAGGAAGTATGGTTTATATTTAGGACCTTCCACCCAGACGATGTCACTTCCGCAAATATATACATCCGCCTCTGGGGGATTTGATTTTAGTTGTGAGTATGATTTGTATAGGTTGCTCCAGGCAAAATTTTCTGATTTAAATCTCTCAAATTGACAATCTGTTTTAGTAGTAATACTATTGCTTACGCTCTCTTTTTTAGGTGCAGACTTTAAAATATTAGCTATTCTAGCGGGGTTTATCGCAACTCTAATTAGGCGTTCGCACATAGAGGCGGTTAGGCTACTATCATTTATACCATCATACCTCACAATAAAAACATTATGTCCTAACGTTTTTAGAGAGTTGTACAACGCATACATTTGCAAAATCTGGCCATAATTTTCGTTACTACACCAGTATGTCATTATCGCGATAGTTTTTCTTGTGTGATTCATCGTTTTATCTTTAATTAGATGAGATTTAAATGCAAATTTATAGAGTTTATGTTCAGCAAATATATGTAATAAATCATTAAGAAACTAATTTGCATTAATGTTGTAGTTGTTTGCTCTGTTTAGATTGGTTATATGTGGAGTATATACACCTTTTAAATGTGTTGTGAGGGTAGAAAGGTGCTTTTTTACCTTGTAAATATGATAATAATGGCTATCTTTGTAGATTGTATAAATATGAGTTGTATTTTATTATTCGATTTTATCTAAGACTAATAGTGAAAAAGGGAGTAAAAAAATTTTTAGAGGTGTTGGCGGTGATATCAATGGTTTTGATATTGCTACCAGTTCTGCTCTCTATATTACTTCAATTAGAGTCTGTTCAAAGTGCACTATTAGAAAAGTTTAGCTATATAGCAAGTAACAAAGTTGGCGTAAAGGTTGAGTTAGGAAGCGTTAAGTTGCGCGGTTATAATAAGCTAGAGGTGAAAGATTTTTGGGTTGAAAATCCATACCACCAAGGCGACACACTATTCTACATAAGCGAGGTTGAAGCCTCTATTACCTCAATAAATATTCCAAATCTTTCTTTTGGGCTAGGGCGAGCAGCTGCCAAAGGGGGTGGAATATATATCGAAGCTGATAGTAGCTCAATTGTCAATGTAAAGCGCGTAGTTGACAAGCTCAAGCCAGAAGTGCGTAGCGAGAAGATATTTAAACTTCACATAGACGAGATTGAGTTAGACTCATTCTGTGTAGCTTTTGTCAAGATATTAAAGAGGCAAAACTTTACTGCAGGTATCGACTATGAAGATATGAGGCTTAACGACATTAGCGTTAGAGCCAGTGATTTTAATCTTTTTCGCGACTCTATCATTGCAGAGCTTAAGCACATCTCACTTAGAGAGAAGAGCGGTGTTGTGATTAACGAGGTTATCACCAACTCTCTGACTGTCTCACCTACTACAATCTCGGCAGCTGAGAGCTATGTTGAGATTGAAAATTCAAGTTTTAACCTCTCAGGTCTATCGCTCCATTACAACAATTGGAACATGGTTGATTTTGTAAACGATGTTTACATGAAAGCCTCAATCACAAGTAGTGATGTAGATATGTCGACGGTTGAGAAATTTACAGGTCATAGGCGCAACTGGCTCTCTAAAATTAACTTTGCAGGTAGCTGTGAGGGGTATGTTTCAGACTTGACATGTAATATCGCGCGCCTTACAGCCTACAACTCAACCATTCTATCCTCTACGCTGAGGCTTCAAGGGCTTCCGAATATCGACACCACGCTATTTTCGCTCTCGTTAAACGATCTTCATACCGACTATGCCGATGTTAGTAAGCTAGCATACGATTTTACAGGCAAAACTCCCAATGTCTCTATCTTGAAGTCGTTAGGTTGGGTAGATATGAATGGGGTGTTTAATGGTCGAATTGACGATTTTAGATCAACAGGTAGTTTAAGGACATTGAGTGGAAATGTCGACTTTGTAGTCTCTAATACAAGCCACAACGAGGCATTCAAGATTGACGGTGCTCTAAATGTTTCAAACATGAACGGTGAGGCTATTTTGGGTGTCAAATCGTTGAAAAACGTTAGTTTTAAGGGTAATGTAAATAGCTTTATTGGTAAAGATAGTGTTGATATTGTAGTGAATAGCACTATCGATAATGCTCGTTTTCGTGACTACAACTACTCTAATATTGATGTAAATGGATCGTTTAAAGATAAGCTCTTCCGCGGAGAGATTGTTGCACGCGACCCAAATTTAGTGTTTGATTTTAAAGGATTAATTCATTTAGAGAACAACATACCACGCTACGACTTTACCATGGATATCGAGAAGGCAGATTTGTATGCTTTGAATCTAGATCTTCGCGACACAATATCATATTTTAGTGGCAATATCATTGCAAATGGTAGCGGATCTAAAATAGATAGCCTAAATGGTGAGATTAGTTTTGAAAATTTCTACTTCGTAAATCGTATCGACACGGTGAGAGTGGGTAAAGTAGAGATAAAGACCCAAAATAGTGATATCAATAAATCAATCATCTTAACTTCCGATTTTGCCGATGTCAATATCACTGCCAAGCAGAGTTACACATATATCATTCCCTATTTTATCAACACAGTAGAGAAATATCTGCCCTCACTGCAACATGGTGAGATTGATATAAATAGTTTAAAATTCTTGAATGACATTGCCACCTCTAAAGAAGTTGAGAGTGCCGAGAATAGCTACTATGTTGCGGTAGTAAATGTCAAGGAGGCCAATAATATGGCGAGTATCTTTGTTCCAGGATTGAATGTTGCTAAGGATAGTAAGCTTTCGTTTATCTTTAATCCTGCGCTAGACGAGTTTTCTCTTTCGGCAAAGAGCGAGAGTATAACGTTTGATAATTACGAATTTCTAAATATAGATGTTCTAAGTCGAAGTGAGACAGATTCAATCTCGTTTTATGTCTCTATTGACGAGTTGAGTATCAAAAATATCTTTCTTCCAAATTTTACAATTATGGGTGGTATTAAGGATAATAATATTGATATATCAACCCATTTCAACAATTCATACGACAACTCTAGCGCATTGATAGCGTTAAAAACAATCTTTTCGCGTAATAGTAATAATGATGGAACGCGAATAGTTTCACAGGTTTTACCCTCTTTTATTGTATTAAGTGGCAATAGATGGGTGATAAACGAGAGCCAATTCACAGTTGACTCCGCAAGAGTAGATGTTGATAATTTTTCGTTCCACTCCGACAATCAATATTTTGAGGCTACAGGAGTAGTATCAAAGTTTGAGAGCGACACACTAACTATAAACATGTCGCGATTTAACCTCTCAGATTTTTCTTTTTTCACTAAAAAGCTAGGCTACACCTTTGAGGGTTACTTAAACGGTGAGGCAAAACTCTATAATCGCGGCAAAAATTACGGATTTAAGACCAACCTAGAGGTCGATGATTTTAAATTAAACGACTATGCTATTCCTACTCTATACATCAAAAGTACAGAGTTGAACGCATTAAGTAGCAGTATGTTCTACACCCTCTCGACAGCCGAGAATAGGCTGATAGAGGCGGAGGTTGATTTTGATAGCGGAAAATTCGATGCGAAAGCCAAATTTGTGGATGTCGATTTGCAACCTCTTGAGCCACTGATGAAGGTTGTTGGTAGCAACTGTTCAGGAGTTGTCGATATTGATATTACTCTCGACAACCTAGATCGCCCATTGCGCGTAAATGGGTCGGTTGATATAAAAGATTTTCAAACTACCATTGATTTCACCAATGTTCACTACAAGATGCAGGGTAAGGCGGAGATTATAGATAATGTGTACACCCTTAAGGAGGCCACTATTACCGATCCTCTAGGGGTATCTGCACCTCTTAATGGTTCGCTCAATGGAGGTGATAGATACTCAAAAGTTAGATACAACATAAACGTTGAGCCTAGAGGATTGCTCTGTCTTAACACGACACTTGACGATAATCCTCTCTTTTATGGCAGCGTTAGTGGCAGTGGCAAGCTAGAGGTTAATGGCCATGGCAACAACGTAACAATGTCTATCGTGGCTAGTGTCGTTAACAACTCCAAATTTTTTATGCCCTTAACTGATAAAGCGAGCATTGTTGAGGCCGATTTTATCTCTTTTGTTAAGCCGCCAGTTGAGGAGCGCGACGAGTCTGAGCGCGACTTTTTCAACTTTAAGCTAAAAGATATGGGCGTTGTAAGCTCTCAATTTGAGATGGATATTAATATCACCGTCTCTAACGATACTGAGGTGCAACTTGTGATTGACCCCACTCTAGGCGATATTATCAAGGCGCGAGGTTTGGGTGAGTTGAGCATGAGTATAAATCCCCAAAAAGAGATTTTTACAATGACGGGAGGTTATCAAATTAGTGAGGGTAGTTATCTGTTTACTCTGCCAACGTTCAAGCTGATAAACAAATATTTTGTTATTCAGCCAGGTTCGTCAATCAACTGGACTGGCGATCCTCTAGGTGCAAACCTCAATGTGACAGCCTCTTATCTTACGCGAACATCTCTAGCACCTATTCTAGGTTCAACCTACAGCAGTAGAGTCGATGTTGATTGTAATCTTTCGCTTGCAGGCAAGCTTTTAAAGCCTGATATTACGCTAGGTATTACAGTTCCAGATGTTGATCCTGAGACACAGAGTTTGCTAAGTAGTTATCTTAACACCGAAGAGGCTATCTCGAAGCAGATTTTTTGGCTTCTCTTTTCCAATAGTTTCTATACCGATGTCGCCACCTCAGCTACTAGTGTTACGGTTGGTATGGTTGGTACGGCTAGTGCCGTTACAGGCATTGAGTTTCTCTCAAATCAAATCAGCAATTGGATTTCAAATGACAAGTTTGATTTAGGTTTCAACTATTTACCGCGTAGCGAGATGACCTCTGATGAGTTAGAGTTAAACTTCTCAGCTCCCCTGCTCAACAATAGACTCTTGATTGAGGCTGAGGGAAACTACGACTTCAAAAACAATACAGCCTATCTAACTAGTAATTCTAAGACTTTGGCAGGTAATTTCTATGTCACCTACCTACTTGACAAGAGCGGCAATTTACAAACTAAGGCCTTTACTCGTCAGATAGACTCATTTGACGAAAATCAAGGACTTCAAGAGAATGGAGTTGGTATCTACTATAAGGAGGATTTTGATAAATTTCGAGAGATAATCGAGCGTTATAGAGCGCTTGTTAAGCGCATCCGTGCACGTCGTAAGGCGCGTCGGCAGGGGTCGTAACGACCCCTCTTGAGAAACCCTCCGAACATGTGCACCAGAGAAACACCGAGCATGTGCACAGGAGAAACAAAGTTTCTCCCAAAGGGGTCTCTGACCCCTGCCCTCCGCAAGGAGAGTCCAGAGCTCAGCCTCCCCACCGCCCTTTAAAAGCATTTTTTGCGCAGCAAAAAGTGCAGGGTGGCGTGATGATAAAAAAACCAACCTTTAGCGACAGGTTGGTTTTTTAAGGTAAAACAATAGGGTTGCTATTGGTGAGGTTTGATTTTATATCTATATGACTTTTATCTTAATTTTTTTTGATTTTCTTTCTTTGAAGAAAGAAACAAAGAACTTGCACTTCTTAGGTTCTTAACGCTAAACCTAAAGGTGCTTTGGTATGTTCACTTGTCTTTGGGTGTTTTATCAAGAACAATAGAATTTGTAAAATCGCTTACACTTAATAATTAGTGATTAATGCCGATAATTGTTGAGTTTGATAGTGAGTGGTGCATTATAAATTGTTCTGTTTGTGTGTAATTTTGTTCTTTTCGTCGATAAAAATGGGATTAGTCGAATATTTTTGAGATTATTTTTACGTAATTTTCTTAAAAAAATCAGCTTCAAATGCCTCCGTAATGGCGATGCTATCAAATTTAGGGCAATGCTAAGTGGTGATGTTAACTTTTTTTTGTCTATTTTGCTTTTTCTATTAAAAAAATGTAATTATGTTTGCAGCGTGAGAAATTTGCTATTAATTGTGAGCTATCTCGATGTCGCTTTATAGTGCTATTTGGATGCTTTAAATTAATATTTCAGATAATAAATGGAGTTATTCGTAGATGGCTGATAAATTTAAAAACATATCGCTTACTGTAGTAAGGTTTGTCCTACTAACCCTGCTTTTTTTTCCTCAATATGCTTACGGACAATCAGAGAAAAAGCAGCTATCTGTTGATATCTTTTTTTCTCGCTCAGGGTCTGATATTGATGGTGAGCTAAACAGAGAGGCTCTGTACAAACTTAAATCACATATTACTCAATTTAATCAAGATTCACTCTTGCTTCTTGATAGCGTTGTGGTTGCTAGTTACACCTCTCCTGAGGGTGGGATAACTTCAAATAAAACACTTAGCGAAAATCGTGCCAACTCAGTGAAAGAGTTTCTTTTAAATGATTGCAAGCTATCTCCTGAAATTCTTAAAATCTCTTTGAGAGGTACTGACTGGGATGCACTGCATCTTTTAGTGCAAAACTCCTCAATTAAAAACAAAGAGCAATTAGCCGATATTATCGAAAATGTACCAGTTGAAACGTGGGGAAAAGAGACTCCCGATGCGCGATGGAGTAGCCTTTTAGATAGTCGTAATCGTCAATTGATGATTCTAAATCGCGGTATCCCCTATTTAGAAATGGACTCGACGCTTTTCCCGCTTCTTCGAAAAGCTAACATCACCTTTTATTACACTCAAAATGAGCCAACAGTAGTTGTGCCCGATGAGCCAGTTGCAGAGCCTGCTATTCAAGAGCCTGAACCGCAAATAGAAGAGGTTGAAGAGGTTGAAGTGGAGTCTGTAGAGGAGCAAGAGATTATCACCAAACCCTTATTTGCTTTAAAAACAAATCTATTATACGATCTGCTATTAACTCCAAATATAGAATTGGAGGTTCCAATTGGTGATAAATGGTCTATTGGTGGTGAATGGATATGCCCTTGGTGGGTGACAAACGATAATGGCTACGCTTTGCAAATTTTGTCAGGGCAGCTAGAGGGGCGTTATTGGTTTGGAGATAGAAGCGATAGATTGCAACTTACAGGTTGGTTTGCAGGTTTGTATGCAGGTGGTGGAATTTATGACCTACAGTGGAAAAACAACGGCTATCAAGGTGAGTTCTACATTGCAGCAGGTCTCTCAGGTGGCTATGCTCACACTATCAACAAGAGCGGTAGCCTACGCATGGAGTACTCTCTAGGTGTTGGTTATCTTAACACTGATTATCGCTATTATGAGGGTGAACAGGATAACAAATTCTTAGTGTGGCAACGCGATGGAAATTATCAATGGCTAGGGCCAACTAAGCTTGAAGTGTCGTTGGTGTGGTTAATTAATTACAATAAAAAGAGATAGATGATGAAAAGATTACTCTACATATTATCACTATCCCTAGCGGTTGTCTCTTGTCAACGCCGAGAGCTAACCTATCTTTACGACCCCACTTGTGAGGTTGTCGTAGATGTTGATTGGAGTAATATGAGCACTACACCTACAGGTATGAGTGTCTATTGCTATCCAGAAGATGGAGGCGATGCAGTTGTGGCTGTTAGCAACGATATCTCTAGTATCACAGTTAACTTGCCGCAAGGTAGCTACAATATATTAGTTTTTAATCAGATACCTACCGACTACGGCACAGTTTCGTTTAGCGGTATGGATAGTTTTGAAACTGCTGAGGTGTCGACTGTTAGCAGTGATAGCAAGTGGGCAGAGTCTAAATCGGGTGTTGGCTTAGTGCGTGATCCAGAAGAGATTGCCGCAGCCACTTATGTAGGTTTTGTGGTCTCTAGCGAAGATGTAGCTACAAAAGTGGAGTATGATAGTGGCGTAGCAACCAAAAGTGGCGAATCGGTTACAAAATATATCTCAGTAACGCCAAAAGTAATCATCAAAAATATTGTTGTGCGTGTGAGAGTTTCAGGTATCTATAACCACCAATCTACGCGTGCCACACTTTATGGATTGGCAGGAGGCTACAACTTCTCGCAGCAGACTAGCCACACTACCCAGGCGACTCACGTTTTGGAGGATTGGACCAAAACAGTTTATGACGGCTATAGTGAGGGTGAGTTGTCAATCACCTTTACCAGTTTTGGTTTGCCTGCGCAGTCAACCACTACTCGTAGCTACGAAGATTGGGATGGTAGGTTGGATATTGATATTCTACTTGTTGATAATGCCACTATCACTAGTGAAACAGTATATCTAAACGACAAGGTGACAATTAATAGTAGTGATGATGATACAAAGGCAGATATTAGTGCCGATATAAATATTGATACAGGCTTTACGTTTGATCTTGACTCAACTTCTGATGATAAGCCAATAGTGCTCCCAGATGTTGAGCCAGTCGATGGATCGAGTAGTGGTTTCTCTGCTGAGATTGATGATTGGGGCGATAAGGTTGTAATAGATGTCCCAATTTAACAACTAATTTTAAAAACAAATAAATTTGAATAACATTAATTAAAACTAAGATGAAAAAGATTTTATTTTTAGCAGCGGTTACGGCTGTTGTATTGAGCTCGTGCTCAAAGAATGAGGTGACTGATTCAGTCGACTCTACATTAACTCCAATAGGTTTTACCTCTTATGCTGGTAGTGCTACTAAAGCTACTGCTGAAACAGGGTTTGTAAGTACTGATGTGTTTGTTGTTGATGCTTATTACACAGCTGGCTCAGACATGGAAGATGCTACAGGTGAAGGTGCAACTCTAGCTGCTTTTATGCAGGATCAAACAGTTACTTATGGTGGATCAGCTTGGACATACT
>JAWXTQ010000077.1:0-9560 GCA_044433405.1 Rikenellaceae bacterium
TCGTCGAAACTGTATATAGAGCTTACCACTACTGAGAATCCCCCAGTAGAGGTAGAACAACAGTTTGTTGAGAGCATTGAAGCTACAGCAATCCGTACAGATAATGCAAAAAGCGTTAAATCGCAAATTCGTGAAAGTGGTGCTTTGATTACCGTTGAATATCAATGGGGACAGATATGGATGATGCTTTCCTTGACCTTCAAATGGCGGTAACTTCGTATAGCCAAAATTCAGATATTGAAGAAATTTCAGTTTCACAACTTGACCCTTCGGGTGATCCAGTTATGTTATTATCTCTATCGCATAGCGAAATGGAGCCAGTTGACTTAACTCGTATCGCAAACAACTATCTTAGACCTCAGCTGCTTAGTGTTGACGGTGTTGCAGATGTTGATTTTACAGGAGATATTGTTAATGAGGTTGTTATCGACACTGATCCTTACACTCTAGAGGCTTATGGTTTAGATGTTAGTACATTAGCTCAAACAATTGAAAGCAACAACTACACTCTTTCAGGTGGTCAAATTGAGGATATGGGAGTTCGCTACATTGTTAGTGGATCTAACCTAATTGAGAGCATAGAGGAGTTTAGTACAATTATCGTAGGTTATAAAGATAGAAACACATCAGAGATTTCAGAGACTGGAACATCTTCTGCTACATCTCTAAAAGGTGCTATATATCTTGGTGATGTTGCAAAAATATATGTAGCAACTGAGGAGCAAACCAGTATCGTTAGACTTAATGGCGACGAGGGTGTTGGTATCGAGGTTTACAAAGAGCGTGATTTCAACACACTTAAAGCTACTAACAATGTTTTGGCAAAGCTTGAAACAATGCGTAAAGCGATGCCAGGTTACACTATCGAGGTGGTGACTAATCAGGGTGGATTTATCGAGGATTCGATAGGTGCAGTTCAAGATAGTGCATTAATTGGTATGGCTCTAGCTGTATTGATTCTGTTTATTTTCTTGCGTCGTATTGGAACAACAATCGTTGTTTCGCTTGCAATTCCAATCTCAATTATTGCAACCTTTAGTATGTTCTACTTTGGTGGACTTACTCTAAATATCATGACGCTTGGAGGTTTGGCACTCGGTGCTGGTATGCTTGTGGATAATGCCATTGTGGTGATTGAGAGTATATTTAAGAAGCAGGAGTCAGGTATAGAGGTTAAAGAGGCGATTATTGAAGGTACTAGCGAGGTTGGTAGTGCAATTATAGCATCTACAATAACAACTATCGTTGTATTCTTACCTATTGTGTATCTTCAAGGTGAGACTGGTGCTTTATTTAAAGATCAAGCATGGAGTGTTACTTTTGCTCTTATATCATCTCTATTTGTGGCTATACTTGCAATCCCAATGCTTTATAATAGATTTTTGGGTGGCAAAAAGAGCTCAAAGAAAACAACTCAATCGAACAACTCTGTTAAGATTACTGGTTATGGCAAATTCTTAAGAGGAGTGCTTAGACGTAGATATGCAGTTGTTTTGGCTACTATCATATTTGTGGGTAGTGTGTTTATGCTCTCTGCTCAAATTGGTAGTGAGTTTATCCCAAGTTCAGATTCAGGAAGTCTTAAGATTGACATTGAGCTTCCAGAGGGAACAACTTTAGCTAGTTCACACTCTACAATTAGAGGTATTGAGTCGTTAATCGACCAAATCGTTAGAGATTCATCAACTACAACATATTCACATATCGGTGTTGCTGGTAGCGACGGTGGAACAACTCCACTTAGTAATCACGCCTCAATTATCGTTAATTTGGGTGATGGTGCTTTAATTGGAGTTTCTGAGTTGACTGAGGAGGTCGAGGATTATCTTGCAACAATTAATGAGATTAAAGTTACCTTCAGCGATGCTCAAGGCGGTGTTACTTCACTTCTTCAAGACGATGGTAGCGATATCATTGTAGAGATAAAAGGTGAGGAGCTTGATGAGTTGATGGATATAAATGATTTAGTCGTTAATGAACTATCTACATTAAGCAATATCGGTTCTTTATCATACCAAGAGAGAGATGGTAGTAGTGAGGTTACAGTAACAGTTGATAGGGTTACATCTAGTGTTTATGGTCTATCACTTAACACCATTATCAGCGAAGTGAGCAGTCTACTATCTGGAACTGAAGCTGGTACAATGGACCTAAATGGTGATATAACCAATATTAGAGTTCAATTGCCTAAAGTAAATATCTCAGACTTGAGCTCGATTGCAGTTTCGTCGGGAGAACAACGTATTCTTTTAGGTGAGGTTGCTGATATTAAAATCGAGCCAGCTGCTAGTCAAATATTAAGAAGCGATCAAAGTCGAATCATGCAAGTTGCAATTAGAGCAAAAGATGATGCTCCGCTTAGTCAAGTTGCAGATTCAGTTAGAGCTGCACTAGCTAAAATAGATATTCCTTCTGATTATTATGTTAGTATCGAAGGTTCAGAGCAACAACGCGAGGAGTCAATGAATAGTTTGATTTTTGCTTTAGCTCTATCAATTATTTTGGTTTACATGGTAATGGCATCTCAGTTTGAGTCGCTACTTCATCCATTTACTATTCTGCTTACAATCCCATTGGCTGTAGCAGGTGCGCTTCTTCTATTCTTGATTACAGGAAAGAGCCTAAATATTATGGCTGCTATTGGTATCGTAATGCTTGTAGGTATTGCCGTTAATAGTTCTATTCTGCTTGTTGACCGTATTGGTCAGCTTATAAAAAGCGGAGAGAAGTTAACAGATGCAATTATACTTGCTGCCGAGCAGCGTATTCGTCCAATTATAATGACAAGTACAACTACCATTTTGGCACTTTTACCTATGTCTTTATCCTTTGGTGATGGCTCTGAATTCCAAAACTCAATGGCAATCGCAGTAATCGGAGGTCTTGTTGCCTCTACTGCCTTGAGTTTGATTGTAATACCATGTGTGTATTACATCTTGGAATCTATTAAGAGAAGTTTATTCAAAGCCAAACTAACAGAGTAACAAAATGAAGTTTTTAATAAATAGAAAAATAACAATCAGTATGATGTTTATAGCCCTAATATTTTTAGGGCTGATATCATACGACAGGCTGTTGATTGAGCTGCTCCCAACCACGGAGTTGCCAACAATGACTGTGAGCGTTAGTTCTAGTTCAACAAGCGACCCCACATACTTAGAGTCGGATATTGTTATCCCACTTGAGAGTGTTATAGGAAAAACATCGGGTGTAGAGCAGATAACCTCTAATATCAACACTAGGGGTGCTACCATCGTTGTTGAGTTTAAAGCTAGTACTGACCTAGAGACAACCTCGATATCTTTCAGTAAAGATATCAATGAGGCTGCGCTCGATTTTCCTGATGGTTTCAATGTGTCGGTAACACAAGCCAACACCGAGTCGATGTCAAGCAGTCAGTTTATGACTCTTAATGTTAAAGGTGATGGCGATGTGGATCAAATATTGGCCGTAACTGAGGAGGATCTTCAAACTAAACTTGAAAATATCGACGGTATCGTTGGTGTTAATATTTATGGTGGTAGACAACAATCAGTAGAGATTAAACTCAATGAGTATTTGGCTGAAGCGATGAACATCACAACTTCAACTATCACTTCAAGCCTCTCTAATGCTGGTAATCAGAGAAACTTTGTTGGCTACACTAATAGCAACAACAACGAAAATCTAGGAGTGTTTATCGAGGGTGGTTATGATCATATAAGTCAAATTAGTGAGATTGTAGTAAACTCTGACGGTCCTATCTATTTGCGTGATATTGCCGATATAAGCTACGAGCTACAAGAGCCAACATCAATCAGTAGGATTAACGGCCAACGCTCTATATCGGTTGGATTAAATAGCGAAAGTGGTGCAAACATCATTGAGCTCACTGAGAGAGTAGAACAAGAGATTGAGGCTCTTAATGAGATGTTTGTTGATCACGGTATCACAATTGCAGTTGCTAGTAGCAATGCTGAAGAGATTGTGGCTAATATTGAACAAATTAAGATGTCTGGGCTTGTAGGTGGTGCGTTGTCAGTTTTGATATTGTGGTTCTTCCTTCAAAATATCGGTTTGGCACTTTCTGTTTCGCTTGCAATTCCAATCTCTGTATTTGCGGCATTCAACCTATTTTATGCTTTTGATATTACAATCAATGCTCTAACTCTGCTGGGTATTGCTTTGGCTATTGGTATGTTACTTGACAATAGTATTGTTGTTCTTGAGAATATCTATCGCCTATTTGGTGAGGGAAAATCGCCTGAGGATGCAGTAATAGAGGGAACACGACAAGTGTGGCGTTCGATTATTGCTTCAACCCTAACAACAGTTACAGTGTTCTTACCATTCGTATTTACAGATAACATAATAATTGCACTGCTAGGAAAAAATCTTGGTATCTCGATTATTTCGACTCTCTGTTTCTCGCTGCTAGTGTCGCTACTACTTATCCCAATGATTACATACTTAATTATTCGTGGTAAAAAACGTTCAGATAGCGTATTTAGTGAGAAGGTCTCGATTCAAGATCGTATGGTTCAGGTTTATATCATTATTCTTAAGAGTTTTATTCGTCAACCTGCGATTGTTATCACTACAACAATGTTGCTTTTGTTGATTACTTTCACTTGGGCTAGTAACCAAACTGAAACCTCAACAACAAGTGTGGGTAGTGACATCATTAAGGTGTATGCCGAAATGGATGATGATATTACAATCTCTGAGAGTGACGAAATCACAACTGAGATTGAGAGTCGACTAGACTCGCTTCCTGAGAGATATGAAGTGACCTCGATGGTTAGAGAGAGTAGTGCAAATATCTCAATTCAGCTAAAAGAGGATTTTAACAAAAATGGAGGTCGTCAAATTGGTGAGATTATCGACGACGTTTATAATAGACTAAACAAGACTGAGGGTGTTAACACTCTAACTGTATCTTCTGGAGTTAGCTCATCTGGTAGCTCTACTACCATGGATGTGCTAGATAGGATGTTATCTTCTATGGGTATTGGAGAGACTCAAAACGAGCTTGTTGTGACAGGTTCTGACTATGAGGAGATGATGCAGGTAGCTGAAGATTTGCAAGAGCAGATATCTGAGCTTGATTTTATCTCAAACACTTCAGTTTCGGTGCAGAGGGGTAGTAGTGTTGTTGACATTACCGTTGACCCTATACTATCTACATCGCTTGAAATTGGTAGTCAGCAAATTTCTAATGCTTTGTCAGATTTAAGTTCTCAAGTCTCTAGTGGTACCCAAATTCAGATAGATGATGATTTAATTGATATCGTTATCTCAATCGCCTCTGAGGAGGATGATAGTGTTGAAACTGTATATAGTGAGACAAAAACTTATCAAGATTTGAAAGATTTGAAAGTAAGTAGTGGTTCTGGTGCACTTTACAAACTTGACGATATTGCAGATATCAAGAAAGATGTTGGTAAAAGCAGTATTCAAAGGGTGAATAAAGTACGTGAACTTAAAATTACTTATCGTTTCTCTCAATCAGACTTGACTGACGAGATTACTTCAGGTTACAAATCAGAGATTGATGATTTGATTGCTGAGTATCCAATGTCGGCAGGTATTGCAGTTGAACATGCTGAGGCTGACACTGAGACTGACGATTTTGACTTCCTGATTGCAGCGTCAATTCTATTAATCTATATGATTATTGCAATTGTCTTTGAGTCTACAACTCTTCCTATTATTTTGATGTTTGCTATTCCGCTTGCGGCTATTGGTTCGTTTGTGGCTCTGATTTTCTCAGGTAATAGCGTTGGAAACATCAATGTATTGACTGGTTTCTTAATTCTTATTGGTATTGTGGTTAATGGGGGTATTATTCTCTTAGACTACACTACACTTCTTCGAAAAAGAGGTTATTCGCGTAACCGCGCGCTTTTAACAAGTGGTGCATCGCGTTTAAAACCAATCTTAATCACAACTATAACAACAATCGTTGCGCTTCTTCCTTTGGCTTTAGGTGGCGACGACTATGCTGGTGCTATTGGAGCTCCATTTGCTATCACTGTGATTGGTGGTCTTGCTTTCTCGTCAGCACTTACGCTGATTCTTCTACCTACACTATATGTGTCGATGGAGGGTATAATCAAATGGTATCGCGAGCTTCCAGTGTGGATATACATAATTCATGGATTAATCTTTGCGGTTGTGTTACTATACGTATTCTTGACTCTAAGCGGAATATACGAAAGAGCTGTATACATAATATTTGCACTTGCTCTTATTCCTGGTATGACATACATTATCAGAACCTCAGTTAGAATTGCAAATAGTAAGGTTATTGGTGACGATGAGCCTATCACTATCGTGGTTCGTAACTTGGTGAAGATTTACGATCGTCCAGGTCGTTTTGCACGTGAGTGGAAAGGAGCTAAGGAGCTACGCAGACGCTTAGGTTTAGATAGTGAGTGTAGAAAACTCTCTGATCTAAATGACCTTGTATGGAAATCTCTAATTGTCGTAGTGCTTTATATTGGAGCAGTTAACTACTTTGAGAATGTATTGTGGATTACTCTAATGTTGTTGATTAGCGTGTTGTTGACAGCCTCTATGTGGGTTAAACTTCATAAATATCTGCTTAATCGAAGCAATGGCGTTGAGGGTAAATTACTCTCTCTTGTTAATGTTTCATTCAACTTTGTTTTAGTGTTTATTGCGCTAAGTTCATCGTTTGTGACAATCGAAAATAAGAGTATAACAGCTATATATCTATTCTTAATATTGTTAGGTTATTTGATGTATCGTCTTGCACGTAGAGCAGAGCGATTGAATATCAATATTGAGCGTATCAATGGTAGATTTGCTGCCATAAGACGTGCGGCTTACAATATCTCGCAATCTATGCCAATTATTGGTAAGCGTAAAACTCCATTTATGGCACTCAAAGGTGTGTCGTTTACCATCACAAATGGTATGTTTGGTCTATTAGGCTCGAATGGTGCTGGTAAATCAACATTTATGCGTATCATTACAGGTATTTACGAACAAAGTTATGGTACTATCTGGATTAACGGAAAAGACACTAGGGAATATCGCGAAGAGCTTCAAAGTTTGATTGGTTTCTTACCTCAAGAGTTTGGTACTTACGAGCAAATGAGCGCGTGGGATTTCCTTAATTATCAAGCGATTCTTAAAGGTATTGACAATAAAGAGGTGCGCACTGCGCGTCTAGAGTATGTGCTTACTGCAGTTCACATGTTAGATCGTAAAGATGCTAAGATTAGCTCATTTTCTGGTGGTATGAAACAACGTATTGGTATCGCGTTGATTCTTCTTAATCTACCTCGTATTTTGGTTGTTGATGAGCCAACAGCTGGTCTTGACCCTCGTGAGAGAATTCGTTTCAGAAATCTTCTTGTTGAGTTAAGTCGCGAGCGTATCGTAATCTTCTCAACCCACATTATTGAGGATATCGCAAGTTCATGTAACCAAGTTGTAGTAATCAACAGAGGTGATTTATGTTACTTCGGTGAGCCAAACGATATGTTGAAATTTGCTGAAGATAAAGTATGGAGCTTTAGCTGTAGTGAAGAGGAGTTCTTAACTATCGACCACACTAGAGTTGCCAACCATATGCGTCATAGCACTGGTGACATCAAGGTGAGATATGTTTCGAAAGAAAAACCATTTGAGAATGCAGTTAGAGAGGAGGAATCGTTAGAGGATGCTTATCTATGCTTGTTGAAAAACTTATAAATTTTAGTTTGTTATGTTTAATTTAAAATCGCTATTATTATTAGCTAAATATAATTTAAAAATCGTATTCGGTGGTAAATTTATATGGTTTGCTATAGTTGCAGTAGTGTTCTTTGTCTTTTTGCTATTCCAAATAGCATACGATGGTACTGAACCTACCGAGGACCTAGTTTATTCAAGTCTACTAATGCCTGCACTAATGTTGATTTTTTACCCAACTGTGTATGGGTTGCAAAACGATGAAGAGAACAAGATATTAGAGATAATATTTTCAATTCCTAACTACATGTACAAAGTGTGGTTGTTGAGATTGATATTCGTATTTATCGAATCATTTGTTATTCTTCTGCTTCTATGTGTTGTTGCCAACTTCTTGTTTTGCCCTATCGAAATATTCGAAATGGCAATACAGATGATGTCTCCACTCTTCTTTTTCGGTAATTTAGCATTCTTGCTATCAACCATAATCAAGGGTGGTAATGGTACGGCAGTGGTGTTTATATTTGTTGTTGCAGGTTTGGTGATGTTAGGACAATCATATAGTAACACTATGTGGAATGTTTTGATTAATCCATTCTCTGAAATTGACACAATTCACCCTACTGTTTGGGCTAATACGTTGGCAAACAATAGGTTATTTCTGTTTGCTGCCAGCTTTGGTTGTATCTTAGTAGCACTTATGAATTTGCAAAAACGAGAAAGGTTGCTATAATAAAAAAAATAGATTATATTTGTGAGCGTGTATCGAAAGTTGATGCACGCTCTTTTTATATATAAACTCAATGTTATGATATCTTTTATTATCTGTTTTGCAGTATTGGTTATTGCATATTTTGCGTATGGCAAGCTGCTAGAGAGGGTTGTTGGTATTAATCCAAAGGCGGATGTTCCGTCAAAAACAATGAATGATGGTATGGATTACATTCCGATGCCTCTATGGAAAACATTTCTTATTCAATTTCTGAATATTGCTGGATTAGGTCCAATATTTGGGGCTATACTAGGTGCTGCTTATGGGCCAGTTGCATTTATATGGATTACTGTTGGTGGTATATTTCTAGGTGCAACCCAAGATTTTATGGCAGGTGTAATCTCATTGCGTAATGGTGGTGCAAATTTCCCTGATGTGGTTGGACAATATCTGGGTGTAAACGTCAAACACTTTATGAGGGTTGCTACTCTTATTTTAATGATACTTGTTGGAAGCGTGTTTATGTCGGGTCCAGCTGATATTCTTACAGGATATATTCCTATTGGTAAAAATGTTTGGTTGTTGATTATTTGTGTCTACTATGTAGTTGCAACTCTGCTTCCTATCGATAAGGTTATCGGTAAGGTGTATCCTATATTTGGAGTTGTGCTTCTAACAATGGCTGCGCTTATTCTCTATCTATTGATTTTTGATGGGTATCTTGTAAAAGTTCCTGAAATAGATTTTACTAACTATAATTTCAAAAAAGAGTCACTGCCAATAATTCCAACAATGTTAATTACAATAGCGTGTGGGGCAATTTCGGGTTTTCACACCACTCAATCACCTCTAATGGCGCGATGTCTGAATAGTGAGAGCGAGTGTCGCCCAGTCTTTTATGGTGCTATGATTAGTGAGAGTATAGTTGCACTTATTTGGGCGGCGATTGCAATGTCGTTTTTTGGTGGAACTGATGGTTTGAATGAGGTTATAAAGGAGACTTCGGGTAGTGCAGCAATTATTATTGATCGCATCACAACTACAACGCTCGGAAGTATAGGAACTGCTTTGGTGGTGCTGGGTGTGGTGTTTGCTCCGATATCAACTGGTGATACTGCCTTGAGAATGGCTCGATTGATAGCTGTAGTACAGTAGATATTGCATC
>JAWXTQ010000078.1:0-9476 GCA_044433405.1 Rikenellaceae bacterium
CGCAATGCAATAGGTATGATATTTGGTGTTGTATCTGATTTTCAAGGCAAAGGAGTAGAGTCGGCAATGATGAATGTCTTTAGAAAACAGATTTTAAAAGGAGGGGTAAATTACGACTTTATGACTCTTTCGTGGGTAGGCGATTTTAATCCATTAATGGTTAGGATGGTTGAGAAATATGTTGAGGCTAAGAGAAACAAAACATACATCACTTATCGCTATATCTTTGATAGAGAGTATCCATTTGAGCGTGCAAAACGTGTTTCAGTAACTAGAAACAAAAAATAATGAATGTAATCGACATAATATTTGCAGTAATATTTTTGATAGCCCTATATAAGGGCTACAAAAATGGTATTGTAGTAGAACTTTGCGGAATTCTGGGAATAATTATTGGAATTTTTGTTGCCAATATTTTCAGTCCTAAACTTGCAGTACATATAGATATCGCTTATGAACTTGCTGTAGTTGTGGCCTTTATTGCTATTTTTTTAGCTTTTGTTTTAAGCGTATACTTTATAGCTAAAATCATAAGTAAACTACTAAAACTCACAGGACTAGGAACACTAAACAGCATACTCGGCTCTATTGCTTCTCTTATTAAAGTTGCAATAGTAATGAGCTTACTATACAGCACATTCCAGGTATTAAACGACAAAAACGACTGGGTTGATAAAAAAGAGATGCAACAATCCTATTTCGACCCAATACTAAACTCTATATCTAAGAGATTATTCCCACATGTAGAGTTTATTAAAGATTATTTTATAGATGCCACAAAAAAAGTAACAGAGGATGGATGGAATAGTAATTAAAGCTACAGGAAGTTGGTATAGAGTTGAAGATGAATCTACTAATATTGTGTATAATTGCCGACTCAGAGGCAAAATGAGGATGGATTCTATACGAGCTACAAACCCTATATCGGTAGGCGATATTGTGGTGTTTAACAAAGAGAGTGACGATAACTTAGAGGAACAAGGGGTTATAACCTCTGTTACCGAAAGATCAAACTACATTGTTAGAAAAGCAACCAATCTATCCAAAGAATCACACATAATTGCTGCCAATGTATCAATGGCGTTTTTAGTGGTTACAATCGACTTCCCTGTCACTAATTGCGAGTTTATTGATAGGTTTCTGCTAAGTTGTGAAATGTACAAAGTGCCTGTAACCATTGTCATTAACAAGATTGATCTTTTTACACACGCCGACTACAGAGCATATATAGATGAGTTTAAAAAACCCTACGAAGATGCAGGTTATAAGACAGTTGAAGTCTCTGCACTTAAAAAAATGGGAATAGAAAATCTTAATATCGCTAGTAGCGGAAAGGTATTGCTTTTTGCAGGGAATTCTGGTGTTGGAAAATCAACAATTATCAACGCTATAGCCCCAAACCTAGATGTAAAGAGCGGTGAAATATCATCTTACCACAAAAAAGGTAAACACACTACAACATTCTCTGAGATGTTCAAAATAGGTGAAAAACAATATCTTGTTGACACCCCAGGAATCAAAGGATTTGGGCTTTTGAATGTTACACGTGATGAGGTAACACGCTATATGCCTGACCTATTTAAATTCTCGTCGGAGTGTGGCTTTAACAACTGCACCCACACACACGAACCTCGCTGTGCGGTAAAGATTGCCGTGCAACAAGGCGAGCTATCTCAATTTAGATATGATAGTTATCTAAAAATTTTGGACGATTTAAGCGGAGGTAAATATCGTTAGTGTTATGTTGTTTTTAAAAAGTCTGGTTGTTAGTGTAATTTTATGTACAGCTATTATTAATAGCTGCAACGCTCAATCTCTTCAAGCAAGGGGAGCTGGAGAGATAATAACAAAAGATATTGTTGACTCATTAACTGTAGATAAATGTTTTGTAGTTAGCGAAATAGACCAAGATACATTTCAACGCATCTACGGAAAATCTTATGGTGAAGAGTGCAACGTAATGGTATCAGAGCTAAGGTATCTCAAGCTACTTCACTATAATATTAATGAGCAAATCTGCATAGGCGAAATGGTGTGCAATGTCTATATTGCAAATGATTTAATAGAGATATTCAGGCAACTTTACGATGCGCACTACCCTATCGAGCGTATGGTGTTGATTGACGACTACAATGCCGACGACAATCTGTCGATGGTTGCAAACAACTCCTCATGTTTTAACTTTAGACACATAGCAGGAAAAAACAGCTTATCAAGTCACAGCCTAGGATTGGCTGTAGATATTAATCCGCTCTACAACCCACATGTTAAATATGTGAATGGAAAGAGAGTTGTTACACCATCTCAAGCAAGCGAATATGCCGATAGGGATAAGGATTTTGCATATAAAATCGACCGCTCTGATCTTCTCTATAAATTAATGATAAAATATGGATTTGAATGGGGAGGCGCGTGGAAATCAAGCAAGGATTATCAGCATTTTGAAAAGAAGAAGCCCTAACTAAGCAATACCTATCACAGTTACTATAATACAACACAATTTTAATACTTTTATCGTATGAAAACTTTTAACAACAAACTAATCATAGCTCTTAGCGTAATGCTATTTGCATACACTTTTACTCTTTCTGCCCAAGTACCCAACTACCTAAATTATCCTGTTAATCGCAACGGCGAATTAAGATATTCGTTTACCGTACATTCGTCAGATTTGGTTAAGGCTCAAAAGCTGGGACACGCAATTGCTATAGAGGCTTTAAACACAAATATGAAACTCGACTATGAGCCGAATATCGACACATCGCTTGTAGATGTTATATTTTATCTAAGCGACAATAAAATATGCACTGGCAAATACGAACGAAGCTTTAAATCGACAAAAAAAGCTGTTAGCGAAGCTCTTGATATAATAAACACTAAGTTTTACTCTGGCACACCTCCTCAACACTCAACCGTTTTTGAGGCGAATGATGGCTATTATTTAGAGTATCGCATTCCTTCAGCCCTAGTGTTACCAAGCGGAAGAATATTAGCCTTTATTGAGGCTAGAAGTTCAAACCAAGATCAAGCCGAAAACGATATGGTTGTTAAATATAGCGACGATAGAGGAAAGAGTTGGAGCAAATTAATTGTAATAGATCAACAAGGAGAGGCCAGTTTAAACAATCCTTGCACACTATATATCCCAGAGACCAATCAAGTGATGATGGTGTATCAATGTTTCCCTCCAAATATTACCGAAGGCAACGCAACATCTCAAACCGACGCTACAGTGAGGACATATATTGTATTTAGCGATGATGAGGGCGAGAGTTGGAGCAAACCTAGAGATATTACAGAGCAGGTAAAACGCAAAGAGGCAGCCTCTTATTGTAGCGGCCCAGGAGTAGCACTTCGCATTGCCTCAGGTGAGCACAAAGGGCGTATCGTCATACCGTTTAATATCAATGGCGGAAATATGTGGTGCAACTATCTAGTATACTCTGACGACCATGGCAAAGAGTGGAAGATGTCAAACACTCAATCAGGTTATGGAACAAACGAGAGCCAAATAGTACAAATAAACGACACCACACTACTTCTAAATGCTCGTTCACACCGTTTTGCTGGCGACACTAGCAAAGTAGCACCTAAGGGGTGGAATCCATGGAATTTCAACATGGTAACACGTAATAGGGGTGAAATTAAGATTACAATGAAAGGCGATAAATTTGAATGGGGCGAGACAATCATCCGAAGCGACGAACCCGACCCAACATGCCAAGGCTCAATAATGCGAATTAGCGGTTTAGATGATGGCGATATTTCAAGAATATTGCTATTGAATGCAGCAAATCAAAAGAGCGGAAACTCTCTTAATAGAGTATACGCATCAACACCACCAAGCAGAATCAATGGTGAGATAAAAATATCTTACGACGACTCGAAGAGTTGGAGCTACAAAAAACGCGTCTACGGCAACCGATTTACCGAATTCCAATACTCAGTAATTATAGATTTAGGAGATGGCTGGATAGGTTGTTTTTTTGAAGCTCACCCTCAAATCAACTACACAATCTTCAACCTCGAATGGTTAACCGAAGGAGAAGATAAATAGCTGATTAAGTTTAAACAAGGTGGAGAACTTTTGCCATTTTGGGAGTTCTCCACACTATTTTGTAAACAATCCCAGATAGTAAGAAAATTCACGCATTATAACCCTAACAATAACAAAATTCTAGCAAGCTACAGAAGATACTTATTTTTTTCAAGGATTTATATATATATTTAGATTATCAACAAAAGTGATTGACGTCTTTTTTCTATGAATTTTCACTTTTTTTTACATTAATAGTGAAATTATAAATACCTAGATTTTGTGTTATTTAAATAACACATATCTTCTAAATTTCTAATATTTCACAGAAAAGATTATACCAACACCTAAAAAACAGGAAAATAATTAGCAAACAGGTAAATTTCTTTTTATTTATCTTTGTCAAGAATTTAAAAAATGGATAAAATAAAAGTGATTTTGACACTTAATTACATGAGCAATTTCTGTAGTGATAATTAAATAAAAATCGCCCATTGTATATCTTGATTTTTACGAAATGAATATATAAATTTGACAACATGATGAAACTTAGAACCTACAATCTACTTGTAGCACTAATTTTAATTTTTTCTGGATGTGCTTCTTATAAGAATGTATCTTATATTCAGGATTCTCATAAGATGAACGAGTACACAGAGAAAGGGGTAATGTATGATGCACGCATAATGCCTAAGGATTTATTGACTATCACGGTCAATACAAGCGACTCAAAATCTGCGATGCCATTTAATCTAACAATTCCATCTACACTAAACTCCACTAACAACCTAATATCTTCACAACCTGCTCTACAAGAATATCTTGTAGATAATAATGGCTACATTGAATTCCCATCAATCGGAATGTTAAAACTAGGGGGATTAAATAGACGTGAGGCCGAGGAGTTAATAAAAGTAAAACTTGAAATGTATCTAAAAGAGACTCCTATCGTAAACGTTAGAATGTCAAACTATAATGTTTCTGTATTAGGAGAGGTGGCAAAACCTGGAACTTTCAAGGTCGAAAACGAAAAGATTAACATTCTTGAAGCATTGGCGATGGCAGGTGATTTGACAATTTACGGCATGCGTGACAATGTGAAACTTATTCGTGAAAACGACGAAGGAAGAAAAAAAGTTGTTGAGATAAATTTAAATAGTGTAGATTTTATAAACTCAGATTTCTACTACCTCAAACAAAATGATGTGATATATGTCACTCCAAACAAAACAAAAGCAAAAAACTCAAGAGTTAGCACAAGCAATACTATTTGGCTATCTGTTGCAAGCACTGCTGTATCAATCATTACATTACTAACTGTCTTACTATAACTAGTATGTTACTTACCCTAAGATTTTCACATCTTAGGCGTAATCAGCACAATAAATGTTAGTAGAATAACAATAATTAATTTAAAGAATATGAATCAAGAATACAAAACCAACAATGAGGAGATAGCCGAAATAGATATACTTCCACTGGTTTTTAAATGCTTAAGCAAATGGCCATGGATTTTAGCTTTCTCTATACTATCGGTTAGCTGCGCATTTTTTTACTGCTGGTATGCAACACCAATCTACGAAGTAAGCTCGTCTGTTTTGATAAATGATGGCGACAAGCGTAATAGTTCTTCAGCTGTAACGGGATTTGACATAGATGGTATAGGAATTATTTCAAATGCTAACAGCTTTGATAACGAAGTGGTAATACTACAATCAAACACACTTATTAGAAAGAGTGTTGTAAAATTAGATCTATATATAGATTACAAGCTTAAACAAGGCATTAGGTATCTAGAGGCTTACAAAAAGTCACCACTAAAAGTGTGGATTCTACCTGATGAGGCTGCGAATTTAACATCTACTGCCAAAATTAGCTTAACTAAACAACATAATGGAAGTGTTGATCTGCAAGCAATAATAGAGGATGAGAGTTACATAAAAAACATTAGCCACTTTCCAGCTCTACTATCAACTCCACATGGGGTATTCAGCTTTGAAATTGCAGATGATGTGCGTTATGAAAATTGGGTAGAAGAAGACGAGTACTTAGTGGAAGTGTCATCACCAGAGAGTGCAATGACAGCATATAAAGCAGCACTATCGGTAGCACCAAGCTCAAAAACAACTACAATTATTAATATATCTTTAAAATCATCTTCTAGACAAAAGAGCATTGATTTTATTGAGAGTTTAATTGAAGAGTACAACTACGACTCTAATAATGATAAAAACGAAGTTGCCACTAAAACAGCCGAATTTTTAAATGAGCGAATTGCAATTATTAATAGCGAACTAAGCTATACAGAGATCCAGCTAGAAAACTTTAAAAAAGAGGCAGGCATCACAGATATTGGAAATAATGCAAGAATTGCACTACAAGAGAGCTCATTATACAACCAGAAAAGTGCTGAAAACAACACTCAAATACACATCGTAGAATTCTTAAAAGATTACGCTAATGATGAGAGCAATGAATACGAGGTTCTTCCTGTAAATGTAGGTTTGTCAGATGCTATGCTCTCAAACCTGATTGTAAGATACAACGAGAAGATTTTAGAGAGAAAACAACTACTTCTAACATCTTCAGTCAACAATCCAGCAGTAGTTAATCTAGATGCCTCTATTTTAGCACTACGACGTAGCGTACTAACCACAATCGAGAGTGTTGAGAGAAATTTGCTAATTGCTCAAGAAACAATTGATAACGAGGCGAAGCATTACCAAAATAGGATTACGAACAATCCTAAACAAGAGCGCGAAATAGTTGCGATATCTCGTCAACAAGAGATACAAGCAAATCTCTATTTAATGCTACTTCAAAAACATGAAGAGAACTCGCTAATGCTTGCATCAACAGCAAACAATGCACGTATATTTGACCAGTCAATCAAAAACAAGCAACCTATAGCTCCCAACAAGCCAATAATTCTTCTTGCAGCTCTGTTTCTAGGCATCGTACTACCAGCAGCATTTATTGTATTAAAAGAGCTGTTTAGATACAAAATTGAGAGCAAAGAGGATGTCGAAAAACTCACAAATATCACAATAGCAGGTATCATCCCTTCAGTTACTAAAAAGCAGTTTCAAAAAGGAGAAATTGTTGTGAAGGAGAATGAAAATGACGTTATGGCTGAAGCATTTAGGGCTCTACGCACTAACCTAACGCATTTTATATTAAATCCTAACGATAAGGTGATTCTTATAACATCTTCAAATAGTCAAGAAGGAAAGAGCTTTATTGCTGCTAACTTAGCAATTAGTCTAGCTCTTATGGGTAAAAAGACGATAGTTGTAGGGCTTGACATCAGAAAACCAGGATTGAACAAAACAATGAGTATAAAAGAAAAAAAAGAGGGATTAACCCTATTTCTTTCAAATCCTAACACTGAACTATCTACGCTTATTCAGAAGCATGACAAGATCGACAACCTAAGCATTTTAGTAGGTGGTCAGGTTCCACCAAACCCTACAGAGTTACTATCTAGAGATGCGCTACGAGTGGTTATCGAAACACTTAGAGAGAGTTATGATTATGTTATTCTAGACTCTGCCCCAATAGGAATAGTGACTGATACTCAAATTATTGCAAAATATGCTGATTTAACAATGTATATTTGCCGAGCAAATTACACTCATAAGGCTGAATATAAAATAATCAACGACTTTAAACTAAATGGTAAACTACCTAATGTATGCACTGTAATAAACGATTACAACATCAACTCTAGCGGCTATGGTATTGCAAAAAGATATGGTTATGGCAAAGGATACGGATATGGGTACGGAACTGGATATGGATCTGAATACGGTTATGGATACGGATATAATAATGGCTAATAAACAAACATCACATTATGATTATAGCAGTAGATTTTGACGGAACTATAGTAAAACATCGCTATCCAAGAATTGGGGAAGAGCTGCCATTTGCTATCGACACCTTAAAACAACTTATCGAAGATAGACATCTTCTTATTCTTTGGAGCGTTAGAGAGGGTGCTCTACTTGATGAGGCTGTGGAGTGGTGCAGAGAGAAAGGAGTAGAATTCTATGCCGTAAACCGAGATTTTCCTGAGGAAAACGGCAGTGAAAAACACTACTCTCGAAAGATAAAAGCCGACCTATTTATAGACGATAGAGGCATTGGTGGAATTCCAGAATGGACAGAAATATACAAAATGATAAAATCAGGCAAACACTTACAGCCATGCAGTGCCCCTACAGATAGAAAAACTAGTAGATACAAAAAATCAAGATTCGTAAAAAACATACTACGTAGTGCTCTTCCATTTAGTGAGTAAACACGACATCATACTGAATATATCCGTTAATCATTATCGTCGTTATTATCATCATCATCCTCTATAACTACATCAGTGGTAAAATAATCCTCTGGTGAACCTTTAATAACAACTGGAGGTAACAAAGGCACAAAATCCTCACTTGTAGGAGTTGCTTCTGGTAGAGTTATGGTGGTGTCTAGGGTTTCCGAACTGCTATTAATCGCTCTGTTTGCTGCACACGACGACAGTGTAGTAGCTATCAGTAAAGTTGATTTTGAAACTAATTTTATCATAATGCACATCTATTTTTTTGCGTTAAGGTGTAGTAAACACCTTAACGCAATGTTTTTTATTATCTAGACAGTTCAGGTGAACCTAGTATGACAACTGGGCTAGCTAAAGGCACAAATGTCGATTTATCAAGATTAGCAGCTTGAACTGCACTATATGTCTGCGATGATACCGAGAGATTTATTGCATCATAAGCTACAAACTCCTCGAAGTCATATTCTTCGCCCGATTGTATCATTATACGACGATATATCTCCTCACGAGATGGAGCATTATATCCACCCGTATTATAGCGCATAATACTAACATCAGTTGGGCGATAAGCACCATATTCATAAGTTAATGCACCTTCATAAATTCCAACTAATCCACTATATCTACTATCCTCTAAAAAGTGTGCCCATCGTATTTGACTAGCATCATTAGTAATATCGGTATTCGCTCCCCAACCTAGTGATACCTCCCAGTTAAAGGTCGAAATTCTACTACTTGTAATCGTTCCTGAATTATCAGATGCATACTCATCCATCAACTTACCAAATCCATGTCCACCAGCCTCATGAATTATGACTTGACGGAACGCTTCATCATTATTATTGACTATTGGGCAATAGGCAACCGATGCACCACTAGAGTACATAGAACAAGTACCAGCATAGTTGGATGAATTAAGCACAGCTATAACTGTTAAGTTGCTGGTTGAACTAATACTTGGCACTTTTAAAGCGTAAGTAAACACTTTTGTGTTATCTCCGCTAATTGCAGTTCCACCAGTAAATTCGGCACTAAATATTGTTTCACTCACACCATTAACCCCCTCGTTCTTAGATATAGCTTTAACTGCATAGACGTTAAATCTATCGC
>JAWXTQ010000079.1:0-9439 GCA_044433405.1 Rikenellaceae bacterium
TTTCATAAAGCTCCTTCAGCTGAAGAGTTCCATAAAGAGACAGTTCGTAAAGTTGGCATGTTGCACATGTTTGACTGCCTAAGAGCTAATAAATCTCTTTGTGCTTGGGGTGTTGAGGGGCGTGTTCCATTCCTAGATAAAGAGTTTATAGATGTTGCTATGCGCCTTAATCCAAAAGATAAAATGATAACTGGAGAGCGCATGGAGAAGTGGTTGCTTCGTAAAGCGTTTGAAGAGTATCTTCCTGAGAGCGTTGCTTGGAGACAAAAAGAGCAATTCTCGGATGGTGTAGGTTATAGCTGGATTGACTCTCTAAGAGAGATTACCTCTGCACAAGTTACTGACGAGCAGATGGCCAATGCTGCCCAGACATATCCTATTAATCCTCCAATGACAAAAGAGGAGTATTATTATCGTACTATTTACACCTCTCACTTCCCTTCAGATGCAGCTGCGAAGTGTGTACCATCGCTACCTTCAGTAGCATGTAGCACACCAATAGCTCTAGAGTGGGATGCCGCATTCAAAAATATGGCCGATCCATCTGGCCGCGCTGTAGCGGGTGTTCATGAGCAATCTTATAATAATGATTAATCATTAGAGGTTTTTACCTAGCGGTTTTCACCGCATGAGCTAAAGCTCACGCTTGTAGGGGTAGCTTTTAATTTCTTATACTCATACCTAAAGGTATGGTAACGAAATGAAAAGCTACCCCTATTTTTGGCTGCGCCAAAAAGTGAAAGCCGAGGCGTACCAAAGCCTATCAAAAAAAGAAGAAGAGGCCTATGCTTCTTTTCAAAAGAAGCACGCGATGGACATCCCTGAACTGTTTTTAGAAGCTTGGCTGCCGCCAACCATCCAAAAACAGCCCATGAATGCCCCCTGCTGACAAGAAAACCTTCGTCGCTTACGCTCCTCGGGCTCACTTTCGTTCGCTGGGATTCTCATGTAGCGCATTTCTTGCTTCGCGGTTTCTGCACTCTCAAAATAGTTCCAGTAAGTCCTGTTCCAGAGAAAACAAAACAAACAACAGAACAAATGCAATTAAAATTCGAAATCAACAGCTACGCGAGCTGCGCTTACCTCTTTGCAAAAACCTGCAACTTTTTGATGCTCTGGATGGTTTTGGTATGTTGTTAATCCCTCCATTGTTTCGAATGTTGTGATTAAGACCAAATCATACGATGAGTCGGCTTGCAGAAAGTCTGCGCCTACCTCTAGTGATTTTAACTCAGGGATAATTGGCAATAGTGCCTTTAATCCATCGCTGAATATTTTGATGTTTTCTGCTTTAGAGTTGCCTTCGGCTGACTCTTTGAATTTCCACATTACTACGTGTTTAATCATCTTTTCTATTGTTTTAAAAATTATTTTCTACGACTAATTATTTGAAGTATCTCTTTTTCGCGTGCTAAATCGTCTTTATCAAATGTCAAAGTTGGCAAAGAGCACATGTGTAGTGAATCTGTAGGGGTGCAAGTGTAGTCATAAAACAGTTGTTCGTCAGAGGTTAACTCCTCTTGAGCAACTAGGCGCGAGGGTGTTTGTAAAAAATCCTCCATTGCGTTGCTGTCAGATATTTTATGCAACACTATGCGACGTGCAATTGGATTTCCTGCAACATCTAAACACATATATAACCCTTTGATAATTTGCACTCTCTCAACGAGTGTTAGCTGCAACATTACCGATACCATTGTGAAAGAGTCTTTGTGCGACTCATTAAAAAGCATATATAATGCTTGGTGCTCCTTTATGATTGCAAAACCGTGATGCACTGAGCCAGAGGTGTTAATGCGTGACACTGTTAGGTTAGCCCCATTCTCAGAGCTTCGCAAAAGATAGGGTTCGACCTTCATTGCACATGCCGAAGATGAATGGCTATAACTTAGATATATGCCATCTAGTTTGCCAGATATTGAGGCGTTATGATTAATTTCTGATATGAGCTTGCTGATAAATGGAACTTCTGACTTCTCTATAATTGCAGCCTCTTTGTAGTGTTCGATATGAGAATGTATCTTATCTAAATCAACAAGTAGTCGACGTTTAGAGACGTTGTTTACTAGTGATAGTGCATAATCAATTGCATTGTCGTGCTCTTGCCCATCATTTAGCGATTTAATGTATGCTGGCAAAACTGTAGAGTATATAGCCGATAATACACTGGGTGTTAAGCCTATGTTTTCTGCTATATCTTTCATCTTAACCCCTGAGCTCTTAAGTTTTTGCAGGCGATTATAAATTTTTATAAGTTTATTTGACGTACTCTCCATTAGCTATAATTCCAATTATTACTACAAAGGTATAAAAACTAAGTGTAAAACCTACATTAAATGAATGTTAATTCATAAAAACGATCCATTTTATGATCTCATTTATAATAATAAATTCATTTTATTCAGAAAGTTAAAGAGCAATCTTTGTATCATCAAAATTAAACAGAATATGGATAATAAAAGCTATAACTACGTTATCATTGGTGGTGGATTGCTAGGAAGCGCAACCGCATATCAGCTAGCTAAACGCGGAGCTACAGGAATTGCAGTGTTTGATAGAAATGAGATTGCAACTCAAGCTTCATCAAGGGCAGCTTGCCTCTTGACACGTGCTAGAGTAAAGAGAATCTTAATGCCAATTGTTCAAGAGACCTATGATTGTATTGACGAGATTGAAAAGCTCACTGGCGATTCGCTAGAGCTTCAAACTACAGGTAGTATTACGACTGCCTCAGGCAGTGTAGCACTTGAGGGGCTTGATGCGTTAGAAGAGGCTGCCAATAGTTTTGGGATAGAGTGTAGCAGAATTGGTAACACACGTGTCAAAGAGCTTTTACCTTGGATCGACACCTCTGATATCACATCATCTCTATATATGCCTACTGATGCTTATATAGATTCATCGCTTTTGTGTAGCGGTTATGCTGCAGCGGCAAAAATCCTAGGGGTAGAATACTACTCAAACTGTGGAGTTGCTCAGATAATATCTCAGAGCAACAAAATTAGCGGTGTGCGTCTAGATGATGGTAGAGTAGTGAACGCACCCATTGTGATAAATGCTGCGGGTGGTTGGTCTAATAATCTTATGCGCACACTAGGGGTTGGACTTCCATTAACTCCAGTGCGTAGCCATTTTTGGATTACAGAAATAGATAAGGAGCAGTTTCCGTCAGGCCATCCATTTAGTGTAATTTCGGATGCTAGAGCCTTTACGCGTGCCGATGTTGGAGCGTTGATTATTGGGCTTCGTGAGAGTGAATGTTTGTCGTTTGATGCTTCAACCTTGACAGACTCCCTAGAGGATTTTGATTTTGAACAGGGTGCAAAGTGGAGAGTTTTAGATGAGTGTGCTCCTCAATTTAAGAGATACTACAACAATATTGATAATATTGGCATAGCACACTATGTAGCAGGGCCATCATGTTATGTTCCAGATGCTATGTTTGTGATTGGAGATATTCAACAACACAGAGGATTATACACTATATCGGGGTGCTGCGGTGCAGGAGTGGCTGCTGGTGGTGGCATGGGGCGTTTAATGGCCGAGATTGTATTGGGAATAACTCCTTTTGTTGATGCAACACCATTCTTACCCTCTCGATTCGGTGAGGTTGATCCATTCTCAGAGGCTTTTCAGCGTAGATGTGCTGAGGCTAGATCAAATAAAAAGAGCGGTTAATTTACATAATCTACATTTAATAAATTTATAGACAATGAACAGATATATAGTATTTTTAAAGCAAGTACCTCAATCAAATAAGATTAAAATCAACCCTAAAAATAAAACGTTGATGAGACAATCGGCTGCTGGACGCACCAATCCTGACGATTTATATGCTCTAGAGGCTGCGTTATGGGCTAAGAGCGTAAACGGAGGTGAGGTTGTAGCCGTCACTATGGGGCCAGAGAGTGCAACGGCCACACTGCGCGAAGCTATTCAGCGAGGAGCAGATCGAGCAGTTTTGTTGAGCGATAAAGCCTTTGCAGGTAGCGACACATTGTGTACATCTTTGGTGCTAGCTCGTGCTGCTCAAAAAGTTGGAGATTTCACAGCCCTATTTTTTGGAAAAATGGCAATTGATGGCGATACAGCTCAGGTTGGTCCAGAGGTTGCAGCACATCTTGATATTCCGCAAATAACCTCACTCTCGTCGCTCGACTCTATGGATAGCGAATTTATAGAGGTGACAAAGAGAGTTGATAACTGCACCCAAAAACTTCGCATAAAGCTGCCATGTGCAATAATGGTTAGTAAAAATATTGGCTCTCTTCCCTCTCCTACGCTTGACGGGTGGAGGAGAGCACAAAAAGCAGATATAACTAGAGAGGATATCACCACTTTAAATATTGACCCTAGCGAGGTTGGATTAGAGGCTTCCCCAACTAAAGTAGTTGACACCTATATTCCAACACAAAACAAGAAAATGGAACTTATCAACAGTGTTGATAAGTTGTTGATAACAATTAATAGTAGTATATCTACCACAAAATCAAACAGATAAAATGAAGAAGTTTGCACTACAAATAGATATAGATAATTGCTCGTCATGTGGAGCATGTCTTGAAAAATGCGCATTTGGAGCATTGAATTTAGGCGATTATATAGAGGTTGATCAGGCATTGTGTCGCCTATGTGGAGCGTGTGTTAAGGTGTGTGCGATGGGAGCTATTGAGTTAACTAAAAACGAGACTCCTTCTGACAACGACTCACGCAATGTTTGGGTATTGGCAGAGCACGACTCAATATCACTAGCTCCAATTACATTAGAGCTTATAGGTAAGGCTAGAGAGATTGCTGATATTCGCAAGGAGAGCGTTGAGGTGATATTGATAGGGGATAGAGTGTCACAATTTAGTGATGAGTTAATCGAGTATGGTGCAGATTGTGTACACATAGCTGAGAATGCGATTTTTGCCGATAAAATTGACGAACATATTACCGAGTGTGCAGCAGATATTATCTCTAAATATAATCCCAATATACTATTAGTAGGAGCTACCGAGAGAGGCCGTGCAGTGTCAGCACGTTTAGCAGCAAAGCTTAAAACAGGGTTAACTGCTGACTGTACACAGTTGTCGATTGACTCTGAAGATGGCACACTTCTACAGTGCCGCCCAGCATTTGGCGGCAATTTAATGGCTGTTATCAAAACTCCTGGTACGGCACCTCAAATGGCCTCAGTGCGCCAAGGAGTGATGAAATGCCGTGATAGAGAGTGTGAGCGTAGAGGGGAAATTATCGCTCACGACACTTCGATTATTTCGTTTGATAGTCGTATTGAGGTGTTAAGCTCAATAATAGAGAAAAGTGTGGCGGTGAACCTAGATGATAGCCGTATAATCATAGGTATTGGGCGCGGAGTAAAGAGTGGAGAGAATGTTGAAAAAATAGAGAAATTTGCCGCTCAGATTGGTGCAGTAGTCGCAGGCTCTAGAGCTGCGGTTGAGGCAGGCTTGATTGATGCTTCACTTCAAATAGGACAAACTGGCCACACAATAGCGCCAGACCTCTATATAGCGATAGGTATAAGCGGACAAATTCAACATACAGCAGCCATAACAGGAGCAAAAACAATTATCGCCATCAATAAAGATGCTTCAGCTCCAATCTTTAATTACTCCGATTATGGCTATATTGCTAGTTTTGAGGATCTCTTACTTTTTTAATTTACATTGTTACTATGCTCGTATATCGCGAAGTCACACACAACCTACAAGCGTGAGCTTTAGCTCATGCGGTGAAAAGCACAAAACTACTAACTAACAATCTAAATTCCACCATCCACAAGCCAAGAGTGTTGTTTGTTGTCGTTGCGGATGGCTAGGTTGCTTTTCCATATTTGACCATCTTTTAGCTTAACTTTGCATGGAACGAATTCTCCTATATACTCTCCTGATTTGAATGGTTTGCCAATCTCAATAACCTTTAGACCCATAAATTTATCCTTTATGAAATTTGAGTCGTAGTAGTGAAATGCACTCTCTATCAATTCAAAATTCTCTACCTCTAGTGAGTTTAAAATTTTGGTTACGGCTTGCAGTGCGCTCATGTTTGTGAGAGTTTTATCACCTTTGGGTAGCTCTATCTCGCGCCACTCGATGTTAGGAATAGTTGTGATGTTGCCAGCAACAAAAGTGTCGTTGTATTGAATATTGCAGCTCTCTAAAACTATTATCTCTTCGCCCTCAATAAATATAGTTACGATAAATGATTTTAGCTCTTCTGTCTCTCTGTCGAATTTATAGATACGTCTGTTTTGTGATTCAGAAATCGTTGAGTTTAACATATAATCGTTAGCGAAATTACCAATGGCACTAGATTCTATTGTTAGTGTAGTTTGGTTGTTGATGGTTTTTATTGTGAATGAAGAATTTTCACTAGAGAGCTGCTGAAGTTCATAATTCAATAACTCTCTAGGCTCAAGCATTGTGCTAAACTCTTCTAAAACGCCAAACTGATAGTCGCGCCCACCTTTAAACCCTAGAGGTGAGTTGCAGCTCCAAAGAAATACAGAATCGCCATTAAAAGTAGCCCTACGCCCATTCTCCTTTTCGATATGCCACTGATAAGGTGCATTGCACAACTTTGTGAAGTTGATGTTTATAAACTCTAGTGATGGGTCGATGTGGCTAAAATTCTCGTTAGGTTTTGTTCTCATCTTAGCCGTTACACTAAAATAGTTTGCCTTAACTATCTGCTCTATTGCTGCTTTTGCCTGCTCGTAAGGAATAGACGAAAGAATCTGCTCGATTGTGATAAAATCGTTGTAGTAGTGTTGTTGAGACTCATCACTAGCCTCCTTGTGGGCACCCTCAATTGGTATTATATCCCACCTCTTTTGCCGATGATAGTCGATGCATCTATTTGAAATAGATTTTAGAAGATAACCCTTTATATTGGATATCTTATTAAGTTTTGATTGCTCTTGGAAGAGTTTGATAAAGAGCTCTTGAACTATATCTTGAGCTATCTCAAACGATCCTATTCTATAATAGGCAAATTGAAATAGCATATCTTGATATGTGTCAATGATACTCTCTAGCTCTGAAATTTTACGTTTAAACATTTGTTACATAGTCTTAAATTATAGTTTTATTACTCATTTGTACGTACTTTTAAAAAAGTTGAGATAAACATGTTTTCTATTATTAAGACGAAGAGTGTAGCAAATCGGTTTAAGCTTTGCTGTTGAGTAACAAAAATTTTTGTTCGATGGTTTTGTTATACTCCTCATTTAGAGATGAGGTAAATATTATCTTTCCATTTTGAGATTGAGTGTTTAGAAGCCCCTTTTTTTCTAGAATATCTTTAGCTCTTATTGCTACGTATGGGGCAGGGTCGATGATTTCTATTTGGCGATTAGCTATGATTTGTTGCATCTCATCTCTTAGGAATGGGTAGTGAGTGCAGCCAAGTACAATCTTGTCGGCTCCCTTAGCTATCAGAGCCTCAATGTGAGAGGTTATAACTTCTCTATCTTCGGCTGTTAGAGGAGTAGATTTTTCAACCATCTCTACAAGTCCATCTCCTGGGCGGAGAATCACCTTTTTATCTTCTTGCCAAAGTTCGCATAGCGATTTTAGTGGTGAGCTATTAATTGTGTTTCTAGTAGCTAGAACGCCAACTATTCCGCTTTTTGTTGCTGCAAGAGCGGGTTTAACGGCAGGTTCAATTGCTATAATGTCTATATCGTATTTTGCTCTTAGTCTCTCTTTTGCTATTGCGCTAGCGGTGTTGCACGCAATAACCACCATTTTTGCACCGTTAGCTACTAGATGATTTATTGCATTATCGGTGACTTTTAGCACTTCCTGAGAAGATTTGTTGCCAAGAGGACAATTTTTTCCATCTCCGTAATAGATGTAATTCTCCTTAGGAAGTATCTTTACAAGCTCTCTGAGCAGTGTTAAGCCTCCTATTCCTGAATCGAATAGACCGATTATTTGATTCTTTCTCATCTAATTTGCATTTTTACCAATGCAAAAATAGGTTAAAAAAAGTAAAATAACTATCTTTGTAGATTATTTGATGTCAAAAACATTTTTTTATGATACTATTTTTTTCAAATTCAGAGGTTATTTATGGTGTTCAAGCTACCAATAACTTTGATGTGGCAACTTTAGAAAAGCTTAAATGGCTGTTTGGTGAGGCAGAGTTGATAGATGCTCCTCAAATTGAGGGTTTATTTATTGGACCGCGTCGCGAGATGATTACTCCTTGGAGTACAAATGCAGTAGAAATCACTCAGAATATGGGAGTTGAGGGGATTTTGCGTATAGAGCAATTTACTCCAGCTAGCGATGTTGATGTGGCTTTTGATAAGATGCTGTATCGCCTTTATAATGGTATTAATCAAGATATCTACACTGTAGATATTAAGCCTAAAGAGGTTCTTTTTATTGACGATATTGAAAGCTATAATATAGAGCAAGGGCTTGCGCTTAACAGCGAAGAGATAGAGTACTTAAATGGACTATCTAAGAAAATCAATCGTAAACTTACAGATTCTGAAGTTTTTGGTTTCTCTCAAGTTAACTCAGAGCACTGCCGTCATAAGATTTTCAATGGTCAGTTTGTAATAGATAACGAGCCAAAAGAGAAAACGCTTTTTGGACTTATTAAAGATACAACTAAAGCTCACCCACATGGTGTAGTTTCAGCATATAAAGATAACTGTGCATTTTTAGAGGGTGGTAAAGCAGAGCAGTTTGCTCCTGCAACACACGATAAGCCTGATTTCTTCGAAACTTCAGATTTTGAATCGGTAATATCAATAAAAGCAGAGACTCACAACTTCCCAACAACTGTTGAGCCATTTAATGGTGCTGCAACTGGTACTGGTGGCGAAATTCGCGACCGTATTGCTGGTGGTAAAGGTGCATTCCCTATTGCAGGTACAGCAATTTACATGACCTCTTATCCTCGTAACGAAGAGGGTAAAGCGTGGGAAGAGGCTATCGCTCCACGTAAATGGTTATACCAAACTCCTAGTGATATTCTAATTAAAGCCTCAAATGGTGCTTCTGACTTTGGTAACAAATTTGGTCAACCATTAATTTGTGGTAGTCTGCTTACTTTCGAGCATGAAGAGAATAACAAAAAATATGGTTTCGATAAAGTAATCATGCTAGCTGGTGGTATTGGTTATGGTAAGAAAAAAGATTCTTTAAAAGATATTCCAGTTCCAGGCGAGAAGGTTGTTTTGCTTGGTGGTGACAACTACCGCATCGGTATGGGTGGTGGTGCAGTTTCTTCGGTTGCTACAGGTGAGTATTCAGGAGAGATTGAGCTTAATGCAGTTCAACGTTCAAATCCAGAGATGCAGAAGAGAGCTTACAATGCAATTCGTGCAATTTCGGAAGAGAATGACAATCCAATTGTGTCAATCCATGACCATGGTGCTGGTGGCCACTTAAATTGTCTTTCAGAGCTAGTAGAG
>JAWXTQ010000080.1:0-9344 GCA_044433405.1 Rikenellaceae bacterium
TTCTAAAGTACAAGGAGTACTCCGCGAACTCATTTTAGTGCAAAATCAAACGACATACCAAATTTGGGCGAAGGTTAAAGTAAAGTTTATTTTTGTAAGCCCCTTGGTTTGAATTTTTATATAATATATTGATATTTAAACAGTTACGTTAATATATTATTTTTTAGTCGGACACCAATAATTCTATTTATTATTTTGAGAACTATAAAAGTTTAGCTATCTTTGTAACATATTAAAATCATTTTTCAATTTAAATGGCAAGTAATCAAGAAGTAGCAAATAGAGTAGGGCATTTATCGGTAGCGCATCAATCAAAACATTTGAATAGTGCAGTTGGTGGTGTATACACTCAAAATCAGAGCTCTATTGTCGAACATATAGATACTTCAGAGATTGCTAACACCCCAACAATAGAGTTTTCAAGCGATATTTCATTCGTGTTAGGTAGAGATGTAAATTATATTGGGGGTAGTGATTTTAATACCACTGAGTCGGTTGCTGTTTTATCTGATCCAGATGAGTCTCTTATCGGCAATATTGGAAACTTCTCACTAACATTAGTGCTTGTTTCGTTCTATGTGGTTGTTTTTTGCCTCTATAAGCAATCTTTCTACCAATTAATCTACATTCTAAGCTTCAAGGATAGAATGGAGCGCATGGCAGAGATGAACGATATAAATATGTTGAGTTTTATAAAAGTTGGAGAGTGGCTATATATCTCATCTGCTTCCCTCCTTTTAAGCCTCTATATCGAGAAAAATATTGACAAACCTATTGCTCCATTATTTGTGATTTTTATTGTCATTTTTGTTGCAGTATCTTTATGTAATATGCTTCGAAAAATAATAAATAGTGCAATTTCTCATATCACAGATGAGCACTATTTTGCCACAAATTTAAATTTATTATACAAAAGTTTTTACTCTGTTATGGCACTAACAGTAGTTCCGTTTTCTGTACTGCTTTTGTATTCATCATTATATCAATATATTAACTCTAATTATATTTTTGATGTGATTTTAGTCCTTCCAATAGTTTTCTTTTGGCTAGCTATCAGACAAATTTTATCTATACAAAAAGTTTCATTTTTGGAATACATTTTGTACCTTTGCAGCGCAGAAATTATTCCTATTGTAACTATATTTGTGTTTTTATATAGATTAATAATAGATTAATGCTGTTTGTATTGTAGATTTTTTAAAATTTGTACCTTGAAAGTAAGAAGTATATTAGTATCACAACCTGCGCCCATTTCGATTGAAAAGTCGCCATTTAATGAATTGATTGAAAAGCATAAAGTTAAAATAGATTTTATGCCTTTTATTAAAGTAGAAGCCGAGACAGCTAAGGGATTCCGTTCACAAAGAATTGACGTTTTAGCATACAGTGCTGTAATTTTTACAAGTCGTGGAAATATTGATGTATTTTTTAAAGTATGTGAGGAGAATAGAATTGTTATCCCTGATGACATGAAATATTTTTGCTCAACAGAGGCAATAGCTCTCTATTTACAGAAATACATAGTATACAGAAAGCGAAAGATATTCTTTGGTAAAGGTAGCTTTACCGACCTAATGGATATTGTAGTAAAGCATAAAGAGGAGAAATTTCTGCTTGGAGTGTCTGAACCACACAAGCCTGAAATGCTTAAAGCTCTTGATAGATCCAAGATTAAATACACTAAGTTGATATTGTCACACACAGTCAATGTGGATTTAAAAGACAAAATTGACTTTTCAAAATATGATATTGCCGTTTTCTATTCTATTTCTGAGATATCTTCTTTGCATGAGAATTTCCCTGAGCAAATAGGAGAGTGTGTTAAAATCGCAACATACGGCACTAACACTGCATCATTAGCTTCACAATTTGGTATGAAGGTGTCTGTTTTAGCATCACCTAAAACTTTTCCATCCATGATTAGCGCTTTAGATAACTACATTACTCAAACCGCTAAAAACATAGAGATTGACACAACATATATCGCTGAAGCAATTCAAGAGGAGATAGCACATAACGAAGCGATAATATCTAAAGCTAAAGGGGCTAAGAGCAAGGCTAAGTGTAAAAAAGCTACAACTGTGAAGAAATGCACTACAACTGCAACAAAAACAGCAAAAAAATGTAGTTCAGCACGTGTTAGCTCAACAGAGGCATCAAAGAGAAAAGTAACTACTACAACTGAGTTGTAAATCGTATGATAACTGCTCATTCGTATAAATTTACTAAAAGCGAAAAGCTATGTAATATAAAAGAGATCTCATCTTTATTTAAAGGTGAGTCTCTTTTTAATTATCCATTCAAGATTGCTTACTCTATAAAAAAAGATAGTGCACACTCGACATCAACTCCAGTTAAGGTGTTGTGTTCGGTTGGTAAACGGTATAGTAAATCAGCTGTTAAACGTAATTTAATTAAACGTAGAACAAGAGAGGCATACCGCTTAAATAAGCATATACTGTATTCAAATATAGATAATCAGATGGTTTCTTTAGCATTTATATACATAGCACACAAAGAGGAGAGTTATGAGCAAATTCAAAAGTCAATTTCAAAATCTTTACAAAAAATCTCGGAGTTATTGTAGTAGACTATCTCTGTTTTGTGTTATTGCGCTCATAAAATTCTATAGAAACGTAATTTCACCATTAACTCCTCCATCATGCAGGTATACCCCAACATGCTCACAATATGCGCTCGAAGCATTGGCTAAACATGGATTTATCAAAGGTATGTATTTAACTGTAAAAAGAGTACTTAGCTGCCATCCATGGGGTGGAAGTGGATATGACCCGGTGCCTTAAATATGCTGTAAAATGAGTCAATCTGTAAAGTCACTAAGAATTCATTTTGATCCTCAATTTGCAAGATTAAAACTTTTTTAGTAATTTTGCATCATAAATGCTTAATTGATGAACATAAATATTAGAGCCGTAGTACAATCTAAAAATAGAGACCTTTATAATAAGATTCCTTCGTTCTTATTTACACTTTTTGAGAAGATTATCCATCAAGATGAGATTAATACTATCTTAGGTAAGTACTCTAATTTGCGTGGTATAGAGTTCATTAGAGCTACTCTTAATGAGCTTAATATAGAGAGAGAAGTTGTTATTAAACACCCCTTGAATAGAGAACAAGATAACAGTATCATTCTTGTTTCTAATCATCCATTAGGTGGCGTTGATGGTTTTGCGCTTGCTGAGGCTATAACAGCAAAATATGGCTCGGTGAAGATTGTGGTTAACGATATTTTGATGAATGTAGAGCCTGTAAAAGAACTTTTTATCCCTATTAACAAACATGGGAGACAATCATCAAAGTATGCAGCATCTTTAAATGACGCATTAGCTTCATCTGTGCCGATTTTGTATTTTCCAGCTGGGTTATGTTCGCGTAAGATTGATGGCAAAATTGAGGATTTGAAGTGGCATAATAGCTTCCTAAAAAAAGCTATTGAGCACAATAGAGATGTAGTTTTAGTGAAGGTTAATTCATTAAATAGCTCTCTTTTTTACACTTCTGCTTGGCTTAGAAAATATTTTAAAATCAAAGCAAACCTTGAAATGATATTACTACCTTCTGAACTTTTTAAGAAACGGAATGGTAATATACAAATGATATTTGGAGAGAGACTTAAAATAGAAGAATTAAAAAATTGTGAAAACATCGATAAAGCTGTTATTGACATTAGACGTCGATGTTATGAACTAGATAAGTAATTATGACAAGAATAAATGAGAGTATTATCGATCCTATTGATGTTAACTTAATTAAGAGCGAACTTACAAAGGATTGCTTATTAAGAACAACAAAAAGCGGATCGAATGAACTATATATATTTGATTACAAAACTTGCCCAAACACTCTAAGGGAGATTGGACGATTGCGTGAGCTCTCATTTAGAGATGCTGGCGGTGGTACTGGGCGCGCTTGTGACCTTGATGAGGACGATTTATCTGACGATGGATACATGCAATTAATTGTTTGGGATCCAGCGGCCGAGGAGATAATTGGTGGCTATAGATATATTGTGTCTAACTCTAAGCAGACTAAGCACCTATCTACGGAGCACTATTTTAAATTCTCAGACAAATTTAGAGAAGAGTATCTTCCATATATGATTGAGCTTGGACGTTCATTCGTGCAACCAAAATATCAAGGACGAAAAGGTAATCCCAAAGGGATTTTTGCACTTGATAATCTTTGGGAGGGAATTGGTGCTATCTCAACGCGCAATCCCCATATTAAATATCTTTTTGGTAAGGTAACAATGTATGTGGATTATAATTTAAGTGCGAGAAGTGAGCTTATGTATTTCCTTAAACGCTATTTCTGTGACTCTGAAAGCCTCTTAATTCCTATCTATCCTATCGAAATATTGTTTGATTCAGAGAGTTTAGATAAATTATATTGTGCTGATAATTACATTGATAACTATAAAATATTATCCAAGCGTGTTAGAGAACATGGTGAAACAATACCTCCGCTAGTTAATGCTTACATGAATCTATCACCTTCACTAAAGGTGTTTGATACCGTTAGCAATCCTCATTTTGGTGGAGTAGAGGAGACTGGCATGTTGATCACTATAGAAGATATATACGCAACTAAATATGATAGATATATAGTTGCCACTAGAGAGTAAAGGGTAAATAATAAATAAATATGATATATTGGTTAAATCATGAGAAAATAATTTCTTCATGAATCTAGCCAATATATCAATAAATTCTACTCTTCAATTACCAACCATGTATTTCCATTAGCAGGTATTGTTACACTTATTTCGACCTCATATTCTCTGTTTAGCTTATATGATTTGGCTTTGCCCTCTTGCTCTCTTATTTTTGCTTTGTCGGTTAAACCTGTATAGTATAGTGGCAAACTAATGGTACGCGTAATATCTTGGTTTGTTGGATTGTATAACATTACAAAACCTCGCTCCTTGAGCGTTGGCGATATGTGCATAATTCCATCCCAATCTCTACCATCGGCACGCCTAAGGTGGATAATATCGCTATTTAGAATATCTCTATATCTCTTATACCAATCGACAATCTCTATCACAGCCAATTTTGTGCGCTCAGTATCATAAAGGCGATGACCTCTATAGCACGCCTGAACACCTGTTCCATAGTTTTGCATCATATGTGCCTTGTAGGTTTCAAGATGCTGATCTAAGGGTTCTAAAGTTGCTGCTGCTCCGCCACCATGATATTGGGTTAGTGGCACAAAAGTCCAACACATTGCAGGTAATCTCTCCCATAAACCATCATACATAACTTGACGACCTAAAACCAATTGACGCTCACGTGGGAGCGACCAATTCACTTCGCGATAACCAATTCCTACCTTGTTAGAACCATTTAGAAGATAGCCATAATCAGGAACATTCATGTAAATTCCATTCTCGTTCATCCATTGATATAGGCTCTCTATCTGCTCGCGCTGCTTCCACTGCGAATCTTCTAATCCATCATGGTGAGTATGCTCGGTTGAGGCACATACATTTCCTGGATATGAACCATCATTCTCAAACACTTTCATACCTGTTTTCTCATAAAATTTCTTTATCTTACGAAAATAGTCGTACCCCCAATCACTGCATAGACAAGGTGAACTACCAAATATCATCCCTCCACGTTTGAGTGTTTCAGGATTAATAACATCCACCTCATCACTAATCCATCGACTAGAGAGAAGAGAGTATCCACCAAGGTCAACTCCCATAGAGTCAGCATACTCACGTAATTTGCGGAATTTGGTGTAGTTCTCTTCACTCTCATCCTCCATGTTTAAGCCACTACCAAAGCTTAAAATCACCATCTCATATCCAGTCTCAGCACATTGATTTATTGCCTCTTTTACGGTTTTAGGATCGCTAGAGGTGCAATGCATAAATATTGGATTTTCGGTAGTCCAAGGTGCAATTTTGTGATACATTCGCTTAAGGAATAATCCTTTGCGCTCTCTATCATCACTATCAAAAGGCATAATCCATGTACGGAAACTCCGAAAACTATCTTTATTGCTAATTGTGTAGCTAGGCCCCATTGGAAGCTTAATCTCCAATAGGCATGGTGTTAGAAGAGGGTAGTTGCATTGCGATGTGTATCTTGAATCAATCTCCCAGTATTCACACTTATCAGACTCTTTTTCGGTGAATCCGTGAAATGCCCAATCGCTCTCTACATGAATGTTTGGCTTGCGAAACTGCGCTGCATCAGTGAGCTCTACTGGTGATTCAGGCTCAACCATAGCCAATTGTTCCAACACAAAGGAGTTAAGTTTTATAGGTAATTGAGTTTGGTTTTCAATTTCAAACCATTTAGAGATAACAGGAATTTCATCATAAATCACATAGTGCAACTTCACCTTTATTCCATTTAGCTCTCTAGGTCCTTCCATAAAGAATGTCAACTGCTTACCCTTAGGATTCCAATCCTTGACTAGTGCCCATCTCTCATTCGCCCAGTTGATATTTCGCTCAGGTGTAGAGATTTTAAAATCTACCACTCTAAACGAATTTGCGAATGGTTGAAATTTATCAACCCAATCATATTGTGTATATCCAAACTCCTCCTGACCATCTAATCCACCTAACGAATACTCTTTGCCATTAATAGTCAAAACACCCTCACTACTCACTGCGCGAAGCATATTTTCGCCTGTCATAAGATTTTGAAAATCAATAGTTGCTAGGTTTGGAAACACTCTAAAAACTCTGCTTACTAACCCATTGCTAAGCACTATATTCTTACCATCAGAGCTTGATAATATCTCAGCTTTAGCTTTTTGAGAAGATATAAGCCAGTCGAAGTCAGTTTTTTTACCGATAAGAGAGGTAGTTTTTAATTGGCTTATCTTGCCTTCCAATTTCGATTGTATGGCTTGGTTCATCTGCTCTGCCACTTCAAGATAATCTACACCAACTATTTGAGGTTTAATTTCTGAATAGTCAATTATTGCATCCATCCAGTTAGCATGGTCGCCACTTAGGTTATTGTCGCTATCCTCTACAACTAATTCTAATATATTAATCCCCTCTACTGAGATGTCAACATCTTTTGGCTTGTCGCCACTACTAATCAATCCACTGCTCCAAAGTTCCTTACCATCGCCATTGATTATAAACTCTACGCACCCTTTTTTGAGAGTACCATCACCCGATCCAATGCCTATAAATTGTTTGCTATCACCACTTATTGTGTAAAACACCATCGTTCCGTCAGTCATAAGTATTTGGATTATATCTTCACTTTTATAGTTGATTTTACAATCATTTACACCCACTTTTGCAGCAAATCTATTGCTGCCATTTGATAGAAGAAGTTTTATTATACTCCTTGATTGAACACCTACGCCATTAGCGTAACTACTACTGGCAACACTCAGAGCCTCAGCTGTTACAGCACTATTTTTCATCGGCACACCATAAGATTGATATGCCAACGATAGATCCAAATCGGAGATAGATATTCTGTTTTGCGACGTAGCTATAATTGCAGCTAAAGAGGCGACAACTGTTAATATTGATTTTTTATACATATTTGTAGCGATTTATAGTTTCGCTACAAATATAGTTATAATTTTTGATTTATTGATACAAATTTCATTATATCTGATACTTGTTGATTTTTTCTTAGAAGATCACACATCTTATCCATATATGGATGTACATGATTGAAAAACATTTTGTATCCTTCACATAATATATTTGCTTTAGGAGAGGTAGCAGTTCGGCCAAAGCGGTGTTTTGGGCAGCCTCCTGTGCATGCAAAATAGTATTTACATCGCATACATTCTACAGGTAAATCATTTCGTTTAGCTATACCAAAACGGAATTGACGTTTTGAGGAGTATATACTTCTAAGGTGGTCTCTCTCAATGTTTCCTAGAAGATATTCAGGGTAGACAAAGTGATCACACGAGTATACATCACCATTAAATTCAACAACCAAACCATCGCCACAACTCTTAGCAAAAGCGCATAAACCAGGTTTAACACCATACCAATTGGCAAGTGTCACGTCAAACATCTGCACAAAATACTCTCCAACATCTTTTTGAATCCAAGTATCGAAAATATCGCACATAAATTCACCAAAATCTAACGCGTCTATGCTCCAAGGACTTAGTGCTCCAGCTGAAGCGTTTTCAGGAGCAAGGATTTTGCCACGTCCACCTAGTTTTTCAATATCATCACCACTAACAAACTCAACTGCAGGAAGAAATTGCATATATCTACTGCCTATTGACTTAAAGAAGTTGTATATCTCAGCTCCTCGGCCTTTGCACTTGTCATTAACAACGCTCAAGGTGTTAAATTCAACACCATTACAAGTCAATCTCTCAACTGCACGCATCACCTTGCTAAATGTTGCACCACCACCCATATTTATACGATATGTGTCGTGAATATCCTCTGGTCCATCAATTGATATTCCAACTAATAAGTTATTGCGTTTAAAGAACTTACACCACTCATCATTAATCAACAAGCCGTTGGTTTGGAGGGTATTCTCTATTTTTTTGCCTTTAGCATACTTTTTTTGGTAATAAATAGCCTTTTCGTAAAATTTTATTCCTGCAAGAAGAGGCTCGCCACCATGCCAACAAAAGGTAACAGTGTCTATATCGTTAGCTTCGATATATTGAGCGATATACTCCTCTAGTAGTTTGTCACTCATTACACTTGTGGGCGTTTGATGCTCATACAAAAGAGATTTATCAAGATAGTAGCAGTAGGTACAACGCATGTTACAGTTACTACCTACAGGCTTTACTAAAGTTGAAAAACTCTTTGGAGATGATATCTTTTGAGCATCAGAAAATGAGAGGCTAGTTCTATTCTTATTCATCGTATGTAGTTAAGGAGTATGGTTTTTGTGAATTATTAAATAAACGGTGTTTATTAGGCTTAGAGCTCATTTCAAACTCTAAGATTGCCCCATTTGCAATATCGTCATACGTAATATATGCTTTATCGTAATTGTTGCCATTGAGCTTGACACTCTTAACATATCTGTTTTTGTCGCTAACTCCTTTAGCAATAATCTCTAGGTGTTTACCACTACTCATTTTAACCTTCATATATGGAAAATATGGAGCACCTAATACATACTCATTTGTTGCAGGACATACAGGATAGAAACCCATCGAACTAAATACGTACCAGGCAGACATCTGCCCACAATCGTCGTTACCGCACAAACCATCAATACCGCTCTTGTACATATTATTCATGATTTCGCGAACCCAGTATTGTGTTTTCCACGGTTGAGAACTCCAATTATAGAGGTATGCAATATGGTGGCTAGGCTCATTTCCATGAACATAAT
>JAWXTQ010000081.1:0-9319 GCA_044433405.1 Rikenellaceae bacterium
TTATTTCGTTGTCATACCGTAGGTATGAAACATAAGAAATAAAAAACTATTACTACAAGCATATGCGCAGCATATGCGGTGAAAGCCGCCCAACACCAATAACAAAACCGACAACACCAACAAAACCAACAACAATACACACAAAATAACAAGGCTGCACTAGATAAATAACCTAGGCAGCCTTGCGAACAATCGTTAAAATGTTCTATGTAAAAAAACTACTAAAACGCGGATTATTTAGTCCAGTTATCCATCCAACCGCTACCAGCTCCGATAAAGTCTGTCACTTCGAAAGTAAATCCATTATCAACGAAAGGAACTACAGTAGCGATAGTTGCACCGCTTGGTGAAGTTGCTGTATATTTGCTATATGAGATTGTTTGAGATAGCATGTTACCGTCAGCGATAAATTTAGCTGTTAGCTCAGCATCTGTAAGGATTGCGCTAGAGCTTGTTTTAACACAAACTGAATCAGAAGCAATTGCAAGACCTTTGATTACTGTGTTACCTGTTAGGTAGTGAGATACTGCATCATCACCCTCAGAGAATACTAAGTTAGCAGTTTTACCAGTTGCAACACTATTGTAAAGAGAGATCTCTGTACCAGCTTTAAGCATAATACCATCAGTTTTGCTATCACCGTTAAGGCTAATCATTGTAACATTTGCAAGAGTTGGGTGAGACATTGGAGATGCATCAGATGGTTTACCGTTGTCACACTCTAGGAAACAGTCTGTATTGTAACCTAAATCATCTTTACTCTCTAGGTAAGCTACTAGGAACTGACCTGAACCTCTCCAACCGTCAGTCCAGTCAAATGAGTCATCCGAACAGCTAGTTGCAACTGCATAGCTGATATTTACTGTACCACCGAAGAATTCAAAACCATCGTCAGAACCTCTGTATGCTTGAACGTAAGATACTTGAGTACCGTTTCCTACACCATAGAAAGAGATACCGTTACACTCTTGATCTTCATCATAAGAGTAACCTGTGTACTCTAAGCGTACATATTTAATGATACCTGAATTGTCAGATTCATTGCTACCACCATAAGGAGAAGCACCTACTTCAGAGATTGAATCATCACCCGAGTTTACTGGAGCATCACCACAGATGTGTAGACCACCCCAAGCACCTGGAGTTTTAACCTCTGAAGTCATAACGATTGGGTTTGATGCAGTTCCTTGAGCATCAATTTTACCACCTTTTTCGATTAGGATATAACCAACATTGTCACCATCTTTAGCGATAAGCTCAACACCCTCCTCAATATAAAGAGTTGCACCTGAAAGAACTTTTACTATACCATTGATGTAGTAAGTTCCGTCAGCAGCAAGTGTTGCTGATTCTGAATACTCTGAACTTAGAGTGCTACCATTAGCTAGTACGTTTAAAGAGCTTTCGTCCTCTTCTTGGTCATCGCTGTCAGTTAGATCATCTACTAGATCGTCAACTAGATCCTCTACTGAATCTGAATCACAAGCTGTAAAACTAACTGCTGTGAAAGTAGCTGCTGCTAAAAACATTGCCTTAGCAATGAAATTACTTTTTCTTTTCATTTTTCTTTTTTTTAAAAAATTATTTAATATTTTGTTTGTTTATTTTTTATTAGTGTCCGAGTAAATTTTAACATTTAACCGTATCTGTTACATAAAAAATCTTATTGTTTCATTCCTGCCAAATTTGGTATGTCGTTCAATTTTGTGCTAAAATGAGTTCGAAGAGTACTCCTTGTACTTGAGAATCTCATTTTAGTGCAAAAGTGGGCGGCAGAGCAAATTTCTTTATGAGTTAACCATGATTTTTTAGAAATTGAATGACACTCCTAACATTGCGCCCATGCCATACTCTCTACGACCTACCTCCTCTACTGTACCTAGAGATGTAACCTCTTGCTCATACACTTCTGCTTGGTTTAGCAGGTTGTCGAACTCTAGTTTTAGAGATACTAGGTCATTTAATTTGTGGCTAATGGCTAGAGTCATCATGTGAAACGGTTTTTGATACACATCACCACATTCTCTCACACCTACTGCATAGATACGTGGACCTTGTAAATTGTATAGTAGAGCAAAATTTAGTGTTTTTCCGCTATTGAATTTAGGAGAATAAACTAAGTCAGCATTAAATAGGTATGGTGAAGCTCCCTGCAATCCTCTCTCTTTGTTTGTATAATTACCAGTTTCTGAAAGAGTAACATTTGTGTACATATACGAACCATTCACACCGAAACTAAGTTCATCAAAGAGACTCTTTTTGTATTCAAATTCAACCCCAGTAGCCAATCCAGACTCTGCATTTTGGAATGTTTGGATTGTTCCACCTCCTTGAGCCATTTGAGTACGCTCGATTGGATCAACTAGGTGTTTATAGTAAGCAGTGAACGAAATCATATCACCAGCCGTAAAGAACTTCTCATAGCGCAGGTCAGCATTCCAGTTATATCCATTCTCTAACTCCTCGTTACCAACTATTGTAGCTGAACCATAAGATTGTTTGTACTCGTATGGAGCCATCTCAATAAATTGTGGACGTGTCACAGTGCGCGATAATGATAGGCGCAGTTGCTCACTCTCCTTTAATAGGTATCTTGCATTAAGCGAAGGGAAAAGATCATTAGCTATTATAGTTCTATTTTTATCTGTATTGTAGTTGATATATTGGTTTAAGTGCTCATAGCGTAAACCCATATTAAGCAATAACTTTTCGAAGTTTACATCTACCGTAGCGAAAGCTGAAGCAATTGTCTGACCAGCATCATATTGATCCTTATCCTGCTTGTCACGTGTTACTACTATATTTCCATTTGAAATATTTTCTTGATTTAAATAACTACTTGTATTATATAGGTCATCTAGTGTTCTAGTAGCTGAACCCAAAGCATTTACGTTGTAATAGTAACGAACTGAGGTGAAATCACGAACCTTATCTTTATATGCTCCACCGAATGTTAATTTATTGCTCTGTCCAAAGTGGAAGTTTGTTGCAAAATCGCTATTAATATCACTTTCATTAAGATAACCGAAATATCTCATCACCACATTGCTCTTATCGGTAAAAAGCCACATGTTTGAGTCATCACCAGTTGTTTCGAACATCACCTGACGGCGGTCTGGCTCATCAGCTGAAGAGCTATTATAAGCCATTTTCCAGTCGATATCCCATTTGTCTCCAAAATAGTGTGCACCACCTAACTGTTGTGTAATTAAGGTATAGATGTGAGTCACACTACTAATACCGTGAGTATTATTTAGGTCAAAATCGACACCTTTTTTGCTCTGTAAATTATCCGAAGCATTTCTAGCATAAAACATTGTGTAACCTATATGGTCGTTCTCGCCAAGTGTAGTTGAAATACTCACTAAACTTGCTAGCTTCAATTCTGAAGTGTAGCTATCATAAGTGTAATCGTCACTCACTTTACCATCAGCTTGAATTACCTTTTCAAAATTGTCTGTTGTTGCTGTATTAGATGAACTTACTGCGCCTGTTGCTAATATGCTTAACTCTTGATTACCTAGCGAAAAGCTTCGACCGAAGCCTAAATTACCGCTAAAGTTAGGCAATCCTTTTGTTAATTTTGTAGAGAAATCAGTATCAAACTGGTTACTCTCTACGATGGCCGCTTGTGCATCCGACTTTGCCATTGTCATCAGTGCATCTGCATTTGATTGAGAGAATAGAGACACATGGTCCATACGATAGAAATCTTTACCTACAGTACTAAAGTCTCCACCTACACCAAAACCTAGTGAGAAGAAATCGGCACTTCCAAGCTCTTTTGTATTCACATCAATATGAGCACCTGAGTAATCAGCATAAGAACGAGCATCGTACACCTTACTTACAGTGATATTTTTCACTGTAGATGATGGAAATACATTCAATGGAATTAACTTATTGTCAGGATTTGGCGACGCGATAGGTTGACCATTAAGGGTTGTGATACTATATCTATCACCCAAACCACGCACGATAATCTGCCCTGCTGAAGCAACCGAGATGCCTGTCATTTTCTTAACTCCATCCTCAACATTTGAAATACCTTTTAGGCTCAGCTCTTTTGCTCCAATATTCTCGATAGCCTTAACTGATATCTCTCTCTCTTTCGAAAGAGCTACTTGGCTCTCTAAGTTTTTTTGGCCTACGACTTTCACATCATTCGTAATAAATGCATCATCCATAGACATTATGATTGTAAGCGGTTGGAATCCATCTTTTACCTCAATCTCTATCTCTTGTTTTGTATATCCTAGAAACGACACTAGCAAAGTGTGCACCCCATTTGGCAACTGTAGTTCAAAAGCACCCTCTGCCAAACTAATAGTACTCTTAGTTGTGTTTGCAACAATAATAGTTGCACCAATGATTGGCTCATTGTTTGATCCGTCTATAACGGTTCCTTTTATCTCCGCACTTATTGCTGCAAAAGTGCAAATTGAGAAAATAACACTTAGAAATAATGTGTTAATAAATTTTAATTTCATCTTCTTAGTTAAATATTTTTTTACACCGCAAAAGTATGAGCCAAATATTAATTGAAGTTTACTAGGATGTTAAATAATTATAAATCCTATAAAATCGCCCCTAGAGGCCAATGTAAAGGGGGTAAAATAATTTTATTTACAAGAAAATATGAAATTTTGATGTTTACAAGTAGAAAAATTAGCCCAAAAAAGGAAAATACAGAGATTAAAAACCACCTACTTTAGAACGATCTTTCCCCCCCACTCTAAATCACACTTAAAATTTCTCTGTTTCGATTTTGGCTTTTCTTGATTTTTTATCCTAATACATTTTTAGCGATATTGCTTTTTTGAGTTTAGGAATAAAACGACTAAAAAAAAGAGACAATTTTCTTCGAAAAATTCGAACCTCCAAAAGTCGATTATGGCATACCTTGCAATCAGCAAATGCATCTAGATGTTTAATAACCATATAAAAAAATTGACTATGAAAAAAATTGAAGCTATTATCCGCAAAACAAAGTTTGAAGAGGTAAAAGAGGCTCTTCTAGAGGCGGACATTGAATGGTTCTCTTACTATGAGGTTCGAGGCGTAGGGAAATCACGACAGGGAAGAGTGTATCGAGGTGTGATATATGACACAAGCTATATTGAGCGCACTTTGATATCGGTTGTAGTTAGAGATATTAATGCCGAAAAGACAGTAAAAGCAATATTAGAGGCGGCGCACACTGGTGAAATAGGCGATGGACGCATCTTTGTTATCCCAGTCGAGGACACAATACGCATAAGAACTAGCGAGAGGGGAGACTCAGCACTCTACAACGCCGAGAAAGAAAAATAAATTATTTACTATTAAGTTTAAAAAAATGGAACCAACATACACAATAGCAGATCTAGCGCTTTCGCTAGATACTGTATGGATGCTTCTAGCGGCGATGCTAGTATTTTTTATGCAACCAGGATTTGCCCTAGTAGAGGCAGGATTTACACGATCAAAAAATGCAGCCAATATCCTTATGAAAAACCTTGTAGACTTCTCATTTGGGAGTTTCCTATTTTGGTTTGTAGGCTTTGGGATAATGTTTGGTGCAGGTGGATTTATGGGTCTGCCTAACCTATTCTCTACTGCCTTTATGTCACACGATTTGCCTGTAGAGGGATTTTTAATCTTCCAAACCGTATTTTGTGCAACTAGTGCCACAATCGTATCGGGTGCAATGGCAGAGCGTACTAAGTTCTCATCATACCTAATATTCTCGGTGGTAATATCGGTATTAATATATCCTGTTTCAGGTCACTGGACATGGGGTGGCGGTTGGTTGATGAATGGCGATGAGGGAAGCTTTATGATGAACACCTTCGGATTTGCCTTTCATGACTTTGCAGGATCTACAGTGGTTCACCTTGTAGGAGGTACTGTGGCACTTGTGGGTGCTAAAATTCTTGGTCCACGTATTGGCAAATACTCTAAAGATGGCAAAGTAAAAGCTATCCCAGGACACAATCTGACACTTGCTTGTCTAGGTGTATTTATCCTATGGTTTGGATGGTTTGGCTTTAATCCTGGATCTCAACTTGCAGCATCAGGCGAAGAAAACAGAGTGGCAATATCGCATGTGTTCCTAACAACAAACCTCGCAGCAGCACTAGGTGGCATAGCAGCCCTAATATTATCGTGGATAAAATATAAAAAACCATCACTATCATTAACTCTCAATGGTGTACTTGCAGGACTTGTAGGTATCACAGCAGGCTGCGACGTGGTAACAAGTGCAGGAGCTGCCGCAATAGGGTTTATATGCGGAATTGTAATGGTATACTCTGTAGAGTTTATAGATAGCAAACTAAAGATTGACGATCCAGTGGGTGCATCATCAGTACATGGAGTATGCGGATTTATCGGCACAGTGCTCACAGGTATGCTTGCAGTTGATGGCGGTCTATTTTATGGTGGCGACTTTAGCTATACACTGACACAGATATTCGGAGCAGTAGTTGTAGCAGCATGGGCAGCCATCACTGGATATATATTGTTCAAAGCTATCGACAAGCTACATGGCCTAAGAGTAGATGCTCGCATCGAAGAGGAGGGACTTGATATCTATGAACATGGGGAGACTTCATATAACTAGGGGGATTACGCGAGTTTGCTTAGTGCGGATTTGATAGGCGACTTTCACTTACATGAGCTTCAGCTCCTCGGGCTCACTTTCGTTCGCTGGGTGTTCTCGTGTAGGGGGTGTATAGCTTCGGGATGGTCGAGATTTGGTTTGGATTGGTTTGATTGATTTGGCTTGGTTTGATTCGATAGTCTTTAAGGGTTTGATGAGCATATTTTACATTTTTTTGCAATCATCAATAAAAAACTTTTTTTGTTTTTGTTAAAATAAATTCGTAAGTTTGTGATGCGTTATGTATCAGAAGAGGTGGGGAAACCTGCCTAATAGAAAGGCGGGCATATTTATGCCTTGCCTCACTATTATATCTGCACGTGGTTTCACCCCCGTGCAGTGTATTAATGTACCTGCTGCCTCTTCTGGTGTAACGCAACGGGTCAGTGAAATCACCTTTTTATATCTTTCACTACCTCATTGTTTAACACTAAATTTATTTAAGGCCATGGAACAAAAAAACAGAGTGCAGTTTACAACTTCTCAAATCTTCATCCTAGAGCATGAAGAACAAAAAAGGCTCTACACCTATCTATCACTATCTCAGTATTGCTATCTACGCTATCCTAGCTACAATGAACTTCAACTGTTTAAGACACTAGAGAAAGACTTTAAGTTATTCTCGCAAGAGATACAGAGTCAGTACATTAAAGACCCCAACAATTTAACATTAAGCAGGGTAAATAAGTTTTTCGCAGCTCACTACAGTAACATTAAACATCTTCGCGAAGAGATGGAAAATAGCAACATTAATGTCGATATAGATAAACATCAGTAGGTGTTACGAGCAGTAAACGAAGCTACAGAAGGCGAAGCAAAACAAACCTCGAATATTGCGAAGCAAGAAATCACCTACATGAAAATACCCAGCGAACGAAAGTGAGCCCGAGGAGCATCAGCGACGAAGGTTTTTTTACCAGCGATAGGCTGCTAGGAGTCTTTTTTAGCGAATTGGCGATAGCCAAGAGGCTAAAAATGGCTCATAGTAGTCTAGCGCGTGGTTTTTTTTCTAAAAAAAACTTAAACACAATTCTTCTTTTTTTGATAGACTCTGGTACGCCTCGACTTTCACTTTTTTGGCGCAGCCAAAAATAGGAATAGATTTTTATTTCGTTACCATACCGTAGGTATGAGTATAAGAAATAAAAATCTATTCCTACAAGGCATGAGCTTCAGCTCATGTAAGTGAAAGCCGCCTAACCCAAGCAACCTCGCAAAGCCGCCTAACCCAAGCAACCTCGCAAAGCCGTCTAACCCAAGCAAAGCTGCCTAGCCTACTTACGAGCCATTACCAGCTTAACCTTTTCGATTATTGCTGTTGAATTTAGATGGTATTTTTCCATTAATTCAGATGGTGTTCCACTCTCGCCAAATTTGTCGTTAACTGCAACATACTCCATAGGAGTAGGAAGATTTAACGCAAGAAGTTGCGCTACAGAATCACCTAAACCACCATTAAAGAAGTGCTCCTCAGCGGTAACAACACATCCTGTTTTCTTAACTGAATCTAGGATAAGTTGACTATCTAATGGTTTTATTGTGTGGATATTGATTAACTCAACTGACAAACCTTGCTCTTCTAACGCCTCACAAGCAACTACTGCTTCCCATACTAAGTGGCCAGTTGCTATGATTGTTACATCGCTACCTTCAATCATTTTGATACCTTTACCAATCTCGAAAGGGTAATTCTCGTCAGTAAACACTGGCACTACTGGGCGACCGTAACGAAGATATACTGGGCCAGTGTATTCAGCTGCTGCAATAGTAGCAAGTTTTGTTTGATTGTAGTCGCAAGGGTTGATAACTGCCATGTTAGGAAGCATTTTAATTTGGCCTAAATCTTCCATAACTTGGTGTGTTGCACCATCTTCACCTAGAGTTAAGCCTGCGTGCGAACCTGCAATTTTAACATTTTTGTTTGAATAGGCAATAGATTGACGAATTTGATCATAAATTCGACTAGTCGCAAAGTTTGCGAATGTACCAATAAAAGGCACTTTACCAGCAGTAGCCATACCAGCTGCTACAGAAGCCATATTAGCCTCAGCGATACCAGCTTGGTAAAATCTCTCTGGGAACTCTTTTTTGAATGCATCCATCTTCACTGAACCAGTAAGGTCAGCACAAAGAGCTACAACCTCAGGATTTCTTTTACCAGCCTCTAACAAACCTGCGCCAAATCCTGAACGAGTATCTTTTTTATCTTTAATTTCAAATCTTTTCATAAGTTTCTATTTATTTTCTACGTGGATTATTTAAGCTTCTAGCTGTTTAGTAGTCGCCTAAAGTTTGCTCTAGTTGTTGAAGTGCAACCTCTAATTGAGCAGGTGATAACGCTTTACCATGGTATTCGTTAGTGTCACACATAAAGTCTACACCTTTACCCATCATTGTTTTCATGACAACCATTACTGGTTTTCCACCTCCTAATTTAGATTTTGCTAGGGCCATTTTGTCAAGGATATCCTCAAAAGAGTGTCCGTCCATAGAGACAACATCCCAACCAAAAGCACTCCAACGTTGAGACAAGTCACCAAGTGTAAGCACCTCATCACAAGTTCCATCAATTTGTTGATTATTATAGTCGATTACTGCAATTAGGTTGTCAACTTTGTTTGCAGAGGCAAACATTGCAGCCTCCCAAACTTGCCCCTCTTGAGTCTCACCATCGCC
>JAWXTQ010000082.1:0-9289 GCA_044433405.1 Rikenellaceae bacterium
ACCGCCCTCTCAACACCTAGTGCCATTAACATCGTTCCATATCCATCGGCTAAGGCGGAGGTTGATGCTATAACAGTTGCTGACAACAAGTTGTTGTCAATACTCATGCCAGTAACGGGGCAGATTGTGTGATTTATTCGCTTGCCGTCTACTATTTTGTATCGTCTATAGTTGCCTGATGTTGCTAAACCCCTTCCGCTGTCAAGCTCTATGATTGTTTGCAGGTTTGCTCCAGGTGAGAAGTTGTCGTCAATAGGTTTATCTATGCCAATTCGCCACTTCCCTCCTTCAAAATTCTTACCTCGGCAGAAAACCTCGCCTCCAATCTCAATCAGATAGTTTTCAATTCCCTCTTGATCAAAAAGCTCAGCAACTTTATCAACGCTATATCCTTGAGCTATTGAGTTTAAATCTATTTCAACTCCAGAAGGTAGAAGTATTGTATCACCTAGGGTTTTAATCTTCTTGTATCCAACAAATTGCAAAATAGAATCTACATTTACACTCTTCTGGGCATTTGCTGCGGCAAAACCATACGCATCAATAAGTGGTTTTACGGTAACGTCATACATCCCTTCGCTTTCGTCGCTCAGAAAATGTGCTAACTCTATACACTCTTTAATATTAATATCCATTACGCTATCTTGTCGAGCATTAATGCTGTTAATAAGCGAATTAGGATTAAATAACGAACACGACCTATCAAATTCGCTAAGTATAATTGCGATATCATTTTTGGTTACTCGCTGTTTTGTATCCACATACACGATACTATAGGTAGTTCCTTGTGCAAAACCTTGTACTACATATCGTTTTACACCTTCTTGATTGCAAGAGACACTCAAAAGGCATATTAAGAAAGTTATTATTGATAACCTCATTCTCTATTTGTTATTATTAGTTTAGATAAAATGCTTTAGTAGCTATTTCATCATGCGATCCATCTCGCGTTTTGTGTCTTTTTCTTTGATATACTCTCTCTTATCATAGTTTTTACGCCCTTTACCAACGCCAATCAAAAGTTTTGCAAAGCCTTTTTCGTTGATAAAAAGTTTCATCCCCACAATTGAGATACCTTTATCTTGAACTACGCGTTCAAGTTTTTTAAGCTCTTTCTTTTGAAGTAGCAGTTTACGCTCACGTTTAGGAGAGTGATTGTTAAAAGTTCCCCACTCATAGAGAGAAACATTCAATCCCCTAACATATAGCTCTCCATTGTGAAAATAGCAGTAACAGTCATTCAACGAGGCTTTTGACAACCTAATTGACTTGATTTCTGTACCTGTTAACACTATCCCCGCAGTGTAGGTATCCATTATTTCGTAGTCGAAACTGGCGCGTTTATTACGTATATTTATATCTCTATAATTTGACATTTTATTCTGTTTTTAGCAAAAATATATATTTTTTTATTGATGTCCAACTTTATGATGAATATATTATTTTTTAACTCTACATTGACGCAAACAATGACACAATAAAGGGCATTAATAAATCAATCACAAAGCCATGAAATATAGCAACTATAGCAAACTCTTTGCCACTGAAAGTGGTGATTATCGGCAGTGTAGTTCCTATTGTTGTTGCTCCTCCTGAGCAGATAGGAGCAACTTTGCCAAAAGCGACAACCAAGAGTGGCGTAAATAGAAGAGTAAATACCTCTCTACAGACGTTCGAGATAAGCGAAACAACCCCTAACTCCTCTCCGCGAAGCTCGGTAGTAATGATGCTCGATATAGAATAGTAGCCGAATCCTGAACTAACAGTTAAGCAATCAACAACCGAACGCCCAGACCAACAAATTCCCAATATTAGTGCGCCTCCAAGTGTTCCAACTATCGTTGCAACAGGAGGTAAGAATATACGATAACCATATTTTTTTGTTGCATCAAGCAGCTTAATATCACCTCCAATCGACATTCCAACGCAAATAATCATCACATAAAGAACATAACTAGAGTAGCTCTCGTTGTAAAATGCCTCTGAGAGCAGGTCAAACCTTGCAAGCATAAGCCCCAAGATAAAAAACGAAACTATTATTATACTCCCCTTCATTTGATTTGGTGTGTTTGGTGGTTAAAATTGAGCTACTATAATGATGCGAATAATGTGACTAGAAAAGGAACTGTAAAATCTACAATAAAGCCATGAAATATTGCTATTACGACATACTCATTTCCGCTGAAACGTGTTATTATTGGCAGTGTAGTATCCATAGTTGTTGCTCCGCCTGAACATATAAGAGCTATTTTACCAAAAACATAAACTATAAATGGAGCACATAGAAGAGTTATTATCTCGCGACTTATGTTTGATATTAACGCCACTGTTCCTAACTCTGCTCCACATATTTGGGTGATAAAAATAGACGAGAGCGAGTAGTAACCAAATCCCGATCCTACAGCCATACACTGAGCCACTGAACGACCATCCCAGATTAATCCCAACAGCAAACACCCTAGTAAAGTTCCGAAAATAGTAGCTAGTGGAGGCAAGAACATTCTAAATCCATGTTTTTTTATTGTCACAAAAAGCGATTTAATGTCTGCCCCAACAGATATTCCTACGCTAAACATCAAAAGGTATAGCGTATATTGAGAGTAGTCAAATTCAAAAAAATGAGCCGACAACAGATCAAATCGCGCAAGCAAAACGCCCAAAAAGAAAAATGCAACAATTATAATACTCCCTTTCATCTGAAATCTTTAAAAAATTTAAAGTAAACAAACCACCCAGCAAGCAGACTGCCAGCTAGTGCAGCGAGCGTTATAATCAACCCATCAAGACCTATAGTGTCGAGATTATCCATTATCTCAGGGTTACTTCCAACCGAAACGCCCAGGAAAAAAAGCAACAAATATATAGAAACCATTGTAACCTTTGGGATAAACGACAATTTTTTACCCCTAAATAGATACCCTAATCCGATACCAACCAGCATTATACCAACCACAGTAAGCATATAAACATCATATTAATTAGGTGACAAAATTACTAAAATTAATCGCAAGATGGGACATTAAAAACAAAATGTCATAAAGTTTTAGTAACTTTGTAAAGACGATGAGTATTTTTATAAAGTAAATTTATGCCAAAGAAAAAGATTGAGGTAAAAATGGTGAGCTACGGAATTTATACCCAGTGGGAGCGCAACTCCAAGCAGCTGCCGAAGATCCGAAAACACACGAAAGAGATACCTGCCGAGCTAGACATTGAGTTTGGCTATATACTTCGCATTCTTAGGGCTAAGGGTTCGAAGATTACCTTTGTGATGAAACATCCCCCATTTTGTGATGACAAGGGGAATATCCGCCCCGATTTTGTAGGAGAAGAGATTGTTAACGCCAACGAGTGGCATTTCTTCTTAGGCGACACCGTTTGGCTACCGATAGAGGATAAATGTGGCGAATGGGAGCTTATCACCATGCTTGACGGCAAGGAGGTAGCTCAAATGACGTTTAACCTTGTTAATCCTCAGAAATTAGTGTTGTAGATGAGTAATTATCGAATAAATTAGTTACCTTTGTAGGCAGTCGGTGGAACTACCGCGATAGATGTTAATTTTGAAAATAAAACCATTAGCATCTACCAATTTTTCAATTTATTTGACATTGAGATGCAAACTTTAATGATGAGAGTAGTGATCTTATATTGATTAAAAGTCTAACACCTACAGCAAAAATCAAGAACGACTCAACAGTGTTATTATCATTAAACTTTATACCAAGTAAAGCTGGAGGATTATTACCACTAAAGGTCATACCACCAGGACCGAGCCATATGAATAGGCCTAAATACAACTATGAAACCAGTAACTAAAATTTAGTGCAAAACGTATAAATAGAATACTAGTGTTTAATTAATAAAAATTTAAAAAAATGAAAAGAAAAATTACTAATCTATCAATTATCATTGCAACAGCTGTAATGTTGCAATCTTGTTACTCAACTCGTTTGTATGTGGGCGATATAACCACAACTGAGCCTCTTGTTGAGGTAAACAAAGTGTGGAACCACCATGTCTTATTTGGTTTAGTTCCTCTTGAAAACGCGAGCATGAAAGCTTCGGAGTATGTTAATGACGCACCAAGCTACATGATTAAAACTAATACTAACGTATTGAACTACATTGTAAGTGGGGTTACCTTTGGCATATACACACCAACACAAACCAAATATTACTTACCATTAAAGAAATAGGCAGTATGTTTCTCCCTGACTTTATTAGGGGAAAAGCATGGAAATCATGAAAAATCGCACCAACAAACAGAGAGCTTGTTGGTGCGATTTTCATCAACTATTATAAATCATTGTATCTATTTTTCAATCACCCATGCTTCAGTATCTCTCACTAACAATTTAGCTGGAAAAACCAAAGAGGCATCGCGCATCGCATTTACATCTGATTTGATATTAGAGAGGTAACGATTTACCTTTCCGCTAAAGATAACTTTATCATCTTTGTAAACCTTTATCTTTTTGTCTAGGTCAACCATATCATCATTCAGCCCAATCACGAATGATGTTATGCTGCTGTTTTCGATGTAGATATTGTTATCTTTATAAGAGACTACTAACTCATCATTTTGGCGTGCATCGTTATCACCAGTTGTTGACAGCCAATAAAATCGTTCACGAGTAATATCATCTTGCAACCATACAACTCTATTTGGAATAGGGTTTCTAGTATACTTTGGCATCCAGTGCATTGAAACAGTATCGTTACGCTCCATCCAGTGTGCCAACTCGCTATAAATTCTCACATCATGAATATATGAACCCTCGTCACTATCTGCTAATGTCTTAAGTTCCTCTTTCCACTCGGCTGCATGTTTGTTTCTATCGTAAGGGGTATCTTTGCCACCCATATACAATCCAAATGGAAGGTTACGTAGGTTTCTGATTTGCGCATCACCTGGATGGCCTGCACTCATAGCAGCAGCAGCCCATAGATCGGCCAGGCGTGGAGCTAATTGATACGTTCCATCACCACCAGCTGAATAACCCATAATATAAACTTTATTTGGGTTAACGCCCTCTTTGATAACTGCCATTTCTATAATCTTCTCAATAAAGCCATCCATATAGCCTTGGTGCCACATATTCCACGTGTTAGTTGGAGAACGTGGAACAAAGTAAACACCCTCTTCTGGTGTGTATAAACCTTTTTGGTTATTCCATTGCCCATCATTCATTTGTGCAGTAGTGCCACCACCACCATGCATTGAGATATACATTGCTCTACCGTCGGATGGTTTTTCACCAAACACCTTGTAGTAGAACTTCATTGTGTAATCACCATTGGTAAGCTCTCCATTATCCCACTCATCGCCAAACTCAGCTAGTGAAGCAGCCTGTCTCTCCTCGATAAGCTGTAGTGTAGCCTGCTCAGAGTCAGTTTTGCTAAGTTTCTTAGCATTTTGAGATGATGCTGGCAGCGTAAAACCTATCAGCATAGCAAAACAAAAAAATGTTTTTTTCATCATAATTATTTATTTAAAACTACCTCTAATTTATCTTCATCCCCAACTTTAAGTGTTTTTGTTGAGTCTGAGTCGTAAGAAATTTTATACTCTCCATTTTTTGGAACATACAATACTAGATAGTCATTCATATCAGCATTTGGACCGCTAGTTTTGCCTTTAGCAATCTCTTCTCCGCTTTTTGAGTCGATGATTTTCACCTCAATAGCAATTCTATCTCCACTAATTTTAACATCACCACCTTTTTTAGCAGCTCTTATTTCTATAGCTGTACCGTTCTCTTGAAGCTCTTTTTGTTGCTCTAGCTCTTTGTAACGAGCAACATATCTGTCGGTAACTTTCTCTCCGTTAACTGACGTATCGCGTTTGTTCCAAACCATTGGAAAACTAATTTTTTGGCTTGTAGGCATGTATGATGTTGCATAAACTTGGTGCTGAGGATCGTCTTGCCCCTCAAATGCAGCACAACGATCCAAGAACCAAGTATTATTCAATTCTGCTGGATAATATTCGATAATATACCACTTACCATCAACCCAAACCTCACTCCAGTTGTGGTTTCCCTCTTTAGTAATCCACATTGGCGCACCTGCAATACGTGCAGGCAGACCTGCTGCTCTTAGTGCGTCAGTTAGCAAGATTGACAAACCACTACATGAAGCCATGTTAATCTCCATTGACTCAAAAGGCGATTGATTTGCCCTCTTACGCTTTGTGTTATAGTCAACATTTACTAAATCTCTTAACGCTTTATTAATTGTATCTATAGCTGCAAATGCGTCTTTAGACTCCTTAACTACTGGCTCTAACATAGCATAAAATGGTTCTCTCCAGTTTTCACGTGTTTCGTCCATTGTAACGTATGGTAGAACATCATTATAAAACACCTCTAAAGGCAAAGATGCACACCACTCAAAATTAGTGCGCGCTTTATAAGCATACTCCACATTCTTCTCAATAACCTCGATAGATAGAGTGTCTAAGTCGTGTTGTGGCATGTAGGCGAACAAAAAGGCCATACCCTCACGTCTCTCTTCTGGGGTATTGGTTATAGTGTTCATAATCTCTGCTGCACGCTCAGAAGGAAGTGTAGCTAACTGCGTTGTAACCAGTTTTGCAATTTGTGGGTCAACTCCTTGAAGCTCGTCATTACAAGAGCTGAAAACAAGGGTTAACACTGTAAATAAAAGGGTAATTTTTCTCATAATATTAAATATTTTATTGTTATTTTTTAGTCCAAAATCTAAAGTAGTCTATCTTAAATTCTCCTCCATTATCATCATCTGACGGAAGCCCCCACCATGTTGGGAAAGTCTCACAATCAAAATTTACAGTTTCTGGAGAGAACCAATGTTTATTATCGCAACGATGAATCTCTACTCCATTCAAGTACCAGATAATCTCTTGCTCATTCCATTCAAGTCCAGCAATAATATATTGCTCTGAGAGTTTATAGCCTGTACGATAAGCGTTGCTGCTTTTTATGTGGATAGTATCTTTAAATCTCATGTAGTGAGCTGTAGCAAAGTAGGTGTCTTCATAGGAAGAGTCATTATCATTACGTCCACAAATTTCAAAAATATCAATCTCCTCTTGACGCAAAGAGTCATTAACATATAGCCAAAATGCACTCGATATTGCAGAATTTTGCGCCTTTGCTCTAATCTCATAAAAACCATAATGCAAAGTATCAACACTCTGCACTGCCGCTGAGGTAAATGTGTGATAAGCATCACTCGGTGGATTTATAGGCTCTTCGCGATGAGATGATAATATCAACATTCCATCTTCAACCCTTACATTCTTTGGTAAAAAGAGCGATGGCTCACGCCCAATCCACTCTGGATTATTTGGGTGCCACTTCTGGCTATCTAACTCATCACCGTTAAATTCGTCGCTGTAGCGCGTTGAATATACCCAACCCTGATTATCCTCAATAGTTGGCAATGGGAAACTCTCTACACAGCCAGTTAATAACAGCAGCAGAGATGTCAAAAGAGTAAAAATATTGTAGTGTAATTTCATTGATTAAAATTTAGCGTCCGTAATCTCCTAAAATTTGCGTAAAGATACAAAAAAGTTGATGAAATATTCGTATTCACCAAATAAATATTTATTTTAAAAACGATTATTGGCATATTGAAATTTCTTCACATATCATTTTAAATCGCCACTATCCAAACATTACGCTCTCTCAATCGAGTATTACATACAAATTCAAATGATTGTAATTGAGCAATATATGCAAGTAAATCTCTTTTTTTATTGTATAGTAATATTTTTTTTGTATTTTTGCTCTCGTATAAACAAAAACAAGAGATTATGCAAAAGAAAATATTATTATTAGGCTCAGGAGAGCTAGGTAAAGAGTTTGTTATAGCAGCACAACGCAAAGGGCAGTATGTTATTGCGTGTGACTCCTATGTGGGTGCTCCTGCAATGCAGGTTGCACATGAATTTGAAATATTCGACATGCTTGATGGCGATGCCTTGATGGCAGCAGTTGAGCGACACAAACCAGATATTATCATTGCAGAAATCGAAGCTATTCGCACAGAGCGACTATACGACTGCGAAGCAATGGGTATTCAGGTTGTTCCATCAGCAAAAGCAGTAAACTACACCATGAATCGCAAAGCTATTCGCGACCTCGCAGCCAAAGAGCTAGGCGTAAAAACAGCAAAATATTTTTATGCTACCACTCTTGAGGAGCTAAAATCAGCAGCTCAAGAGATTGGATTCCCATGTATCGTAAAACCTCTAATGTCCTCTTCTGGGAAAGGACAATCAATGGTTAAATCACCAGACGAAATAGAGGCAGCGTGGGAATATGGTTGCAATGGCAGCCGTGGCGACATTAAAGAGTTAATAATTGAGGAGTTTATCCAATTCGATAGTGAAATTACACTTCTTACAGTGACACAAAAAAATGGAGCTACACTCTTCTCTCCACCTATTGGACATATTCAAAAAGGGGGTGACTATCGCGAAAGTTTTCAACCTGCACCAATCTCTGCTGAACATCTTGCGCAAGCACAAGAGATGGCAGCAAAAGTTACAGAGGCACTTAGTGGCGCTGGGCTTTGGGGGGTTGAATTTTTCTTAAGTGATAAAAACGGTGTCTACTTCTCAGAGCTTTCACCTCGTCCACACGACACAGGAATGGTTACATTAGCTGGCACACAAAACCTCAATGAGTTCGAACTTCATCTACGCGCAGCACTAGGACTTCCAATTCCACAAATAAAACAAGAGAGAATTGGAGCATCAGCTGTAATTTTAGCAACAAAAGAGTCGCAAGAAGCCCCTCAATATAGCGGTCTCGAAGATGTAGCCGCCCAAGAGGATATTCAAGTAAGAATCTTTGGTAAACCAACAGCAAGAGTAAATCGCCGCATGGGTGTAGTCGTAGGATACGCCCCAAATGATGCTAATCTAGACACACTACGCGACAAAGTTAAAGCTGCCGCAGATCTAGTAAGCGTATATTAACAAGTTTTAGTATTTTTAACTGGAACGAGACCTACAGGGTCTTTCAGAGACTAAACTGAGTCGAAACTGGGGTTGACAAACATTACAAACCCCACCGCTAATGGCTTTTTCTTTATGTGTATTAGCTGTGGTGCATCGTGTAAAATATATCCCGCAGCGTACTTTTAGTACGTGAGGATTTATTTAGAGGGGGATGTGCCGCAGATGATGCGCAGAAAGGAAAAGCACCCCACCACCGCTAAATGGCTTTTTCGTTATGTGTATTAGCTGTGGTGCATCGTGTAAAATATATCCCATATATACTCCATAAAAAAT
>JAWXTQ010000083.1:0-9195 GCA_044433405.1 Rikenellaceae bacterium
CCAATAACTCTCTGGAATCAACACCACCCAATCTTTCTCAATCAACGCACCTTTTTTATCAATATTAAGAGTTACACCACTTGTTTGGTTTTTGACAGCCAACATATCGCCTTGAATGTCGATAAACAGCTCATTGTGGTTGATTGTACCCTCATACACAAAGCTTACTGTCAACTGATCATCCTTAGCATACTCTTTTGGGAGAGTTACAATAATGAGATGATTTTCGCGCTCAAAATCAACAGGAGAATCATCCAACATTACACTCTCTAACTTCATATAGCTATTCAAAGAGAATACTAATTTATCGCCATCAGCAGACATGCTACCCTTAGCCTTAACTTTTGATGCAATAGACTCACCTAAATGCTCAACATCTAGCTCATAGTTTTCAACAAACAACTTAGGATAGGTGATGTATTGGTCATTTAGAGCCATCATCTCTCTACGTTCGAAACTCACGCCTGTAGCCTTAGCAAAATAGCTCACGCCCCAAAATGCAGATATTCCAAATAGAACCATCGACATTACAAACCACTTATATTGTGACTTCTTAGAGCCAGCCAAACGTTTAAATCTATATATAGAGATAAATATTGCAGCCATACCCATTGTATAGTAGATAAGACGATGAGGTATTATGTAGTCAAGATTTGTAAAACCAATAATTTTTGATTTATAAAGAGGAATAGAGTAAGCGAAGATATCAAATAGATTGTAGAATAAATCGCCTACATAGAATATTGATAGTGCAGATGCACCTAACATTACAACGAAAGTAATTGCCTGATTGCCTATCAACAACATCACTGCCGTTGAAACTCCAATAGTAAAAATCATTGAAGGGATGATTATCAATATAAAATATGTGATAAAATCTAGTGGAGAGACTGCAATATGCGAAACAAATCTACCTATTACAAAGAATACAACCATTAGAATCACATCTAAGATGATAAAGCGCATAAGCGTTCCCCACATCTTTCCAAAAAGATATTCAGCATTACTTAGCGGACGCACATAAAACACCTCTGAGGTGTCAAGCTGCTTATCTCGCTTGAGGTAGTCTGCCGACAAGAAGATGATAATTATTGATTGACATACATTCAAATACAAACACACTGCATAGGCATAAATGTTAGGAAAATACTCTGACTGATCAAATAAATTACCAGACGATAGCGTAACCGAAAGCCCTAGCGCGAGCAGTATAATCGAGAATATACGAAAAAACCAGCCCCTTCCTAGGAGTTTAGACTCATAGAAGGCGACTGAATTGATATTTTTAAATATTTGTGATGATAACATAGCGAATTATATTTAGTCGTTAAGCCATAAGTTAAGATTCTTTTCCATATAATAGACATAAGCATGCTCTAGGTTTGGCTCAATATTTATGGCATCAAAACCTTTAAGTTCGTCAGTTATCACCTCAATAGTCCAAGTTTTATCGGTCTCTGGAATCATTGAAACTACTGGGTATTTTTCGTTAATAAGCTCATACTCTTTCTTGTCAACAACTGTTTGCCACACCTTACCAGCAGCACTTCTTAGCATGTTTGCTGGAGAACCTTTGTATGATATCTCTCCTTGGTTTAGAAGCACCATATCAGCACAACTACTAGAGATATCACCTACAATATGTGTAGACAAGATAATTGTTGTATCAACATTACTAACATCTGAAAGCAAGTTTCTGAAACGAATCCTCTCCTCTGGGTCAAGACCTGTTGTAGGTTCATCAACTACAATAAGTTTTGGCTTGTGGATTAAGGCTTGTGCAATACCTAAACGACGCTTCATACCTCCCGAAAGATTAGATGCAAAACGCTCACGCGCATCAAATAGACCTACTTTTTCAAGCATTTCATCTACAGCATCTTTACGCTTACGACGGCTATTCATACCTGATAATCTAGCTGCATAATCTAGGAATTCAATAACCTTATATCTTGCGAAGAAACGGAAATCCTGAGGAAGATATCCTAATATTTCACGCACTTTATCTCTCTCCTTAATAAGATTGTAACCATAAATGTCAACCTCACCAGAGGTTGGCTCCATAAGTGCAACCAAAATACGCATTAAGGTACTCTTTCCCGCTCCATTTGGCCCTAACAAACCAAACATACCTCCTTTAATCTCAAGATTTATATCTTTCAAGGCATGGCGACCAGAATCGTATCGCTTGTTTAAGTCTTTAATTATTACAGACATCGTTTTATATTTTTACATTTGTTGACTAATTAACCTTAACTACATCTTCACCTTTCAAAGCACATTTAAAAGCCAAAAACTTCATAAAACTAAGTAATTAAAGCTAATAAGCCAAATTAGTTATTATTTTTACGTTTATTTTCACAAGAATCTTCCTGTTTACTACAAATCAAGACAAATACATTACACCTTGATTTTAGGCCAAAATTAACGATAAAAACGCACTCTAACAAAACTTATAGACAAAGTGTTAGAAACCGTAGACAAACACCAAATATCTCACTTAATTAACCTTTACTGCCTTTACAGCATCGGCTGTTATCGACGTAAGGTCACTTTTATTGGAAAGTGTTATTGTGACAGTGTCACTTTTGACGTTATATTCATCCAAAAGCACCCATGTTGCTGTGCGACTGCGATGCCAAATATTTTTTGTTAAATTAGACTCTATCTCTATTTGCTCATCGCCATAATCAACAGTAAAATTGTAAACTGGCTTTACATTACGCTTTAAGCGCGACTTCAACCATCTAACCTCGTGAGGATAATTAGCAGTATAATAGAAAGCATAAGTTCCCTTTTCTTCGATTGGAATTTTCCACGATGCTTTTTGATCTCCATCTCCTTTTTTGATGATGTAAGCCGATAGAATATCTTTTCCGTAAAACTTCTCATCAGTAACTGGAGTCCACCTATAAGGGTGACGAATACGTATCGCCTTATACTTAAAACTATTCTCTACTCGTGCATCTATTATTTTGTTTAGCACGCCAGTTATCGGAGCTTGAGTAACAGAAAACAGCTCCTCATCCTCGTTGTCTACTATAATTTCAATCTCTTTAGCTGAGGCAATATCACTCATTACATACTCTCCATCTTTAGGCGAAATGCCCGTATTGTCTGGCTGATACTCGGTTGTCACCAATCTCATTTGTGGTAGATTTGAGCTATTCATAGAGTAGATTCGAGGGTTCCATCTCTCTACATTATAACACCTCACAATCCTCTTTGTCTGGTTCGCTTCAAGGTAAACCATCAATTGAGGATTTTCGTCTCTAGCATAAAATATAATATTAGCATATCCAGCTGCATCCGAGATATTTTTAATCTCAAACTCATAACCATACATAGGCTCTTCCTCGCCTGTATATTTGGTTCTTTCAACCTTTTCGATTTGGAATGCCGTAAGAGCTAATTTATCTTCAGTTATAGGCAGTTTTGCTCTAATATCGCTACCAGAGATTGTACCTATCGAATCAAGAAGCGTTTCAAACTCTATATTTTGATATTTAAATCGCTGCATCATAGTATCTAACTTTCCGTAAAAATCAGAAAACCTCATATCCTCTAGCGACTCTGCTATCAAAATATTACCCATTATAGAGGTAATAGAGTTTATTAGATTGGCATACTTTGGATCGCTAAGATAAGTCTCTGCTTTATCCTCTGCTAACAACAACAACGCCTGCTCCTCTTTTGCTAAACCTGTATGGCTTCGCTCCCAATCATACCATTTATTGAAGTTGTCAATCAACGACTGTTCTATCAATCGTGCTCCCCAAGAGTGCTTCTCTGAATAGATGTTATAATTTGCATTAAAGAGGGCAGATGGCATATAGTATGGACTATTTATAGATGTAATCTCAACTGCGCCCATCTCTTTTTTATCGAAACTTGTGGTTATAGTTTTCTGCTTCCACATGTTTTTTATCCCCTTAAACTCATTTACTATAATGGCACTATCAGACATAGGTTTTGCCCACCCCATCTTAACAGATCTTTTAAGATTTTTTATTCGTGTATTAAAGTAAAAATTACCTTGATGCATTCCTCCCCCTGGCAAGAATGTGATTTCTGGTTGAAGCAACTCTTGCGAAGTTGTCCAGTCGCGAGGATAACAAAACACCTGCTCAGGAACGTCAACTATTGTGAAGCGATCAAGCGTATATTTAAATTTCATCTCTCGCTCTAAATCCTCTAAAAGCGGCTGCAAAAGGGTTGGTATCACCTCGGCAAGAGTGTCTAATGATGATAATTTGTGTCTATTCTTTTTGTGAATATAACCATAAAATGTTTTTGTAGTATCACTCCTAAACTCCATCTTTACATAGTCTGAAATTGCTAACGACACAGCTCTATATGGAGTTGACGAGCTAAAGCTATAAGTAATAGAGTCAGCCAAAAGTGTAGGCTCCCCCTGCGTTACAGGAATCAACCCTTCGAGCGGCTTTACGTTAACTTTATAGCTGCTAAAATACTCTGTAAACCAGTTAGCAGTAGTGTTTGTATAGGTCACTCCTGCACGTGGGTACCAATAACTTTCAGGAGTCAACAACACCCACTCAGGATGAAGTATTGCCCCCTTTTTGTCTATCTGCACCATATCAAACACCTTCTCGTTTTTTAATGCACGAATCTCATCTCTGACATCAATAAACATATTATTATTATCAATAGCGCCATCATAAGCAAAAACTAGCGATATGGTATCACCCTCGACATAATCTCTATCTAAAGAGAGCTCTATAATGTGACGATTGCGCACAAACACTAGCGAATCTCCGTGAGGTTCAAGCAATACACTATTGAGCTTCAATCCCGAATTTAACGAAAAAACCAATTTATCACCATCGTCAGTAATTGTACCTGAGGCGTAGACTTTAGAAGTGATTGTATAGCCTAAATGTTGAACATCTATTTCATAATCATCAACAAGCAACTTTGGATAGGCTAAATAACTATCATTAAGAGCTATCATACCCTCTCTTTCTCTATCAATAGTTGTAGTCTTTAGAAAGTAATTATATGCAAAATAGCTCGACACCCCATACATCATAACAGATAGAACCAACCATTTGTATCGCCTGCTAATAGAACCTGGCAATCGTTTAAACAGGAAAATTGCCATTAAAATAGAGCTTATTCCAAAAGATAAATATATTAATCTATGTGGAATAATGTAGTCGAGATTGGTAAAACCTATAACGTTGGATTTATATAGAGGTAGTCGATATGCAAAAAGGTCAAAAATATTATAGTTTAAATCGCTAACAAAGAATAATGAAGTGGCTGATAAACCTAACATTAAGACAAAAGTTATAGCTTGATTGCCTATAACCAACATAAACATGGTTGATGTGCCAATAAAAAAGACGATTGACGGCAGAATAATGATTACAAAATAGATTAAAAAATCTAGTGCCGAACACTCTAAGCCTACAATATGAACACCTAAAACATAAACCACAGAAAGCAACACAATATCTATAGTAATAAAGCGCATTAAAGTTCCAACCATTTTGCCCAACAGATACTCAGCATTACTTAATGACTTAACATAAAAAACCTCAGATGTGTCGAGTTGTTTATCACGTTTAAGATAATCTGCCGATAAAAATATTATCACAATTGATTGCAGAATGCTTAATCCCAAAGAGAAAATATAGGCGTAAGAACTAGGGAAATCGGCTATCATCACCGCTGACAGAAAGTTCTTCTCAAATGACAAAATCGTTGATAATCCGAATGCAAATACTGCAATTACAAATATACAGAAGAACCAACTTCTTCCTAGCAGTTTAGCTTCATAAAAAGCAACTGAATTAATATTTCTTAGTTTCTTAAAGGACATAATTTGAATTTTAAGTTGCAAATATAATGTTTTTTTTATTAATTCTACACTTAATAACAAATTTTCTATAACTAATTATAAATTCTCTACCTAGCACCTCTAATTTACCCACAAGAAAAACATTATTTTAATTAATAATATTCACAGAAAACCACTAGGTGCAACAGCGCGACCTGACAAGAATTATTGCATAGCTGCGAAAAAAATTGTACATTTGCACCTAAACGCTATTTATAAAACAATTACAAAATGCAGCAATACCATATACCCGCACTCCTATGTGAGACCATTGAGGGATTAAATATCAAAAGCGATGGCACTTATGTTGATTTGACATTTGGAGGTGCAGGCCACTCAAAAGCTATACTCAGCGAGCTGGGTAGAGCAGGTAGACTATTCTCTTTTGATCAAGACAATGATGCAAAGGTGAATATTATAGATGACAAAAAGTTTTGTTTTATACATAGCAACTTTCGCTTTTTGCGCCCACAACTGAGGCTTCGAGGAGTGAATGAGGTAGATGGAATATTAGCCGACTTAGGGGTGTCATTTCACCATTTTGATGAGGCTGAAAGGGGATTTTCGTATAGATTTGATGCCCCTTTAGATATGCGTATGAACCAAAAAGGCTCATTTTCGGCATATAATGTGGTTAACGAATACGATCATGTCTCTCTACTTAAGATTTTCAGGGATTATGGTGAACTATCAATGCCTCATAAAATTGCATCGGCAATAGAGCGTGCCCGCAACCTATCGCCTATAACAACAACATTTGAACTCCTAGAGGCGGTAAATGGGCTAGCAAACAGCAAAACAGAAAATAAATTTTATGCAAAACTATTTCAAGCAATTCGAATTGAAGTGAACAGAGAAATGGAGGCATTAAAGATGATGTTAGAGCAAGGTGCAAGAACATTAAAGAGCGGAGGTGTTTTTGCTATCATCACCTATCACTCTTTAGAGGATAGGCTAGTAAAAAACTTTTTCAAGTTTGGAAACTTTGACTCTACAATAGAGAGCGATATATATGGCAATACATCATCTATTTTCGAGCGTGCAAAAAAGCCTATAGTAGCTAGCAAGGAGGAGCTAGAGCTAAACCCTAGAGCAAGAAGTGCAAAATTAAGAATAGTGATAAAGAAGTAGCAAAATGGCATCTTCCGAAGAAAAAAACAAGAGTTTCAGCCGCTGGATTATTAAGCGACTCCCATCAATAATATTTATTATATTGTTGGTGCTGCTATACATATCTAATATCTTCTCAACTCAACAGTTACACAATAAGATTCTTAAGAAGCAACGCGACATTTCAAAACTGACAGTAACCCACAACACAGTCAGCTCAGAGCTTGTCAAATACACCAAGGAGTCTAACATTATAAACGAAATAAATAGGCGTAATATCGCAATACAAGAGATAGTTAAGCCTCCCGTTGTAATCTATTCAGAAAAATAAAAGAGATGGATTTTCAAAACAACATAGGAAAGGTCAAAAAGACGGTAATAAAGAGATCAATTCATCAACGCTCAATCTCTTTATTTATATTTTTTGTGCTATTAGCTATCTTATTTGTATGGAAGATATTATATCTACAATACTCTGAACTGGGAACAAAACTAAGGGAGGATGCCCAAAGCATAAAAAACATCGAGCCTCGCATAGTCAAGGCCTCTAGAGGTACAATCAAAACCCACAACGGCAAAACACTTGCCACTACAGTTCCAACATACCATCTATACATGGACTTTAGAGCTGGAGGGCTTGATAGCACAAAATTCTTCAGCAATGTTGATGAATTAGCTACCAGATTAGCCGATTTCTTTAAAGACAAACCTGCAAGTAGCTACCAATCTCAACTAAAAGAGTGGTACAAAGAGGGATACCGATATAAAAAAGTGTCTCCTCGCCGATTTAATTACGTTGAACTGACTCAGATATTAACCTTCCCACTACTTCGAGAGGGGCGAAACAGAGGAGGCTGGACACTCGACACTCTTCAAAACAGAGAACGCCCCTACGGCGCACTTGCTGCACGAACAATTGGCAGTATAAACTCTGTAGGAGTAGGTTTTGGGATAGAGGGTTCGTTAGACTCAATATTAGCAGGAACTGACGGAATCTCAAAATTTCAAAAAATATCAGGCACATTTTGGATTCCAGTAGAGGATAGCACCAATATTGAAGCAATCAGAGGGTTAGATATTGTATCAACACTAGATGCTGAGGTGCAGCATGTTGCCGAAGAGATTCTAAGAAAACAACTTGAGGATAATAGCGCAAATTGGGGAACGGCTATATTAATGGAGGTAGAAACTGGGGAGATACGCGCACTTGCCAACCTAGGAAAACTAGACAATGGAGGGTATGCCGACATATTCAACTACGCTATTGGTCAAAAAATGGAACCAGGTTCAACATTTAAGCTAGTTAGCCTAATGACACTGCTTGAAGATGCTGGGGTGAAATTGAGCGACGAAGTTGATTGCGGCACAGGCTACGCAAAAGTTGGCATAACTGACGTTAGAGATACAAAAATTGGGGGATACGGCAAAATCACACTCGGTCGAGCTTTTGAGGTATCGTCTAATATTGGTTTTGCAAAGATGGTGTACGACAACTATCAAAACAACCCATCTAAATTTACCGATTTTATTCATAGTCGCAAATTTGACGAATCCTACGATTTTGAACTTATGGGTGCAACTTCGCCCTATATTATCAACCCTAGCAAGAAAGAGTGGAATGGAAAATCGCTTGTTATGATGTCGTATGGCTATGCCGTAATGACCACACCGCTTCAAACCTTAGCAATATACAACTCTATTGCTAACGATGGAACATACATAAAACCCAAAATCGTAAAAGGCTACACCAGAGGAGACGAAATTGTATACACCTCTCCTGTAGACACAATTCACTCGCAAGTGTGTTCGCCTAGCAATATAAAAAATATTCGCGCAACACTCGAAAATGTGGTAAACGACGGAACAGCAAAAGTGTTATTAAACCCATACTATAAGGTGTCAGGTAAGACAGGAACAGCACAGGTATCAAATGGCAAATATGGCTACCACTACAATGGAGGTCGCAACTATCTTGCCACCATGGTGGGCTACTTCCCTGCCGAAAACCCTAAGTATAGTTGTATTGTTGCTATTGAACTATTCCACAAAGATGGAACTAACTCTCCATATTATGGAGGTGTCGTTTCAGGCCCAGTGTTTAGAGCCATCGCCGACAAAGTATACTCACAAGCTGTTGAGTGGGGCAACAACATACAACCACCCACCCACTATGTCGACAAAAACACAACATCTATACGCGACGTAACAAAAGACAATAC
>JAWXTQ010000084.1:0-9071 GCA_044433405.1 Rikenellaceae bacterium
GAAGTTAAGAAGCCTACTTCCTGACCAGTGGACACAATAATAAACAGAACAAAACCTCGATAGTTATCATACTGCTATCGAGGTTTTACTTACAATACGGCATTGCGGAGACGGTTACGGAAAAACTGTGTTTAAGTTTTTTTTAGAAAAAAAACCACGCGGTAGACTACTATGAGCCTTTTTTTGCCTCTTGGCTATCGCCAATTCGCAAAAAAAGACTCCAAGCAGTCTACCGCGCGCTTCTTTTCAAAAGAAGCGTAGGCCTCTAAGGCAAATTGCTATAGTATGGTTATTACACCGCAGCTTATGTCGTCTTGGGGGGTATTGTTGTCGTTTTCGATTGATTTGTTGATTATGCTATGCGATAGTTGTTTTGATGGGCAGTTGGGGGTGGTTTGTAACTCTTGTGATACATGAGATACTACCTCTTCTCTTTGCCATCCGAAAGGGTATCTTATTGAGCCGATACCGCTTTGCGTTACTCCGTCGCTCATGATGATGAGTCGATCTCCTTTTGTTAGTTCAATAGTAGTTTTGCGAATTGTTTTATGTCGGCAGATGTTGCTGTTAAATTCGATATATTGCCAATCTAATTCGTGGATTTTATTGCCTCTTAGAACAATACATTCTGGATTGTCGTATTCGATGATTGTTGCTTGCGAAGTTGATAGGTTGATGTCAATTAAAGAGAATGTTGAGTAGCATATTCCATGTTTGTTTGTTAATGGTAGAGAGTTGAGCGTATCTGCTGCAACTCTGCTTATTGACTCTTTTGTGTGATTGAAATCAAGTAATCTTTCTGCTACCAATTTCGACATCATGTTTGCCTCTTTACCACTTCCTAAACCATCACATAGCACCATTACAAAACGAGATTCACCCTCAAAATAGTGAGACAATAGCTTGTCGCCATTGATGGAGTGATTTCTGTGATTTTGTTGATGATAAGATACGTCGGTAGAGATGAAATTGTTGTTTGTTGACATAATCGAAGAGTGTTTTGCCTCATTGGCTTATATGTTAAGTTCGAAAGTTACATATCTGATGTATGTAACTTTCGAACTTATCTTAAACGGTTGATTATCTACTATAAATATTCGTTCCAGCTCTTGATCATTATCTCTTTTTTAGATAATCTACAGAATGCTGTAATAAAGGCGTTAGCTAAACGCGCATTAGTGATAAGTGGAATATTAAAGTCGATAGCACTACGACGGATTGTGTAGTCGTTATTTAGCTCATCTTTTGATAGGTTCTTAGGAATGTTAATCACTAAGTCTAGCTTCTTGTCGCGGATGAAATCTAATACTGTTTCGCCGTGACCCTCTTGGTCTGGCCATGCCAAAACTGTTGCGTTGATGCCATTTTGTTCTAAGAAATCAGCAGTTCCTTTGGTTGCGTAAAGCTCATATCCAAGAGAAGTTAGTAGACGAGAAGGAGCAATTAGCTCAACTTTGCTACGTGCATCACCTGATGAGATCATTATGCGTTTTTGAGGAATTGTATAACCTACTGATAACATTGCTTTAAGGACAGCTTCGTGATAATCCTCACCCAAACATCCAACTTCACCTGTAGAGGCCATCTCTACACCCAAGATTGGGTCGGCTTTTTGTAGACGAGAGAATGAAAACTGAGAAGCTTTAACACCAACATAATCTAAATCAAATGCTGATTTTTGAGGTTTCTCAACTGGTAAATCTAGCATGATTCTTGTAGCTAAATCTATGAAGTTGTATTTTAATACTTTTGAAACAAAAGGAAAACTACGTGAGCTTCTAAGGTTACACTCAATAACTTTGATGTCGTTCTCTTTTGCTAAGAATTGCATGTTGAAAGGACCAGAGATGTTAAGCGATGCTGCAATTTGGCGCGCGATTTTCTTGATACGACGAAGTGTCTCGCCATATAGTTTTTGCGCAGGGAATACAAGCGTTGCATCACCTGAGTGAACACCTGCAAACTCGATATGCTCAGAAATAGCGTATAACATAAGTTCACCATTTTTAGCAACTGCATCTAGTTCAATCTCTTTTGCACTCTCTACAAATTCTGAAACCACAACTGGATGCTCTTTTGATACATTTGTTGCAAGTTTTAGGAAGTGGTCAAGCTCCTCTTTGTTTGATACTACGTTCATCGCTGCACCTGAAAGCACGTATGATGGACGAATAAGAAGAGGGAAGCCAGTGTTGTCAGCAAAGATATTGATATCCTCCATTGATGTTAGCTCTTTCCAACGTGGTTGGTCGATCTCTAACTTATCAAGCATAGATGAGAATTTGTGACGATCCTCAGCTTTGTCAATATTTTCAGCACTTGTACCTAGAATCTTGATATCTTGCTCGTGCAGACGCATTGCAAGGTTGTTAGGAATTTGACCTCCTACCGAAACAATAACTCCTTTTGGAGTTTCAAGGTCGGTAATGTCAAGCACTCTTTCAAGAGTTAGCTCATCAAAATATAGACGATCACAGATGTCGTAGTCAGTTGATACAGTCTCTGGATTGTAGTTGATGATTATTGAGCGGAATTTGTTCTCTCTGATTGTATTTAGAGCATTTACTGAACACCAGTCAAACTCAACTGAGCTACCAATGCGATATGCTCCTGAACCCAATACGATAACTGATTTGTCGTCATTAAAGAACTCTATGTCATGTGCGTTACCGCTATAAGTTAAGTATAGATAGTTTGTTACTGCTGGATATTCGGCAGCAAGGGTGTCAATTTGTTTAACGTAAGGAACAATACCTCTAGATTTTCTCTCTTTACGTACCTCTAGCAATCTTTCGCTGATTTTCACCTCATCTTCGTTGTATAGGATACGTGCGATTTGGAAGTCAGAGAAACCTCTTACTTTCGCTTCGCGTAGCAAATCTGTAGGGATGCTTGTGGTATCGTTGTATTCAGCAATTTGATGCTCAATGTTGATGATGTTCTCTAATTTCTGTAAGAACCAACGGTCGATACGTGTAAGTTTGTGTATCTCCTCTACGCTCATGCCTTTTTTGAAAGCTGCTGCAATGTGGAAAACACGCTTATCGGTTGGCTCGCTAAGCTCTTTTGCAATGTCAGAACCTGTAAGCTCTTTGTTTGCAACAAAACCGTGCATGCCTTGTCCAATCATGCGAAGACCTTTTTGAAGTGCCTCTTCGAATGTTTTACCAATCGACATAACCTCACCTACAGACTTCATTGAAGAGCCTAGGTGGCGAGATACGCCTTTGAATTTGCCTAAATCCCAACGTGGTATTTTACATACTATGTAGTCAAGAGCTGGCTCGAAACATGCTGGTGTAGTTTGTGTTAATGAGTTCTTGATTTGGTGTAGACCGTAACCAAGACTTAGTTTTGCTGCTACGAAAGCTAATGGGTAACCTGTAGCTTTTGATGCTAGAGCAGATGAACGACTAAGACGTGCATTAACCTCGATTACGCGGTAGTCTTCAGAGAATGGATCTAATGCGTATTGTACGTTACACTCACCTACGATTCCGACGTGGCGGATGATTTTAATCGCCAATTCGCGTAGTTTGTGATATTCTGAGTTTGTAAGCGTTTGAGATGGCGCAACAACGATACTCTCACCAGTGTGAATACCTAGTGGGTCGAAGTTCTCCATGTTACAAACTGTGATACAGTTGTCGTGACGGTCTCTCACAACTTCGTACTCAACCTCTTTCCAGCCACGTAGTGATTTCTCTACTAGAATTTGTGGTGAGTAGTTGAATGCTTTTGTTGCAAGTGTGTGAAGCTCCTCGTCGTTGTCGCAAAAACCAGAACCTAAACCACCTAATGTGTAGGCTGCTCTGATTATCACTGGATATCCTAACTCGTTAGCAACTCTTTTCGCCTCTTCGATAGTTGTTACTGCCTCACTTTTAATTGTCTTAACGTCTATTTCGTCAAGCTTTTGAACAAATTTCTCTCTATCCTCTGTGTCGATGATAGATTGAACAGGTGTGCCTAAAACTTTTACATTATATTTTTCTAGAATGCCGCTATTGTAAAGTTTTACACCGCAATTAAGAGCTGTTTGACCACCAAATGCTAATAATATTCCGTCTGGTGACTCTTTAATAATAACCTCTTCAACAAACTCAGGAGTTACAGGCAAAAAATATACTTTGTCTGCAATATTCTCTGACGTTTGTACTGTTGCGATATTAGGGTTGATTAATACGGTAAAAACTCCCTCTTCTTTCAATGCTTTTAGTGCTTGTGATCCTGAATAGTCAAATTCACCAGCCTCACCAATTTTTAGGGCTCCAGAGCCCAATATCAGTACTTTCTTTATGTTGTTATCTTGCATATCTACTTAAATCAATTCTATAAATTTATCAAATAAAAACTCTGTATCAACTGGACCACTAGTTGCCTCAGGGTGGAATTGCACTGAGAAAAATGGTTTAGTTTTGTGACGTATGCCCTCATTTGTGCCATCATTAAGGTTTGAGAAGAATACCTCCCAATCGTCACCTAAACACTTGTCATCAACTGCATAACCGTGGTTTTGAGATGTGATAAACGCTTTGTCGCTTCCGCTCATTAACACTGGTTGGTTGTGTGAACGATGTCCATATTTTAGTTTGTAGGTGGTAGCTCCAGCGGCAATTGACAATAGTTGATTGCCTAGGCAGATTCCAAAAATTGGTTTGCCAATCTCCATTGCTTTCTTGATGTTCTCAACTACAATACCGCACTTTTGTGGGTCACCAGGACCATTTGAAAGCATGATACCATCGTAATCAAGTGTTGTGAAATCATAATCCCAAGGAACTCTAATAACCTCTACTCCGCGTTTTGTTAAACATCTAATGATATTGAATTTGCAACCGCAATCTACTAGAACCACTTTTTTGTCGCCCTCGCCATAGCGTACTACCTCTTTTGTTGATACCAACTCTACAAAGTTAACATCGCCATACTCTACGCGTTCGGCAATCTCTGGGTGGTCGTGATTAACTAGTTCGCCTGATAGTGAACCACTCTCTCTTAAGATTTTAGTTATCTCACGAGTATCTACACCATACATTGCTGGGATGTCGTGCTCTTTAAGCCATTCATCAAGGCTTTTGGCAGCGTTCCAGTGGCTGTACTCAAATGAGTAGTCTAGGATTACTAGCCCTTTGATATGAATCTTTTCAGATTCAAAAAAGCTAAGCATTCCATCAGTAAACTCCATAGGAGGCACTCCGTAATTACCTATCAAAGGATATGTGATAACTAAAATTTGACCACTATATGATGGGTCTGTGAGACTCTCAGGATAACCTGTCATTGCAGTGTTGAATACTGTCTCACCAAAAACTGATTTAGGGGCACCAAATGCGTAACCCTGAAAGCTCTTTCCGTTTTGTAACGTTAGAGTTGATAACGATTTTTTTGACATTCTTTTTAGAATAAGCATTGTTTCTTAGTTTCTAAAATGCAAAGATAAATATTTTTATTACATTTGCACATAATTTTTTTTAAAATGGACAAGCAAATTATCAAATTAGTCAGATTATTGAGTGATAAAAAGAACCGTGAGCAATACAAATTATTTGTGGCTGAGGGTGTTAAGTTGTGTTCTGAGGTGGTGAAAAGTAATTTAAAAATTTATAAACTTTTTTACATAAATTTTCTGCCTGAAGAGTTAAATGGGGTAAATTCAGAGAAAATTTCTGTCTCTGAGATGTCAAGAATTTCTGCTCTTAAAAACCCTCCAACTGCTCTTGCTTTGGTGGAAATTCCCGATAAATATGATATCTCAATTGAACAAAAAGAGTTAGTTTTAGCACTAGATTGCGTACAAGATCCTGGTAATTTAGGTACAATAATTAGGATCTGCGACTGGTTTGGGATAAGAAAGATTTTTTGTTCGTTTGATTGTGCTGATCTTTACAATAACAAGGTGGTGCAATCGACCATGGGTGCAATTACTCGTGTTGAGGTAGAGTATTGTGATTTAGAATCAAAATTATTGGCAGCCAAGCAGAGTGGTATCCCAATTTACTCTACGGCACTAGATGGTGATAATATTTATAAATCTGAGTTATCTAAATCGGGTGTAATTGTTATGGGAAATGAGGGGAAGGGTGTATCTGAGAAAATTCAAAAACTTTCTACATCTAGGTTGTTGATACCTTCATATCCTGAGGATAATGTTTGTGAGTCGTTAAATGTTGCAGTTGCAACGTCGATAATATGTTCGGAGTTTAGGCGTTAGGTGATTTAGCTTATTGTCAAAGTGAGATCTTTCAATTATTACGTCACCCTGCACTTTTTGCTGTGCAAAAAGTGCAGGGTGACGATGTGGGAATCGTAACTATCCTCTTGGAATAAATTTTGTTTTTTCTGTGCTCAGCTTCGGTGAGCAGTCACTTTAGAAATTCAGCTCTACTTTGTATACGTTTGGTGTGCGAACTCCTGGGCTAATCTCTCCCGAAGGGATGATGATGTTGTCTTGGAATGTCACGGCTGTTGTAACTACTGGTAGTGCTATATCTAGGCTTGCAATCTCACTCCACTGGTTGGTGTGAGTGTTGTAGAGTAATACTGTCTTGTTGAAACCTGGGTGGTTTGTCTGTATGTTGCGTTGTTTAGCTTTTAGCTCAGCTTTTTCCTCTTCGTTCTCAGTTGCCTGAATTTGTTGCTCTAGGTTGTAGAGAGTGGTGAATATTTCGCCATCGTCGCCTCCTATTACAACTATCTCATTGTCGCCTCTTGCTACAGCTGAGGTGTATACGCGATAGTGTGGTGCTTCGTTTGCTTTGATATCTCCTTTGCGACTCCAAGTGTCGTTTGTTGGAGAGTATTCCCATACATCACTGTAGAGTGTTAGCTCCTTGCCATTTGCGTCTCTACCACTGATGAGGTAGTGAGCTACTTCGCTGCCACTACTTTGAGCTACGAAAACTGCACCTGCACTTAGTGTCTTTGATGGTAGAGATGTTAGTTTATGCCACTGGTTTGTTGTTGTGGTGTATTTGTAAAGTGTGTTTTCGCGTTCAGTCGTACCATGGATGTATATGTCAACGCCATCTACCGATGCTGCCACTGGAGAGAATGCTGTAGGCATTGTGCCTTTATGATGGATAGAGATTGTGTCGTTTTCGCTCTTGATAACATAGTATTCTGCTGATTGAGAATCTGAAGTAGTACCTCCAAAGCAGTAAATGTTATTGTCGACGACACCTGTAATTCCGTGGGCAATTCCTGCACCTGGAAATTTTACGTAATCAAGAAGTTCAACTTTATATCCACTATCGTCAACTTTGATAGAGTAGATGTCATTTAAAAACTGTTTTGCACCTCCATCCCAAGGAAATTTCTTTGAGAAGTTTGAGCCACCTGCAACAATAATTTGATTGTCAATTACTCCAATAAACGAACCTGCTACTCCAAAATTGCTCTCTCCTGCATTTAGCTCAGGAAGTGTAGCAATCATCTCTACACTTAGAGGTGGTTGTGTTTGTGTGTTTGTCTGACAACTATATAGCGTGGTAGCAAGTAGTGTAATTAATATAAATCTAAATAAATGGTTCATGTGTAAATAATGATTAATGTCGATAATGTAAAGAGTATCTTTATTGTGGATTAATTTGCCTTTTTAATGGTTTTCCAAGTGTAGCCAGTAACGTCCTTCTCATTTTTGAAAACAAATGATAGTAGCCAGCTAAACACTACAGTAAGTAGAGTACCTGAGAAGCCGTATAGTAAGAAAGATACTGGGGTGAAATTGCTAATAACAAATAGTGAAATATTGCCCAATATAAAACCTATTAAGACACTTTTGCTACCTATTCTAGGAATAAATATACCAGCAAAGAATAGGGCTGCAATACCGCTTGATAGGAATCCTAAAATGAGATTGAAAAAGTCAAGAAGAGATAGGATGTTCCAACTAGCCATAAAGATAGCCAAAACAATACCGATGCTACCCATTGTAGCGCCTGAAATACGTGCTACGTTTAGTTCTCTTTTGTCGTCGCTGCTTTTTGCGAATCGGCGGTATATGTCAACTGTGAAGGCTGTAGCTAGTGAGTTGACATTTGATGAAACGGTAGACATTGTAGCTGCAAAAATTGCGGCAATAATAAGTCCTGCAAAACCAATAGGAATCTCTGCCATAATAAAATAAGGGAAGATTGAATCGGTATTCTGCATTGTATAATCAAGGTTTTGTGGGTATGATTTGTAGAATGAGTATAGGCATGTTCCGATAAAGTAGAACACCACAGAGATTAATACACTCATGATACCATTAAGAAGGATACTTTTCTTAGCATCTTTTTCAGAGCTTGTGGTGATGTAACGCTGTATTGCTGTTTGGTCAGAGGTGTATGAGATAAGGTTGTTTGCTAATCCTCCAAGTAAGATAACCCAGAATGTAGCGCTAGTAAGCGAGAATGAGAAGTCAAACATTGTGAATTTTTCTTGTGAAATAGAGATGTCAACTAGTGTGTTGAAGCCTCCTGGAATGTTTGAAATTAAGAATATAACCGCAAATATTGCGCCACCCATAAGGATAGCTCCTTGTACAACATCACTCCATACAACCGCTTCAACTCCACCCATTGTGCAATAGATAAGCGTAATAACACCCATCATGATAATACATAGGTTGATGTCGATACCAGTAACTACTGTTAAAGCTAGTGATGGAAGATATAGTGTTAGAGCAATACGCGTAATCATAAAGATAATGAATAGTGCACTGGCAATAAAGCGAGCTGCGTAATTGAATCTATTCTCTAGGTATTGATATGCTGTTGTTACGTTTAGTCTAATAAAGAATGGTAGATAATATCTCATTACAGGGAAAGCCATAATAAGAATAGTTATAGCCATTGGGAAATATTTGAGGTCGGTGGCAAATGATTTTGCTGGAATTGCCATAAAGGTGATTGCACTAAGCATTGTTGCAAATAGACTTATTGCTGCTGCCCACCAAGGAATACGTCCACCTCCTTTGAAAAAGTCGTCAGTGCTCTTGCTTCGTCTCATAAAATACCATCCCATGCCTAACATGCCAAGTAGGTATAACACCAATACACTCCAATTTAATGCACCAAATGTAGATG
>JAWXTQ010000085.1:0-9023 GCA_044433405.1 Rikenellaceae bacterium
CTTTTGTTTTTGAGATAGCCTTCCTCATTACTTTTCGCCTTTATATAGTTCATCAATCTCATTCTTTGGTACATAGACATACTTCCCAATCTGACGCATTGGGATTGAATACTGTCGAATGTGACTATATACACTGCTTTCAGAATAGCCAAATAGCTCTGTTACTTCGCCTATTGTATAGCACGCCTCTGGCTCCAAATTATATAGTTTAACCTTTTGTGTTTTAGTTGCCTCGATCTTCTCCTTCCGAGTAGGATATTGACTATCCAATACAGACCTGTCAATTCTTAAGAGTCGAGTTCCAAGATTTATCGCTTGCAACTCTCCGTGCCGAATCCTCTTATAAAGAGTATCTCTAGTTACTCCATACATTGACACAGCTTCTGGGAAAGATATATAGAGACGGTTATCATCTACTCTCTTTGCTATCGAGTTTAGCTTTTCTTCTCTTCTTTTGTCAGCTTCTCGTTTTTTGTAAGCAGCGGAGCTACATTTCTTAGAACAATATAATGAAGTCACCATCTTTGGAATAAATAGTGTCCCACAATGAGCACAAGGCTTCTCTATTTTGTTTTTTTGCATAGTATCTCCCATTATGTTGTGTTTAGTATGAATAAGTAGATTTATATCGCCCTTTAAGTTGTGATACAAATATGGTACAAATATATGATAAAATAGCGATAAATACAAGTAAATTCTGATAGGCCATAAAACAAAAATAGAGTGTAAGTTATTATTTTACACTCTATTACATATAATTTACTTTTCAGTAATTCTTGGAATTATTTTACCTCCTCAAACTCAACGTCAGTAACATTTCCGTCTTGATCTGAAGATGAGCTAGCACCACCGCCAGGTTGACCTGTTGGGGCTCCTTGTGAAGGATCGCCTGGTTGTCCTCCTTGTTGGTACATATCAGCACTTGCTGCTTGCCATGCTGTTTGTAATTCAGCAGAGTATTTGTCGATATCGGCAATACTTTGCGCTTTATGAGCCTCTTTTAGAGAAGCCAGAGCTGTCTCAATAGGAGCTTTTTTGTCAGCAGGAACTTTATCGCCATACTCTTTTAATTGTTTCTCAGTCGAGAAGATTAACGAGTCAGCACCATTCATTTTGTCAATTTTTTCGCGTTCTTCTTGGTCACGAGCTTCGTTCTCTTTCGCCTCTTGACGCATGCGTTCAATTTCAGCATCTGTTAAACCAGACGATGCTTCGATACGAATTTTTTGCTCTTTACCAGTGCCTTTATCTATTGCAGAAACATTCAAGATACCATTTGCATCAATATCAAATACCACTTCGATTTGAGGAATTCCACGTTGAGCAGGAGCGATTCCATCAAGGTGGAAACGACCAATTGTTTTGTTGTCACGTGCCATAGGACGCTCACCTTGCAACACATGAATCTCTACAGATGGTTGATTATCACTTGCAGTTGTAAAGATTTGGCTCTTGCGAGTAGGTATAGTTGTGTTTGATTCGATAAGTTTTGTAGCAACACCACCCATAGTTTCAATACCTAAAGATAGAGGAGTTACATCAAGAAGCAACACATCTTTAACCTCACCTGTCAACACACCACCTTGGATTGCAGCACCAATAGCAACTACCTCATCAGGATTAACACCTTTAGATGGAGTACGGCCAAAGAACTCTTCAACAACTTTTTGAATTGCTGGAATACGAGTTGATCCACCAACTAGAATAACCTCATCAATTTGTGAAGCCGAAACACCTGCATCAGATAAAGCTTTACGACAAGGCTCAATAGTTGCACGGATTAATCTATCAGCAAGTTGCTCAAACTTAGCTTTAGTCAAAGGGCGAACTAAGTGTTGAGGAATACCATCAACTGGCATAATGTATGGCAAGTTAACCTCAGTTGAAGTTGAGCTTGACAACTCAATTTTCGCCTTTTCAGCAGCCTCTTTTAGGCGTTGCAAAGCGCGAGGGTCTTTACGTAGGTCAATATTAAACTCAGAGATAAACTCTTCAGCCAACCAGTCGATAATAACATGGTCAAAATCATCACCACCAAGGTGAGTATCACCATTTGTCGATTTAACCTCAAATACACCATCACCAAGCTCTAGGATTGAGATATCGAATGTACCACCACCTAGGTCAAACACTGCGATTTTCATATCGTCTTGCTTTTTGTCTAGACCATAAGCTAAAGCAGCAGCAGTTGGCTCGTTGATAATACGACGAACTTTAAGACCTGCAATCTCGCCTGCCTCTTTGGTTGCTTGACGTTGTGCGTCGTTGAAATAAGCAGGAACAGTAATTACCGCTTCGCTCACCTCAGTACCTAAATACTCTTCAGCAGTTTTTTTCATTTTTTGAAGAGTCATTGCAGAGATTTCTTGTGGAGTATACTCTCTTCCGTCAATATCAACACGAGGAGTATCGCCATTACCACGCACTACTTTATAAGGAACACGACCTATTTCTGAAGTTACTTTATCATATTTCTCGCCCATAAAACGCTTAATAGAGAATATTGTACGTTCTGGGTTAGTGATTGATTGACGTTTTGCAGGATCACCCACTTTTCTCTCACCGCCATCTGTAAAAGCTACAATTGATGGAGTTGTGCGACGTCCTTCACTGTTTGTAATAACAACAGGTTCGTTACCTTCCATTACTGAGACACAAGAGTTTGTTGTACCTAAGTCAATACCAATAATTTTACTCATAATTTCTAAAATATTTTATTTGTTAATTTATTTCGTTTTCTCTTAAATTTACAATCATTATGCCAACACAATTTTTTGGATATTTTGTCGAAACATTCAGCCGTAATGTCACAACGCTTCAAAAAACAGTGACAAAGTGACACATCTAACAATCGTTTTGACATGCAGTTTTTTAAAAAATCGACAAAACAGATAAATCACTGATTATCCACTAATTAATAATTTATTACAAAAAAATACATAAAAAAAACAAAAAAAATTTGTATATTAATATAAAATTACGTATCTTTAACACGTAAACCAAAATATCAAGATTATGGAAGTAATATCATTTAATGAACTTCGCCGTATTAAAGACAGTCTGCCAAGCGGTAGCTCAAAGAAAATTGCAGATGAGTTAAATATCTCAATCGAGACGGTTAGAAATTATTTCGGAGCAAGTAATTACAAAGATGGCCAATCTGTAGGCATTCACATCGAGAAAGGACCTGACGGAGGACTGGTTACACTCGACAACACCGACATTCTAAATGCGGCATTAAGAATATTAACGGAAACAGAACAATAGTTCTTTATCTTTTAAATTTTAAAAAGCTATTCTACCCATTGGCAGAATAGCTTTTTTTATCATTAATGATTTCAAACTGGATATTGCAGGGTCTAAACTGGGGATGATGAGCTATTTTGATCATTATCATTATTCCCAGACCTCGACCATCGCGAAGCTATACACCACCTTCATGAGAATACCCAGCGAACGAAAGTGAGCCCGAGGAGCGGTAGCGACGAAGGTTTTTTTACCAGTGCTAGGCAGCTAGGAGTCTTTTTTACTGAATTGGCGATAGCGGGGAAGCTAAAAATGACTCATAGCAGTCTAGCACGTGGTTTTTTTTCTAAAAAAAACTTAAACACAATTCTTCTTTTTTTTGATAGCCAAGTGAAAGCCGCCAAACAAAGCCGCTGAATAAAGTCGCTCAGGATTCAGATTGATCCGTTTTCCTCTTGCACTCATGTTCAGCAAGACTCCTTATCAATCATTATCGGCTGTTTCGCTGATAATTGCCGACACTGCCACATCACCAGTCACATTAACAGCAGTTCTTAGCATATCCAAAGGACGATCAACACCGAGTATCAAAGCTAGCCCCTCAGGAGGAATACCTACTGAACTTAACACCATCATTGCGATTACAACACTACCACCTGGGACACCTGGAGTTCCAATTGAGGATATAGTTGTTGTTCCTATAATTATTAAAATCTGCGTAAAAGTAAGATCTATCCCCATAACTTGTGCAATAAATATAGCTGCCACAGCTTGATAACAACTTGTTCCATCCATGTTTATAGTAACACCAACTGGCAAGGTAAAAGATGTTATACTAGAGGGTAACTTCAAGACCTCATCAGCCGTTTTGATGGTTGTAGAGAGAGTCGCAGCACTCGAACTTGTAGTAAAACCCATTAACTGAACTGGAATAATTGCTTTAATAAAATCTTTAATTTTTATTTTAGTAAACAACCCCACCAAGCATGGATAAAGGATGTACATCAAAAACAACAAACCAACAACAACAGTAAGAGCGTAGAGACCTAAGGCACTAAGGAGCGAAAGATCGCCTGCACTGTCGATTATCATATCAGAGATTAGAGCAGCAACTCCGATTGGAGCAAATTTCATAATAATATCGACAACCTTTAACACAATTTCGTCAAGGCTCGATACAAAACTCATAAAAGGGTTGCTCTTGTGCTCACCCACCATAATTACTGCTACTCCAATAAGTATTGCAATAATAATCACCTGCAACATAGCTCCATTATTCATTAATGCAGAAAAAGCATTTTCGGGAAACATATCAACTAACCCCTGCAATGGTGAACTATTTTGAATATTATCCAAACTATTTACTTGATTGGTTAGCGACCCTGCATAGTTTTTAGTAAGCATTTGAGAAGTTTCACTAGAAACTACCCCTCCAGGTTTAATAGAAACAGCAAGCGAAACACCTATAGATATTGCAATAACTGTTGTCAGAGCGTAAAGAAATATTGTCTTAATTCCAATTGTTGCAAGCTTAGCAATATCTTTCAATCCTCCAATTCCCTTTATCAATGAGAGCAAAACAAGAGGAATAGCAATAAACTTTAGTAATCGCATAAAGATATCACCAAAAGGAGAAAACCAATCGGTAATAAAACTTGAAAACCCAACATAAGTAGCTAGTAACCCAAGAATTAAACCAACGAGCATACCCAATAAAATTTTTAAATAATTAGGGATATTACGTTTTGTCATAATTTATTTTTAATTTTAAAATTCGAAATCCAACAAAAATAGTCAAAAAAAAGGTCATTTCAAAATTAGACCACCCCTCACGCATAGACTCCTAACCACTACAACGCTACGCAATGTAATAATTAGGAGTATATTAGTTGAATAAAGTTATGGATTAGCCCACTTTATCTTATTTTATCACCTCTTTTACGACATTTGCTAGAGTCTTAAAGTCGTCAGGGAAAACATCACCTATATTTCCAATTCTGAAAGTATCGTGCTTTGATATCTTACCTGGATAAATTACAAAACCTCTCTCTTTTAGTTTATAATATAGCTCTTCAAACGAGAAATCTGAACTAGGATACAAAAACGAGGTGATAATTGGCGATTGAAGCTCTGAGGGAAGTAGTGATTTATACCCTGCCTCTGCCATACCTTCAATCAAGGTTTTGTTGTTTAGCTTGTATCTCTGATAACGTGCTGCAACACCTCCCTCTTCTTTGAGCTCCTCTAACGCCTCAGCAAAAGCACGTACCACGTGTGTTGGCGAGGTAAAACGCCATTTCCCTTCACCTTTATCCATTGTTTTACATTGATCGTAGATATCTAGAGAGAGCGAACGAGAAACTCCTTTTGTCTGCTCTAGAAGCTCTTTAGTCAGGATTATAAAACCAAAACCTGGAACTCCTTGAATACATTTATTTGCACTACTGATTAGTAAATCAATCTCAAGAGCTGCAATATCAATTGGAATTCCACCAAAAGAGCTCATAGCATCTACAAAAAACATTTTGTTTCGACTCTTTACTAGCTTTGCAATATCCTCGATTGGATTGATAATGCCAGTTGTTGTTTCGCAATGAACAACCATTACATGTGTGATATCGCTATCACTATCCAAAGAGTTAGCCACTATCTCAGCCGTTACTGGTTCTGTCTCCTCTAAGGCAACTATAGTGTAGTTTAATTTGTGATATTCTGCTATCTGGCCGATTCTATCACCATAAGCACCATTAGAGATAACTAGAAGTTTATCACTATCTTTGATTGTACACGACACTGCCGCCTCTACAGAGTATGTGCCACTACCTTGAAGAAGCACCGAGGTGTAGGCATCACCATCAACACCTGCAACGCATAACAAATCTTTTCTTATTTTTTGAACGATATTCTCATTATAATCTTTATCCCAAGTACACCAGTCAGCCAACATAACCTCTTTTACTCTATCAGAAGTTGTTAATGGACCAGGTGTTAATAATAAATATGGTCTATTGCTACTCATTTTTTATACTATAATTGATTATTAATTTCGTCGATTAATTCTGGTAACTCGTCAATTGTGTTGATTACATAGTGAGCACCTACACTAAAATATTTCTCTCTCACCTCTGTCATCTTAGCTTCAAGAAGCTCTCTATCCATATCCTGAGCTTCAGAATATGTAAGTCCCATTTCGCTACTACCTAGAACAACTCCAACACTCCACACACCTGAGTTTACTCCCTCTCTAACGTCAGAGATAGTATCACCCACTTTTACTATTGATTTTGGAGAATCAACTGCTAGGTTAATCATATTTTGATAAATCATAAATGGACGTGGACGACCACCTGGCAGATTGTCAGATGTTACATAACAATCTGGAGCATAACCATTGCTCTTTGCTCCTGCTGAGACAATATCCATCATAGCCGAAGTGTAGCCTGTAGTAGAACCAATCTTCAAGCCGCTCTCTCTAAGGGTAGCCACACACTCTAACACCCCATCTATAACATCTGTAAATTCTGAAAGTGATGCAAACAGATACTTTTCGAAATCTGCATTCATTGCCTCAACATCCTCTTGATTCCAATCTCTAACTTTTAGCTCAGTAAATTTTTGTGTCACACTAGGAAGCTTAAATAGCTCTTTAATATGCTCGATTTTTGTCATTCCCATTGGTCCGCGCGCCTGAGCAACCGTAATTGTTATTCCCAAATCTTCGAAAGCTTTCACAAAAGCATTCACAGGTGCAAAACAACCGTAATCTACAGTAGTTCCTGCCCAATCAAAAATCACACACTCAATTTTGTTCATTGTTTTAGTCGTTTTAGTTATTTATATTGATAATCCTAATTCTGCCTCTACAGGTTGCGGTTGTATCTGTTGTTTTTTTACGCCATTTTTCTCGTTACGATATGTGACTACTAACGAAACTAATGCACTGCTAAACATCACAACGCTAAAAAGCCCCACATAAAGCGCCATTTTATTGTATAGCTCAAACCAATTCATCCCCTGACTAAACATATCTTTTGTAAATAGAATAATCACAGTACCCAGATAACCTGCAAAATCCATAATTGCTATAAAAAAACCCACATTGCCCTCAATCTTAAAGCAGGCAATAAAACGATCAAAGAAGATTGTTTGAAAGGTAAGGTATCCAATATAAAGCGGCAAGCTTTGAGCAAACAACCACACAACTGGAGATAGATTAAGCTGAACATGATAGAGCGAGATATAACTCATCACCCCCATAGATGCTATCGACAATAGCAAAAATGTTACAAGGACTGTAAAATTACGTTTGACAATATTGCTAAGTGCGAAGAGTGTCAATATTATAATTGTCACAATAGTGTCAACTCTAGCAAACATCCACGACGATTCACCACTCATATCGAGTATATTGACTAAAAAATCCTCTTTTATATCTCGGAGCATTGTAATCAGAAAGTTTGCAGCCAATATAAGCGCTAGGATAGAGAAATATTTGAAAAATACCTCCTTGCGCTCTGCTCCATTGAGAGTTTTACGCTCACACTTGTGATGTATATCACTATGATCTGGATCTGGCAGTTTGGTTAGTGAATAAGCCATCAAAAAAAGCAAGGGCAATGCAGCTGCACCAATGGTTGCTGGCATCCAAAATTGGTCAACACCTAGTTCGTTCATCACAAAAAGCCCTAAACTCTTTGCCATACCAGAACTGATAATTATGCTCACACCTAACATACTAGCCAACATGTCGGTAACTCGACGCCCCTCAATATAGCTAAATATAACACCCCACATACACCCCAAAGAGAGCCCATTAAAGAAGAGAGCAAAAGCGTTATATGGAACAGGAATCACTGCAAAGGCCACCAGAGAGAGCAGAGCCACAACTACAGAGAGTGCAAAAAACTTTAATCTATTTTCGCGCTTAAGCTCCGAGATAAGCTTGATTCCTATAAATTTTGCAATTAGATATCCAATAATCTGAATAGTTGTCACTGCAATTTTATAATCTATACCCCACAACTCTAAATCTGAATATAACGCAGCCGTAAAAGGCTTACGCAAAGTGTAGACTAATGAGTAGGTCAACAAGGCTGTTCCACCAGCCCATATTACAAACAGAACATCTTTAAACTTTCTGTTATTAACAAATCTTTGCATCATAGTTTTAATTTTATGAGCACAAAGATATATTTGTCAAAAATAGATAAAAAACACAAACATTAAATTAAAGAATACTTAACCGATGGTTAACTTTAATTTAATGTTTGTGTTTTTATATTAGTGAAATAGAGTATATTACTATTTTCTTCTTATTAACCTAAAATTAAAATAACTGATTATAGCAACTACAATCGAAGCGATTATCAAAGAAAGATTATAATCTAAAGAGAAGCCTTGTGGAGAGATAAGAATAAACAATACCACCACAAAACTCATTATTATAGCAGGGATAGCAAATAGAGGCAAAAAGCGCGAACGTCTTGCAAACACTGCAACTGTCCATAGCGCAAATACTGCAATAACCTGATTAAACCATGCAAAATAACGCCATATTACGTCAAAGTTAATTTGAGTAAGCGTATAGGCAATAAAAAATATTGGAAGCGATATCAAAACACGATTCAACACTTTTTTCTGATCCATATTAACGTAATCTACAGCTATCAATCGAGCCATTCTCAAGGCAGTATCACCAGTTGATATCGGAGCAAACACCACACCCAGCACCACCAAAGCAGTTCCTATACTTCCGAGCGTTGTAGTTGTGATGCGAT
>JAWXTQ010000086.1:0-9001 GCA_044433405.1 Rikenellaceae bacterium
TAGCGGATCACAAGTGATTATCCGTCCAGCTGCCAAAGGTACTGGAGTTATCGCAGGTGGTGCGATGCGTGCAGTATTAGAGAGTGTAGGCGTACACAACGTACTTGCAAAGAGCAAAGGTTCTTCAAACCCTCACAACTTAGTGAAGGCTACAATCAAAGCTCTTTCAGAACTACGTGATGCGTATAGTGTTGCTGAAGTTCGTGGAATTTCTTTAACAAAAGTGTTTAACGGTTAAAACTTACTTATTGTAATGGCAAAAATTAAAATCACACAAGTTAGAAGTAAGATAGGTGCTACTAAGAATCAAAAAATTAATATTGAGTCTTTAGGCCTTCGCAGAATTAACCACACAGTTGAACGCGAAATCACACCTATAGTTCTTGGCAAGATTGCAAAAGTTGCACACTTAGTTAAGACAGAAGAAGTAAAGTAATTGATAATCTTTATACCGTAATATAATGAATTTAAGTAATTTAAAACCCGCAGCAGGCTCTGTTAAATCTGAAAAGAGAATAGGTCGTGGTCAAGGCTCTGGTCGTGGCGGTACATCTACTCGCGGACATAAAGGTGCTCAGTCTCGTTCTGGTTACTCTCGTAAGAGAGGCTTTGAAGGAGGTCAGATGCCAATTCAACGTCGTTTACCAAAATTCGGTTTCAACAACATTAACCGAGTTGAGTTTAAGGCGATTAACATAGGGAATTTGAATGAAGTGGCTGTAAAATACAGCTTAACAGACATCACTCCTGAAGTTTTATCTGAAGTTGGTTTAGCATCAAAAAATGATAAAATTAAAATTTTAGGTACAGGCGAACTTACCTTGAAACTTAATGTTACAGTTCACGCTTTTTCTAAAAGTGCGATTGCTGCAATTGAGGCTCAGGGAGGTACTGCATCTACACTTTAAAATATTTTCGCAAGAGAGTTTTACCTCTCTTGCGACTTTATTTATCCTATTAACTTATCTAGGGACAGAAAGACACAGGCACTCAAACTTATAATAGTGTAGTTGTTTTTCAAACGGTTTAACCGTAAAAAACGAGTTATTTATGAGAAAACTAATCGATACTCTTAAAAATATCTATAAAATCGAGGAGCTACGCAACAGGATTATGTACACGATAGGGCTGCTTCTAATCTATAGATTAGGTAGTTTTGTTACCCTGCCTGGTATCAATCCAATGGAATTGAGTAACTATCAGAGTCAAGTACAAGGAAACGGCCTACTTGATTTATTAAATCTCTTCTCGGGAGGAGCATTTAGCAATGCTTCTATTTTCGCGTTAGGTATTATGCCATACATTTCGGCTTCAATCGTAATCCAACTTTTGGGTATTTTGGTTCCTTATTTCCAAAAACTTCAAAAAGAGGGTGAGAGTGGTCGTAGAAAACTTAATCAATGGACTCGTTATCTGACAATCGCTGTTTTATTAGTGCAAGGACCTGCATATTTAGCAAATCTTCGTGCACAAGTATCTTCGGCATTCATTTTTGGACCAGATAACATTTTGTTCTTGATTACAGCAGTTATTGTACTTATTGCAGGTACTTTATTCTGTATGTGGCTAGGTGAAAAGATTACAGATAAGGGAATTGGAAACGGAGTATCACTACTAATCATGGTTGGTATTATTGCTCGTCTTCCTCACTCTTTACTAGCAGAAGCTAACACTAGATTAACAACTTCTGGAGGTTTAGTGATGTTAGTTGTTGAATTTGTAATTCTTTTTTATATCTTTGCAGCTTGTATTGGACTAGTTCAGGCAACTCGCAAGATTCCTGTACAGTATGCAAAGCGTATAGTTGGAAACAAACAATATGGTGGAGTACGCCAATATATCCCTTTGAAGATTAATTCTGCTGGGGTTATGCCTATCATCTTCGCGCAAGCATTGATGTTTATCCCGATGTTTTTCGATAGATTCGAATGGGGTAAAGGATTTGCTGCTACGTTTGGAGATTTCGTAGGTTTTTGGTACAACTTTACATTTGGGTTGTTAGTTGTTGGTTTTACCTATTTCTACACTGCTATCACTGTTAATCCTATGATGATGAGTGATGACATGAAGCGTAATGGAGGTTTTATTCCAGGTGTTAAGCCAGGAAAGAGCACTTCTGAGTATTTAGACACAATTATGTCTAGAATCACTCTTCCAGGCTCAATCTTCTTAGCTTTAGTAGCGATACTTCCAGCAATAGCAATGAAACTTGGAGTTAACAACCAATTTGCATTATTCTTCGGTGGTACATCGTTGTTAATTTTGGTTGGTGTTATACTTGACACGCTAAAACAAATTGAGAGTTACCTTCTTCTTCGTCATTACGATGGTTTAATGAAGAGCGGAAGAATTAAAGGTCGTTCAAACTAAAAAAAAGTGGTGCTATTTTATAGTCACCACTCAAAATATTTATTAATATTTACGTTCTTTAAAAGATGATTGAACTTAAAAACCAAGAGCAGATTGAGTTGTTAAGAGAGAATAATCAGCTGGTTTCAAAAACGCTTGCTTATGTGGGTGAATTTATCAAACCAGGTGTGACTACAAAGTTTTTAGATGCAAAAGCGGAAGAGTTTATACGTTCTCACGGTGCAATTCCTGGTTTTCTCGGTTTATACGATTTTCCAGCTACTCTTTGTATTTCAATAAATGAGCAGGTAGTACATGGTATTCCTTCTAGCTATGTTTTGCAGGAGGGTGACATAGTCTCTGTTGATTGTGGTACAAAGATGCACGGATTTTATGGTGATTCGGCATATACTTTTGCAGTGGGTGAGATATCTGCTGAAAAACGTAGACTCTTGGATGTTACTAAAGAGAGTTTATATAAAGGTGTCGAGCAGGTAAAAGCAGGTGCAAGAGTGGGTGATATCTCTTATGCAATTCAGAAACACGCTGAGGACAATGGTTATTCTATTGTTCGTGAGTTAATCGGGCATGGCATAGGCAGAAAGTGTCACGAGAAGCCAGATGTTCCAAATTATGGAGCAAAAGGCAGAGGACCACTTCTAAAAAAAGGGATGGTAATTTGTATAGAACCTATGGTAAATATGGGTCGAAAAGAGGTAGTGTTCGAGAGTGATGGCTGGACTGTACGAACCACTGATAGAAAACCCTCTGCACATTTTGAATTTGCAGTTGCCGTAACAGAGAAGGGGGCTGACGTTCTAACAACTTTTAAATTTATTGAAGGAGTTTAAAGAGTCTCGTTATAAGAGATTATTTGATGATTATTAAAAGTTAAGATTGCGCAAGCATAGCTTTTCTTTTTAAATAGCCCAATAGGCAAGATTTAAAAAGCAGATTATCGATTATATCGTTGCTAAAACTTCAAAACAAAATGGGAATTTTCCCGCAAACATTTTAAATTAATGGCTAAACAGGCTGCAATTGAAAAAGACGGCACTATTATCGAGGCACTCTCTAACGCAATGTTCAGAGTAGAACTTGATAATGGCCATATAATTACTGCTCATATCTCTGGCAAGATGAGAATGCACTACATTAAGATTCTTCCAGGTGATAAAGTAAGAGTTGAAATGTCGCCTTACGACTTGTCGAAGGGCAGAATATCTTTTAGGTATAAATAATTAAAAAAAAATGAAAGTTAAAGCATCTATCAAAAAGCGTAGCGAAGATTGCAAAATCGTAAAACGTAAAGGTCGCCTTTACGTAATTTGCAAAAAGAATCCAAAATTCAAAATGCGTCAAGGCTAGTATTCTGGATTTAATAGTTACAAAAAATTTTAAAAACAACAATTTGATTTATGGCACGTATAGTTGGTGTTGACCTACCGAAAAACAAACGAGGCGTAATTGGCCTTACATACATTTACGGAATAGGTCTTAGTACATCTCAAGCAATTTTAGCTGAAGCAGGAATTGATGAGAATGTAAAAGTAAAAGATTGGAATGATGAGCAAGTTACTGCACTTCGTACAATCATTACAGACAATTACAAAGTAGAGGGTGAACTTCGTTCTGTTATCTCAATGAATATCAAACGTCTTATGGACATCGGTTGTTACCGTGGTATCCGTCACCGTATTGGTCTTCCACTTAGAGGTCAAAGCACTAAGAACAACGCTCGTACCCGTAAAGGTCGCAAGAAAACAGTTGCAAACAAGAAAAAAGCAACTAAGTAATTTTAAACCTGATTTAACCAAAAGTTATAGCGTTATATTCTATTATAGCAAGATAGCTTAGGAGTTATATCATAGAAATGATCATTATTTAAAACTGTAAAATTACAATGGCAAAAAAAACCACATCAGTTAAAAAAAGAGTAGTAAAAGTTGACGCAATTGGTCAAGTACACGTACACTCTACATTTAATAACGTAATCGTTACCATTTGCAACTCTGTGGGGCAGGTAATTAGCTGGAGCTCTGCTGGAAAAATGGGATTCCGTGGCTCTAAGAAAAATACTCCCTATGCTGCTCAAACAGCAGCTCAAGATTGCGGCAAGGTAGCCTATGATCTTGGTTTACGCAAAGTGAAAGTTTATGTTAAAGGGCCAGGCTCAGGTCGTGAGTCTGCAATTCGTACACTACATGGTATGGGTATCGAAGTAATGGAAATCGTTGACGTTACTCCACTTCCACATAATGGTTGTCGTCCACCTGCACGTCGTAGAGTATAATACCTTTTAATTTTAATAATTACATAAACTAAAATCACAATGGCAAGATATATTGGACCAAAAACTAAAATAGCTCGTAAATTCGGTGAGCCTATTTTTGGAGCAGATAAAGTATTAGAAAAGAAAAATTATCCTCCTGGACAACACGGTTTAGCGCGTAATCGTAAGAAAGTATCTGAATACGGTGTTCAGCTAAAAGAGAAACAAAAAGCTAAAGCTATCTATGGTATGCAAGAAAAGCAGTTCCGCAACATGTTTGAGGCTGCTCACCGCGCACCAGGTATCACAGGTGAAAACCTTTTGAAATCATTAGAGTGTCGCCTTGACAACTTAGTATATCGTTTAGGCATTGCTCCTACACGTGCAGCTGCAAGACAATTAGTTTCTCACCGTCATATCACAATCGGTGGTGATGTAGTTAACATTGCATCATACTCAGTGAAGCCAGGTCAAGTTATTGCAGTTCGTGAAAAATCGAAAAGCCTTGAAGTTGTTCAAGCTGCAGTAGCTTCAAATAAAATATCTCGTTACTCTTGGTTAGAGTGGAATGGTCAAACTCTAGAAGGCAAGATGTTAAATCGTCCTGAGAGAGAAGATATTCCTGAGAATATCAACGAGCAATTAATCGTCGAATTGTACTCTAAGTAGTAAATTACAACTGATAATTATGGCAATATTAGCTTTCCAAAAACCTGAGAAGGTAATCATGCTTTCATCTACTGACTCTTTTGGTCGTTTTGAATTTCGCCCATTAGAGCCTGGATTTGGTATGACAATTGGTAATGCTCTTCGTCGTATCCTGCTCTCTTCATTAGAAGGGTATGCTATCACAACTGTTCGTATCCCTGGTGTTTTACACGAGTTTGATACAATCAAGGGTGTTATGGAGGAGATGATTGAGATTATCCTTAACCTAAAGCAGGTGCGTTTCGCTCACACTTCTGACAATTCAGAGGGCGAGACTGCAACAATCAATGTTAGTGGTGTAACTGAGCTTACAGCTGGTTACCTATCGCAGTTTTTAACATCGTTTGAGGTGCTTAATCCTGAGCAGATAATTTGTAGAATGGAGCCTGGTACTTCATTTAAGTTAGAGCTCGCTATCGCAAAGGGTAGAGGTTACGTTCCTTCAGAGGAGAACGCTCCTAGCGAGAGTATTGTAGGGTTGTTGCCAATCGATTCGATACATACTCCAATTAAAAATGTGAAGTGTTCGGTTGATAACTATCGTGTTGAGCAGCGTACTGACTACGACAGATTGACAATTGAAATTACTACTGATGGATCTATACATCCAACTGACGCATTAAAAGAGGCAGCGAAGATATTGATTCATCACTTCATGTTATTCTCAGACGAGAACATCTCTCTTGATTTAGAAGAGAAAGTTGTCCAAGAAGAGTTTGACGAGAATCTACTACACATGCATCAACTTCTTCAAACTAAGCTTACTGAGCAAGATTTATCTGTTCGTGCGCTTAACTGTTTAAAAGCAGCTGAGGTTGAGACTGTTGGTGACTTGGTATCATTTGAAAGAGCAGATTTGTTGAAATTCCGTAACTTCGGTAAAAAATCGCTATCTGAGCTTGATGAATTACTAGCAAATTTGAATTTACATTTTGGCATTGACGTTTCAAAATATCGTCTTGACAAAGAGTAATTCAGCACTTATCTTTTTAAAAAATTAAAAAATGAGACATAATAAAAAATTTAATCACTTAGGCAGAACTAGTTCACACCGCAAAGCATTACTTGCTAACATGGCAGTGTCTCTAATTATGCACAAGCGAATTAAGACAACTTTAGCAAAAGCTAAAGCTCTTAGACAATATGTTGAACCTATTATCTCAAAATCAAAAGTAGATTCAACTCACTCACGTCGTATGACTTTTTCATACCTTAAGAATAAAGAGGCTGTTATTGAGCTTTTCAAAACAGTTGCTCCTGCAATTGCTGACCGTCCAGGTGGTTATTGCCGTATTCTTAAAACTGGTTTTAGAGAGGGTGATGCTGCAGAAATGTGTTTTATCGAGTTAGTTGACTTCAACGAAGTTTACACTACAGGTAAAGAGGCTGCTGCCGCTGCTAAACCTAAAACTCGTCGTGGTAGAAAAAAGGCTGAAGGTAAAGCTGTTTCTGTTGCTCCAGCAATCGAAGGCGAAGCTCCTGAAGTTCCTGCTAACGAATAAGTATATTAACATATACAATAAAAGAGAAAGACTTTCCTTTTTGGAAAGTCTTTCTCTTTTTATTACATTTGCATCATGATAGATAGTCAAACCATAGATCGCATTTACGCAGCAGCTGATATCGTAGAAATAGTAAACGATTTCACCCCTTTAAAGAAAAAGGGGGTAAATTATCAAGCTTGTTGTCCGTTTCACAATGAGAAAACGCCATCGTTTGTAGTCTCTCCATCCAAAGGTTTATATAAGTGTTTTGGATGTGGTGAGGGTGGTAACGTGATAAACTTCGTTATGAAACATGAGTCTATGTCTTATGTTGAGGCTCTTAAATATGTTGCGAAGCGTTATGGTATTGAGGTTAAAGAGAGTGAACTCTCTCCTGAACGCAAAAAGGAGTTAGATGAAAAAGAGTCGATGTTGTCGCTTAATATTTTTGCTCAGGGCTATTTTTCTGAACAACTTACTGCTACTTCTGAGGGGCGCAATATTGCGTTAACCTATTTCCGAGAGCGTGGCTTTAGCGACCAAACGATTCAAAAATTTGGTTTAGGTTATTGTCCAGATTCTGGGAGTTCCTTTTCTAATGCAGCCATCAACGCGCATTTCAAAGAGGAGTTTATGGTTTCTACGGGTCTTACCGTTATTAATAATGGCGGTGGTTATTGGGATAGATTTACAGGTCGTGTAATTTTCCCAATCACCTCATTTACTGGTCGAGTTATCGGTTTTGGTGGTCGAACAATGCGTAGCGACAAAAAAGTTGCTAAGTACTTAAACTCTCCTGAGTCGGCTATCTATCACAAAAGTGATACTCTCTATGGAATATCGCAATCTAAGAAGGCTATTTCAGCTCAAGATAAAGCAATTTTGGTTGAAGGTTACACTGACGTTATCTCGCTTCATCAAGCGGGTGTTGAGAATGTTGTTGCTTCTTCAGGAACATCACTTACCAAGGGCCAAGTGCAGCTTGTCAAGCGACTTACCCACAACGTTACAGTAATTTATGATGGTGATGCGGCAGGTATTAAGGCTTCACTACGCGGTATTGATATAATTTTGGCTGAGGGGGTAAATGTTAGGGTTGTCTTGATGCCAGAGGGAGAAGATCCTGACTCATTTGCACGTAGTCACACTGCTGAGGAGTTGACCCAATATATTGACAAAAATGAGGTAGACTTCCTTACTTTCAAATCAAATTTATTAATCTCGGAGGTTAAAGATGATCCTATTGGCAGAGCTCAAGTCATAAGTGATGTTGTTGACTCAATAGCAGTTATTGAAGATAATATTGCCAGAAGTCAATTTATTACGCAATGTGCTAAGTTGTTGGAGGTAGATATTGAGGTTATTTCAAACGAAACTAATACTCGAAGAGCAAAGCTTATTGGGGGAAAAGCTGCGGCCGATGTAGAAAAAAACAGAGCAAAGCGAGACCATTACCAAAAGCGTCAACTTGAGACGGTTGCAGAAAAGGATATAGTTACCGACACACTGCACTGTTTAGAGCGCGAATTGCTGGAGTATATCGTTTTGCATGGTGATAATAAAATCTTTGTTTTAGAAGATGGCATGGAAGAACCATTAGAGATTGGTGTTGCTGAGTTGATATTTAGTGAGTTAGAGATTGACTCAATTGATTTCTCTCTGAAAGAGAATCACGAAATTGCAACCATCTACAAATCTCTACTAGCCAAGGCTATAGAGAGTAAAAGTGGTGTTGATCTAACACCTTTAATTAACCACTCCTCACCAGCTGTAAGTTCACTTATTGCTGATATAATCTTCAAAAAAGATTTTTATGTGCCAAGTAAGATTTGGTCGAAACTCGATTCTGTTATTATTGATGTTGAGCACTCTTTAGATAGAGCAATCCCTAAGGCAATAGCGATTTACAAACAGAAGGTTGTTGACAAGATGATTGATGAGATGAAAAAATCAATCTCTGCAGCCTCATCCAATGAGGAGTCGTTAGAGATTCTTAAAAATATTCACTCTTTAGAGCAGGCAAAAAAGGTTATTTGCGAGAAGTATCAACGATTTAGGTAAAAGTTAATGACTATGCTCACCGAACATGAGCACAGGAGAAACGCAGTTTCTCCTAGAGGGGTCTTTGACCCCTGCCGTCCGCAAGGACAGTCCAGATCTCAACCTCGCCACCGCCCGTTAAAAGCAT
>JAWXTQ010000087.1:0-8992 GCA_044433405.1 Rikenellaceae bacterium
AGAGATTGTAAGTAGACCACTCGGTCATACCCTCTCCAACTATCATTATGCCACCTTGTGGTTTAGTTTCTCTAGTGCCAATCTTACGTGCCATGATATCATTACTTGTTTGAAATTTTGACAAATGGAGAGCCCAGCTCTGGAATAGCGCCCAGTTTACCTACCTTATATGCGTTGTATAAAGAGATATTCTTATGTAGTTTAAACTCTACTGCTGAATACACCTCTGTACTAGCTGTTGTTTGATTCTTCTCTGTAAACCAAACCATATCTCGACGGACAAAATCTTCGTCTAATAACCTCTGATTGTGAGTGGTAAATATAAGTTGAGATGAGTGCTCATTAACTAGTAGTACCTGCAATATATATGCGATAAGGTCATAATGCAGAGCATCATCCACCTCATCTATTGCAAATATTTCATCACAAGTCATTGCCTTGTAAATTGTATCTGACAAGCCTATTGTTTTGAGTGTTCCGTTAGACTCCATGTTTAATGGCAGCGTAAATGGCCTGCCATCTGCACTGTGCTCAACCTCTATTTTTATCTCTTTTGTATTTAACAGCTTTGACTTTTGCTCTTCACTCAAATCATCATCCTCAATTATTATACTTTTAAATGATTCGGGCATATCAATATTTTTTTCTTCAAATTTTACATCGCTAATATTGAAATCAGCTGCATTGATATACTTTATCAAAAAATCACGCTTGCTATTATCTTTCAACATATTAACGATTGTTGAAGCAATCTCTTTAATATCTGCATGAGGGGCACGTGATGAATTCTCTAACCCTCTGTGCGCCCAGTTATATACTACTTCAATAGAAGGTGCATAGATTGATTTCTTGCCAAACGTTGATATTACTGTATTATTATTAAAAGTATTCTCTATAATTACTTTTTTTGCCTTTGCTTCAATATTCGCATTATCTCCGAAAGTTATTATTGGCATATTCCTTTCCACATCATAAATGCGTGTATAGAGAGATGACATTACTCCTTTAGGATTGAATTTCATCACCTCTTTTAATATGATACTTTTATTATACTCAACAATATATTGATATTCGATATTATCAATAAAAAACGATATTTCAGATTTTGTTGGCTCTCCATATATCATTGCAAATGGAACATAATTCAGACTCTCTTCCTTTTTAGCTGTATATTGAGATAGAAGTTGAAATATGCTCTTTATAGCAAACAAAAGATTGGTTTTCCCAGAGGCATTTGCACCATAAATAAAACTCATTCGCAAGATTCGAGTCAGAGAACCACTCTGCGGATGTATAATTTTATAAACGAGACTCGCCTCTGATTGTTTATCAGAGGTTGCCTCAAATGACACCTCCTGCCTCTCTTTAAATGAAAGGAAGTTCTCTACTGAAAATCCTTTAATCATAGATCTATCTTTAAATAACGTAAAAAATTTACTAATTCACCGCAAAGATAGTCAAAATTATACCGTTTTGCAAATTTTATTCACAACACACACTTCTCCGTGCTTCATATTACTAAGCACTACATCACTCCTCAATGCAACGCACTGTGAAACCATCAGATCTAGTGTTGTTAGTATCAATAATAGAATCAGAATAGGCTAGATTGTAGGCAAAGGATTCGTCGATTGGAGTGGCTAGACGAAGATTACCTTGAGAGCCATAATCTTTAACACCTCCTGAATTGTTACTTCGATAGCCTGTTAGAGGAAAATAAATTTCATCATTATAGACTAATTGATTATCCCTAGAGTCACTAGTGCAACTATTACTATCAAGAGCTAAATATGTACCATAAATTGGGAGTTTCCAGCCTAACGGAGAGGGATCAAAGATTGATTTAGCATAGTCGTCAGAGGTGGAAGAGACAACAATATACTTATCATCCCAAATGCAGGTACCTGACAAAGCAGAGCCTTCAATACTCCAACTATACGGTTTACTCGTTTTAACATAAAATGTCGTAGGATTCTGTACTGCCGTAAGAAAGGATACTTGCTGATTACCTCTACCTATAGTAACTTCACCATCAACGGGATCAGAGGCAGGGAATGGATCTTTACGCCCAAATTGATAGTGCAATACACCTTTTGCATCAGATGCGTAAGAACTACTACGCGCACCGAGGTTTCTATCCATGATAAATTTATCTCCATAAACTCCTCTTGCTCCCCACAAATCATCATCTTCGTAACGATGCACTTCACCATCATAACCAGATGCACTGTAAACTAGCCGAGAGTTTACAGGTGAAACATTATCTACTATTCCATCGGGATTATAATCTGTTATCCATAAATGCCATGACCATAGCACCTCACCACCGAGCATAACTGCCAAAACTATATTACCCTCTTTGTGTTTTGCAGGGAGTGTTATTTTCATTGCGGAGCGTGTACCTATAGTTGTAAAATCTGGTGCTGAGGCAGAGGTAACCTCTACACTAGGCGAAAATCCACTAACCGCACGCTCTGCACTAAAATCGCCTAATCCGCCATCTACATCATGCCATAACACATCCACGCTCCACTCATCCTTAGATGATAGTCTATCTTTGTATGTTTGGTTATCATCGGCATAGTAACGCCAAAATGTGTTAATTCGCCCCTCTACAGGAATATAAAATATCTGTTCTTGATTGTCAGAGTGAAGCATATAACAATTTGATGTTCCATCTATTGTGTAATCGTAGCTCGAAAGATTAACTGTATACTCATACACTTTACCCGCCTGCCAACTATCACCTTTTGAGAAGCTATAAGTTAAAGTGCTTGTCTGCTCAGTCTGAGTATCATAAACATCTATAACAATATCAACATCCTCGATATCTTGAGGAATAACCATCAAATAACCATCATTTAAAGTCAAACTAGAAGATGTGTAGATATCAGGCGTTACAGATTGACTAATACCAGCCGAAAAGCTCTGAGTGGAGCGATTGTCTAAATATTGCCACGACACCTCTTCACTGTCATTTATTGATACTCGACCTACTGCATAAATATTATTAATACTAATTTGGGTAATAATATTGGTAGAGCTACCAACCACACTAAAACCTATTGACGATAAGGTGTGTTTAAATGTGAGTTCTACATTATTGCTTGTAGGCTGAGTTATATTCTTTCTTGGTATTGCCATCATCAAATCGGGCTGCAAACTACACTCGCTGGGCATAGTATAATCAACATACAACTCACCTCCAATAACAACTGGCTCAACCCCATTAGCAGAGGTCTGAAATGGAGAGTATGCAAAAAAGGTATATTTGCTATTTAACTCCTGATCATCCCACTGCGCCACATCACCAACATAATTCCACTCATGAGTGATGCTATCGCTATTTAATTGCTGATTATACATCTTATTGAAGTCATAATCACTATCCCACCCATCAGCAGAGCTACCGCCATAAACTCCAATAGATTCAACATCTGTAGAACTTTCAATCATTACACCCTTGGTAATTAACTCTACTTGCTCGTCAACATCAACACCAAAGGTTATTGCCAATTCTGAATAGAAGCTCTCAGGCAACACATCTTCGCTGTTACCACTACAACCAACAGCCCAAAGCAGAGCTAAACAAGCAAAAAATCGCATAAAAAAATTGCACATACCTAAAATATTTTTTAGATATGTGCAATTTTTCTGCCAAAAGAACTGAATATTACTTCACAATACTCAGTTATAGATGAACAGCCTCATTATGAGCGGCTGCCGCAGCCTCCATAATTGCTTCGCTTAGTGTTGGATGAGGATGAATTGTCGAAATTAACTCTTTTGCTGTAACTCCAAGTTTTATTGAAATCACACCCTCCATTAGCATCTCTGTTACGTTTGTACCAATAAGGTGAGCACCAATCAATTTATCAGACTCTTTCTCAAATATTAGTTTTATGAATCCATCTTTATTACCCATTGCAGTGGCTTTGCCTGAAGCTGTATATGGGAATTTTCCGATACGAAGTTCGATACCTTTTTCGATAGCTTGCTTCTCGGTTAACCCCACTGACGCAATCTCTGGTTGAGTATACACACACGATGGAGTTAAAGAGTAGTCAATTTTTGTTGGTTCTAAACCACAAATTTTCTCCACACAGCAAATTGCCTCAGCCGACGCAACATGCGCAAGAGCAGGTGTTGCAATTACATCTCCGATAGCATATATGCCTTCTTGTGAAGTTTTGTAGAAATCATCTACACATATTTTACCCCTCTCTACAGATATCCCTACCTCTTCAAGGCCTAAATCTTCGATATTTGCCATCACACCTACGGCAGATAAAACCTTGTCTGCCTCAATTACTTTTTCGCCCTTATCAGTCGATATAAACACCTTACATCCTGTCTCTGTCACCTCGACACTGGTAACAGCAGCCTTTGTCATAAAAGGAAGTTTTGCTTTACGGAAAGCTCTCTCTAGATATTTAGACACCTCTTCATCTTCAAGTGGTGCTAGATTTGGAAGATACTCTATTACGGTGACTTTTGTACCAATTTCATGATAAAAACTAGCTAGTTCAACACCGATAGCTCCCGATCCAATCACCACCATACTCTCAGGTTGGCTCTCTAGAGTAAGAGCGTGACGATAAGAGATTATCTTATCACCATCAACAGGAATATTAGGCAGTTGACGCGCACGCGAACCAGTGGCAATAATAATATCTTTTGCTTCAAGTGTTGAAACTTCACCCTCAGCACTTGTAATCTCAATTTTACCCTTAGCTACTAGCTTTCCAGTTCCACAAATCACCTCGATATTATTTTTCTTGAGGAGAAACTGAACACCTTTGCTCATTGTGGCTGCTACTGTGCGGCTACGTTCAATGATTTTTTTAAATGATGGCTTTACACTTCCATCTATCTCTATGCCGAACTCGGCTGCACGGTGGATATCACCCAATACGTGTGCGGATTTTAGAAGTGCTTTTGTTGGGATACATCCCCAATTTAAACAAACTCCTCCAAGTTCTGCTCTTTCTACTATTGCAACACTTTTGCCAAATTGCGCGGCTCTAATTGCAGCAACGTACCCTCCAGGGCCGCTACCAATTACTACTATATCCTTCATTATTTATTGTTTATGTTGGTCGTACATACGATTTAGATTTTGGATTGGTGGTTGGATTAAACTCAAAGCGTCGAGGCCCATCATCTTCACTCTCAGCAGGCACTCTGCTCCACATTCTTCCTATATTAAAATAAAACCCTTTCTTGCCATTATATCGCCCATTAAGGTGCAACACTTCAATATCTATAGTAACATAAGAACGCTTGAAGTAGTCTAATGCCAGAGAGGCAATGATTGCATCTTGCTCGGTGCGACTAGTAACATGAATTGGGGTTTTCTTATCTGAGCCATCACCTGAAGCAAGAATTACCTCCTTAATTTTTCTTACCTTAAAAGCATACTGCTCAGACAGCTCTCTATCACCCTGCATTTGATAGATAAATGCAAGCATATTCAACACACCCATATCAAACGGATTTACAGCAAGTGATTTTATTGCTACTCGCTCCATATCGTTAAAAATCTCAGGCGAGATAAAATTAGCATCTCTATTTTGCTGCATAACAACCATCAATGAGTCTTTCATCGGATTAACAGCAAGTGGATTATATGTTTCACTAAATGTGAAACCATAGTAAAGGTGGTGAAAATTATCGTTTGTTAAAGTGGTGTCACCTTGTGCAAAACGCTCATAGATTTTAGGGTAGAAGTTGTCTGAGTCTACTCTATTAATGTTAAAATAGATAGAGTCGTAGTCAGGCACTACAAACTCACTCTTAGATGCACAAAATGCTCTATCTGCATAAAAGGCAGATAGAGTCATTGTTAGAAAAAGTGCGATTGCTTTAAATCTTGTACTTTTCGATCTCATTTTGAATTTTTTCTGTTAATTGAGGCGAAGCAGCTACTAGAGGTAGTCTTACCAAGTTTGAAGTAATTTTTTTAACACTTAACGCTGCCTTTACCCCTACTGGATTACCCTCTGCTAAAAGCAAATCTGTAGCCTCTAATAGTTTATAATATTTGCTACGCGCAAGCACATCTTCACCATCTAAAGCATAGTGTATTGCATCGCAGAAATCAGAAGCAAAAGCGTTTGCAGCTACAGAGATTACCCCATCACCACCCAATGCAATCATTGGAACGCTCAAATTATCATCTCCTGATATTACATAAAACTCCGCAGGAGCATCTTTTATTATGTAGGCAGCTTGACAAAGATTGCCAGAAGCCTCTTTTATTGCAATAATATTATCAAACTCATTAGCTAATCTAAGGGCAGTTGCAGCACTCATATTAACACCTGTACGCGATGGCACATTATATAGAATTATAGGCACAGGCGACACTTCACTCACCGCCTTATAGTGCCCGTAGATACCCTCTTGCGACGGCTTATTGTAAAATGGTGTCACCGAAAGAATTGCCGAAATACCGTCAAAGTCAAACTCTTTAATCTGACTACATAAAGCAGCACTATTATTACCACCCATACCTAGAACAATAGGCAAACCCACGCTCTTATTCCAATTCTTTACATAGGCTAAGATTTCTGTTTTCTCGTCTGGAGTCAACGTTGGAGTTTCGGCAGTTGTGCCAAAGACTACAAGGTAGTCAACTCCTCCCATTTTAACATAATCTAACAATTGTCCTAAAGCAGTGTAATCAACTTGATCACTCTCTGTAAATGGAGTAATCAAGGCTACTCCAACTCCTCTTAAATTTATCATTTTTCGAATTTTTACAGTGTATTTTACAAGAGTACACCTTAAAATTTCAGAACACTCTATTAAATCTACACCATCTCTTTTATTATTTCCATTCCCTCTTTAATCGCTGCCTCATTTGCAGGCAAAAGTTTGTGAACCCTTGCAGGAAGCGATTTTTTTAAACCGTCTAATATATATGAGAACTCAACAATAGGCTTTACTTTAAGGTAACCTCCTAAGACAATTACATTAAAAAATCTTGAGTTTCCCAACTCAACCGCCCTCTCGGCTGCCGAAATCTCATATATAGTAACATCTTTACGCTGCGGCGGAGAGACTACCCCATTAGGGTCATAAATAATAACTCCTCCTGGTTTAACCAACGGCTCAAATTTATCAATAGATTGTTGATTCAACAAAATTGCACTATCGTATTCATGCACAATAGGCGAACTAATTTTATTATCATCAATAATCACTGTCACATTTGCCGTTCCTCCACGCATTTCAGGACCATAAGATGGATACCATGTAACCTCCTTACCTTGAAGCACAGCAGAATACGAAAGTATCTTACCCAGCGAAAGCACTCCTTGGCCACCAAAGCCAGCAATAATTAACTCCTCTTTCATTGCTTATATCTGTTATTAGTGTTAAATGCTACCTCTGCAACACCAACCCCATAAGAGCAGTAAGTTGCAAAAATAATAAAAATTTTACATTTAACGATTCTTTTACTCTATTAAATCTATTTTGTTGTATCTTTTATGTCTCCTAATGGATAAATATTATGCAGTGATTCACTCATATATCTATTTGATTCAACTGGAGAAAGCTTCCATCCACTACTACAAGTAGCCACAATCTCGATTAGCGATAATCCTTTTGATTGCATCGAATTTTCGAACGCTTTTCGGATCGCTTTTTTGGCTCTTCTAATATTTAATGGCTTATCGACACTCTGACGCGACACATAACACACTCCATCAATTAACGACACCATATCTGCCATCTTATATGGGAAACCATGTATTGAAGCCTCTCTACCATAAGGTGAGGTTGATGTTTTCATTCCGATAGGAGTTGTGGGCGCCATCTGGCCACCAGTCATTCCATAAATCGCATTGTTGATAAAGATTATAGTGATATTATCGCCTCTATTACAAGCATGGATAGTCTCTGCTGTACCTATTGCCGCTAAATCGCCATCACCCTGATAAGTGAACACCAATTTTTCTGGCGATAGTCGCTTTAATGCGGTAGCAATTGCAGGAGCACGCCCATGTGCTGCCTGCACAAAGTCGATATCAATATAGTCATAAGCAAGTACCGAACAACCAACTGGCGAAATACCAACTGCCGACTCCTGCATATTCATCTCCTCTATTACCTCTGCTATTATTTTGTGCACTACCCCATGGCTACAACCTGGGCAATAGTGCATTATATTGTCTGTTAAGATTTTTGGCTTTTCGTAAACCAAATCATCTTTTGTAAATTCAACACTGCTCATACCAGCTATTTTTAATGGTTTATAAAAAAGTTACCAAACGCTTCCAACACCTCACCTGGAGAGTGGATAGCACCGCCACATCGACCATAATGATAAACTGGACGGCTACACTCAATAGATAGTTTCACATCCTCAATCATCTGACCTTCACTCATCTCTACACAAAGAAATCCCTTTGCGTTAATAGCAAGCTCCTTAAGCCTATCACATGGAAATGGATATAGCGTGATTGGACGATGGAGACCAACTTTGATTCCCTCTTCACGAAGCAACTCAACAACCTTCATCGAGATACGCGCTGAAGAGCCATAAGCAACGATAACATAATCGACATCATCGCACATATACTCCTCAAACAACACTTCATTTTGACAAATATCAGCATATTTTTGCTGCAAAGCATGATTGTGGTTCTCTTGAACAACTGGATCTAAAGAGACAGAGGTAATAATATTACGCGCTCGGCCACCTTTCTTGCCTGTAGCAGCCCAACTGCCATACTTTTCAAATATCTCCTGCTCAGTTAAACGAGGTATAGGCTCTTTCACGACCACCTTTTCCATCATTTGACCTATAACTCCATCAGCCAATACAACCACAGGAATAAGATATTTAAACGCCAATTCAAAGGCAGTGCCAACAAAATCGTACATATCTTGCACTGAGGCTGGAGCTAACACAATAGTGTGATAATCACCATGTCCACCACCTTTGACTACTTGAAAATAATCACTCTGAGCTTCTCAGTTC
>JAWXTQ010000088.1:0-8936 GCA_044433405.1 Rikenellaceae bacterium
GTAGCAGTAAAATCGCACATTTTCTTCGATATTCAATACCATAATTACATCTTTTTTATTTGATGCAAAGGTCTGAAATTACTCAGATTGTGTCAAGACGTGATCGTGGAGACGGTTACGAAAAACTGTTGTTGACGCTTCTTTCACAAGAAGCTCGCATGTAACATCCCTGAACCATTTTTAAAAGCTCAGCTTTTCGCTAACCATTCAAAAATGCTCCATGAATGCCCCTTGCTGGCAAGAACTCCTCGTCGCTATCGCTCCTCGGGCTCACTAGCGTTCGCTGGGTATTCTCATGTAGGATAGTTCTTGCTTTGCGATATCCGAGCATAGGAATAATGATTAATGACCAAATCCACCAACAAAGAATTCAGCTTTTTTTATTTGACAATAGATATTTTATATTACCTTTGTGGCACTATGGAGAAGAAAAAAAACGAGTTTGACTCACAAACTGCAAAATTAGGAGAAGAGAGCATCAAAAAACTTTTACTAAAGTTTACTCTACCAGCAATACTTAGCTTAGTGGTATTATCGCTCTATAACATCATTGATCGTATATTTATAGGACAAGGAGTAGGCGTATTGGCCATTTCGGGATTAGCACTTACACTACCTATAGGAAATATAGTAACAGCAATCGGCACACTTGTAGGCGTTGGTAGCTCTGCAAGGCTATCTATAGTACTAGGATTGGGTGACTATAATTGGGCTAGAAATATTCTTGCTCATGCTCTAATGCTAACATTTATATTATCGGCACTATTCATCTCGTTATCACTCTTCTTTCTTGACGATTTATTGCTTTTTTTCGGGGGTAGTGAAGCAACAATACCTTATGCAAAAGAGTATTTAACCATTCTTATACCTGCTAGTGTTTTAACTAATATATGCTTCTCTATAAGCGGATTAATCAGAGCATCGGGTAATCCCAAGAAGTCAATGAGTGTTATACTTTTGGGTGTTATCGTAAATATTATACTAGATCCAATTTTCATATTTGTACTTGATATGGGCATTAAGGGTGCAGCTATAGCTACCGCTATCTCGATGTTTATTGGAGCGGTGTATGCGCTTTCTCACTTTATTGGAACTAACAAACCACTATCATTCCATCTCAAAAACTTCAAATTAAAGAGTAAGATTATCAAGAATATTGTATCTATCGGTGTTTCGCCATTTTCGATTAATCTTGCCGCTAGCTGCGTGGCTCTACTGACCAACACACAGCTCAGCAAATATGGTGGCGACTTAGCAGTTGGAGCTTTTGGTATCATCAACAGCTATCTGATGTTTTTGATTATGATGGTACTAGGTTTCTGCCAAGGTGCACAACCAATAATAGGCTTCAACTATGGAGCAAAAAAGGTAAAACGGGTTAAGGACACCGTGGTTTTAAGCCTTAAGACAACAACCATAATGTGCAGCATAGGATTTTTGATATTTCAGCTTATGCCACGTTTTCTCTCTTATGTATTCGTAGGAAAGGATGAGCCAGAAATGACAGAGCTAGTGGTTAAAGGGTTACACATTTGCTCTGCATGCCTACCAATAATTGGAATACAAATTGCGGTATCTCAATATTTTATGGCAGTCAGTAAACCATTTTTATCACTCTCAATGAGCATCTCAAGGCAGATAATATTCCTAATTCCATTAATTATGATTCTTCCTAAGTCATACGGCATGACTGGTATATGGATCTCACTTCCAATATCTGATGCAATTTCAACAGCAATGTCAGTCTATTTTATCATCCGAGAGCGCAATACAATATACAAACGAGCAAATAAATAGTTTTTAGCTCTACAGCACCAAGTTAAACAGGTAGCCGAGTGCTATTATAAACAGCGTAATTGTACCAAAAAATAGTGCTATTAATCTCCATGTCATAACTTTTTTGAGCAGCGTTGCTTCGGGTAATGATAATCCCACAACACCCATCATAAAGGCAATGGCAGTGCCCATCGGAACACCCTTAGTTACAAAAACTTGAATTATTGGTACTACACCTGCAGCATTTGCATACATTGGCACTGCAAGGATTACCGCAAGTGGAACTCCATACCATTTGTCGGCTGATAGTTGTTCTGTAAAGAAATCCTCTGGAACATATCCGTGCATCGCTCCACCTATGGCGATACCTATTATTACATAAACAATTACACCTCTCACTATCTTCCACGCATCACGCAAAATTGAAGGTAGTCGCTCGATGAATGTGGCCTTATTCTGCTCCCATTCTATCTGCTCGGCCTCTGCATTTGCTTGTATCTGCTGCACCCAAGGCGAAAGATATTTATCTAATTTTAGCTTACCTAGAATAATACCTCCAACAACGCCTAAGAGGATACCAGAACCTGCATAAATCAATGTGGCCTTGACCCCGAATGTTCCTAAAAACATCGCTACTGCAACCTCATTCACCAGTGGCGAAGTAATAAGATAGGCAAATGTTACACCTAAAGGAATACCACCCTTTACAAAGCCTATAAATAGAGGGATTGAGGAGCAAGAGCAGAATGGTGTGATAGCTCCAAAGATGGATGCAAATAGATACTGCAATCCAAACAACTTATGAGTAGTTAGATAATTACGTAACTTCTCAATCGGAAAATAGGCATTGATAACACCCATTATCGAGCTTATCAAGAATAGTAATAATAGAATCTTGATCGTATCGTAGAAAAAAAAATTAACTGCTGCACCTAAATGCGACGATGCTTCAATTCCAAAAATGTCGTAGACAAGCCAATCGGCAAATTGTTGTATCATAACTTATCTAGCATTTACCTTTACAAGAGCATTTGGGAATGTGCAAACCCTTAATATCCTCGATATAGAATCTATAAAATCTATCTTTTATCTCATCTCGCACTCTACGGAACTCACTCTCAATAAACTCTGCTGAGCCAACTGCATGTGATGGGTCGTCAAAGCCGATGTGGAGGCGATGCGTTACTTTACCAATAAATGCAGGGCAGCTCTCGTTAGCACCACCGCAAACTGTGATTACATAATCCCACTGCTCACCTAGATACTTTTCTACTGAGTCTGAAGTGTGCGTTGAGATATCAATACCAACCTCTGCCATAGCTTTTACAGCTCCTATATTGAGCTTACCACTAGCCTGAGTACCTGCCGAAAATACCTCTAACGACTTGTCAAATGATTGCAAAAAACCGTGTGCCATTTGGCTACGACAGCTATTGCCTGTACACAAAATTAAAACTTTCATATTTTTATACATAGAATATTATTGGTGTCCGATTAAAATGATATATTAATGTAATTATTTAAATATCAGTAAATTATATAAAAACTCAAAATAGGAAGCTTACAAAAATAAACTTTACTTTGACCTCCGCCCAAATTTGGTATGTCGTTTGATTTTGCACTAAAATGAGTTCGCGGAGTACTCCTTGTACTTTAGAATCTCATTTTAGGGTAAAAGCAGGCGGCAGAGCAAATTTCCCCAAGTGTTTATCGGACATTAATGATAGAATATTATACCATAATAAACTCCCACCGCAATAAATAGCATAGCTACAACAAGTGAGAACCATTTTTGAAACACCTTAATGCGATTATAAACCTTGCCAACCTCGCCCACGCTATAAGCCAAAGCCCATGCCACAATTATCACAGGCAGAGCCGTAGCTATAGCAAATATTGCAGGTAATAGATAACCAGCAGTTGTAGTAGCCGACATAGGGATAAGCATACCGAAGTAAAAAACACCACTTGTAGGGCAAAATGCAAGAGCAAACAACACTCCCAACAAAAACGCACCAATGCCTCCTCTGCTTTTAAGTTTATCACCGCCCGAACCGCTAAATCCAAAACTAGGCAATTTTAGTTTATCGCCAAAGAGCATAAACAAGCCTATAAGAATTAGAGCAGGAGACAACAACAACTCCCCATATTTTGATATTACTTTCTGTATTTGAAAGAGCGACGAACCCTCTCGCACAATGGCAATCAATACCACTCCTAATATTGCATAACTAGCAACTCGCCCAAATGTATATAGCATACCATTCCAAAAGATTCTATTTCTGGACTCTAAATCACGGCTAATAAAACCAATAGCCGTGATATTTGTAGCAAGTGGGCATGGAGAGACTGCCGTAAGCAGGCCCAACAAAAATGCTGTAAACATAGGTGTTGTACTACCCTCAAGTAGAGATTGTAACCACTCCATTACTCTAACATCTTCGCTATTGCCTCTTTCAAATTCTTTTTGAATTGCTCTGAATTGCTTTTAGCATATTGGAATGCCATTGCTGTAAGGTTCTCTACCTTACCATCCTTAACAATTATAATCGACGAACTTGCAATTTCATATTTATCAGCAATCACTTCACCCTCTGGAGTTGAGAAATCAATTGTTTTCATCACAACATTAGCATTCGCAAGCTCTTTAACTACAGCCTCCGCCTCAGTACCAATAGCTATACAGGTTGCACAACGTTGTTTACCGTGCATATAAAGAATTTGAACACTACCAGGCACTACTAATTCACAACATGTGTCGCCTTTAACACTATTACTACAACTATCGCATTTGTTACTGCATTTAGCCATGTTTGTAGTGTCGCTACTGCAACATGAAGCTTCGCTCTTTGTTGAAGCTGCACTACAACAGCTGTCCTCAGTTTTTGTTGTTGTATTGTTTGCGCAAGATGCAATCATCATTAGCGCAAATAGCGCAACTATTACTCTATTCATTATTCAAAAAATTATTTAGTTAATATCGTTTTTACTTCACTTGCCGACAACTTTTTACCTGCCGAAACTACCTTACCATCAACAACTAACCCAGGCATCGACATCACATTGTAGTTCATAATCTCCATTATATCCTCTACCTTTTCAACTGTTGCATCAAGATTCATCTCTGCAACCACCTCACGTACTGTTGCCTCTAATGCCTTGCATCCAGCGCAACCAGTTCCTAATACTTTGATTTCCATTTTTCTTATGTTTTATAATTTATTATTGTTTGTAGTTCGCAAAACTACGAATGCTATTTTCAAAAAAATATCGCTACTTACAACACTTTTTATCTTTATTAATTGACTCCATAAGCGACCCTATCAACTCCTTAGCCTCACGCCAGACCTCCTTATTGATACAATACTTCACCTTGGGAGGCAAAATTTCGCCTTGAATTAAACCTGCGTTTTTTAACTCAGTTAAATGTTGCGAAACTGTTGCTTTAGCAATTGGCAACACCTCATGAATATCTCCAAAATAACAGCACTCTTGACTAACCAAAAAGCGCACAATCGCCACCCTAGCAGGATGCGCTAACGCCTTCATATAACGAGCTATCTGCTCCTCATTATTTTTATACTCTTTATCCATAACTAATATTTATGTTCGCAAAGATACGAACAATATTTATAATAAACAAACCGAACCCCACAAAAAAAGGCGCCCCCAGAATATATTAAATATACCCTAGAGACACCACCGTTATGAAAAAAAAGTTTTTGTGTCTTATTGTCTTCCGCCGCCTTGGCCGCCTTCACCTCTTTGACCGCCTTCGCCGCCTTCACCTCTTTGGCCTCTTTGCTCTTCTTGTTTTTTCAACAACTCTTCGTAAGCTGTGAATTGCTCAGCAGTAAAGATTTTTTTGTAATCTGCAGTTTTTAGAGTTTGATACTCTTTCATTTTCTCCATTTGCTCTTCTCTTGAGCTACCATCTTCTCTTAAAGCTGCTTGAAGTTTTGCATATTTAAGACAAACAGTGCTTACAGACTCAGCTTGAGCTTCAGTAAGAGTTAAAGCTTTAGTTAAAGAGCTAGTCTCTTGAGTAACTCTTCTCTCTAGCATTTCTTCAGCTGAAAGTTGCTCGCCACCTTGTTGTTGACCACCACGTTGTCCTCCTTCTTGAGCATAAACTTCTTGAGTTAATGTAAAGCTTGCAAGTGCAATTAAAGCTATAATTGCGCGATTAATTAATTGTTTCATGTTTGTAATTTTTTTAGTTTATTAAAATATTTATCAAATTCTATAATTTGTTTTTATCTATAAAAGATAAAAAGCTATCTCTATATCCACCACCTAGTGCAATTGATTTATCATCAATTATTACATGGTTATTTTCAAAGCTATCAATATGGTTTAGATTGATTAGATATGATTTATGTATTCTCATAAAATTACGTCCAGACAATTTCTCTTCAATGTTTTTCATTGTGCTCTTAGTGATGTAATTCTTATCACCAGTGCAAATCTTAACGTAATCTTTCAATCCTTCTACTATTTTGATAGAGTCAAATTTTATTTTTATTAAGCTGTAGTCAACCTTAATTATCAAGAAATCTGTATCTTGATTTTTATCAACTGAGTTAACATTAGAACTTCCTGCTTGAACAATCAATTCATGCTGTTTTTGAGCCTTATTAACCGCCTTTAAAAAGCGATCAAACGAAAAAGGCTTAACAAGATAATCTAAGGCTGATAGCTCAAAACCATCGAGTGCATAGTTTTGGTATGCAGTAGTAAAAATTATAATTGGAGGTTTTTCCATTAATTTCACCGTCTCTATACCATTTATATGCGGCATATTTATATCTATAAATACAAGATCAATAGTTTCAGTTTTTAATATTTCAATGGCCGTAACTCCATCAGGAGCGGTTGCAACTAGATTTAAAAAAGGGATCTTGTTGCAAAAGTTCGAAATAATTTTCAAAGCTAATGGCTCGTCGTCTACAGCTATACAATTCATCCTTTATTTTCTATTTTGTTTATTTAAATTGCGCTCTACAAAATTTTAATTGTACTTAAGAGGCAAATTAAGTTTTACTATAAAATTATTATCTATTGTCTGACTAACTAGTGAGTAGCTATTGCCATATATCAAATCTAAACGTCTTTCTATATTCTTAATGCCGATTCCACTGTTTTTACTATCATTGTTTTGAGTAACAATCTCATTAGAACAAACAAAATCAAGATGTTTATCTTTTTCAGTTAGCGATATATATATATCAGTTGCTTTAGACGAGTCAACTCCATACTTAAATGCATTCTCTAAAATAGGTATCAACAACATTGGTTCAATTCGATATGGATCGAAGTGCCCCACTTTGTTAAAGACAATTTTTGTTTTCTCTGTAAGGCGCAACTGCTGCAATCCTAAATAGTTTTCAATAACTTCTAGCTCATCTAAGAATTGAACCTTGTCCTTGTCTGTTTCGTAAAGCATATACCTCAATATAGATGACAACTTCAAAACAGCATCTGGCGTATTATCAGAATTAAGTATAGCTAGTGAGTATATCGAATTTAAGGCATTAAACAGAAAATGAGGATTTATCTGTTGTTTTAAATACTTTAGTTCAGATGAAATTTTCTCTTTTTCAAGGAGCATTGTTTTTTTCTCCTCCATTGTTGTTTTCTCAAAGAACCTTATAATAATTGAACATGAAAATATGAATAATAATCCATAAAGCATGCCACTATTTCTAAAATCTAAAGGCGAAAGAGCCTTGGGCGATAGAAATCTATCATACAAAACCTTATCGTCAATAACGTTCGCATTATTAGGCCCTACAGGTGCAGGTGCTACAGATGCTTTTGCCGTAGGTGACTCTTTTTTTGTCGTTGACTTAATTGAATCAGTAGCAGTAGTGTCTGCTACAGCAGCTAAAGCAGGCTGGTTGGCTTGATTTTGAGCTGCCCTACGCATAATATTCTCTTTTGCCTCATACATCCGCTTTTTGTTGTGTAGGTAGGTTGCCCCAACCGAAGCAGAACTTATAAACAATACAGATAGCAGAACAAAAAGAACATATCGCTTCTTAAATAAAAAAAGAGGTGTTAACAACAAGTAACTCACATAAAAAGTAATAAAATTGGCAGTCCATATAGGAAAGTTTATTTTATTGACATTTACAGTAAACTCTAAATCTTTTGTTTCGAGCATTATTGCCAAGGCAAATATAAACCATACTCCTGCATGTATAAGAATACTTTTTGTTAATCTATTTAATTTTATTCTCCCTAACTTAATCATATTGCTTCTTTAACTCTCTTTTTGCGAACAATGGTTGTCCATTATCACTATACAAATATATAATTATCAAACATTACTAGCAAAACAAATAGACAAATGGGGCATTATCGTAGATAAAACCCCATTTTTGTTCTTTTTTTATTCAAAGTACTGACTATTTTTTATCTTTCTTTCCAAATATTGAAAAGTGAACATATCTTTTTGGATTCTCAGCTAAGTCAGATAATAGATATGACAAATTAGCTGATGCACTATTGAGATTTTCATACATCTGACCATCATACACTAGCGACCCAATTGTTCCCTGTTTCGAATTAATCTGTTTAAGGGTAACATTAAGCTCCTCTATTGTTGAATTTGCAGAGGTAATTGTAGAGCCTAGATCTGCACCATTAATAGAGGCTGTAATCTCCTCTAGATTAGTCATTGAGGCTGTCAGCATTGGCGTAGCGTTATTAATCTCTGTTGTAATGTTTTGCAAATTCGATAAAATCGCAGGTATTTCTTCGTCAGAAAGTAGCTCTTTAAGCTTCTCTGATGAAGCGTTTAAGTTTTCGAATGTCTTAGACAAATTTTCGATGTTCTCGCTATTAAGCAGCTTCTCTGTTCCCTCAAGGGTGGCAGTAAGTTTTTCGATAACATTCAAAAGAGTTGCTTTAACCTCATCAATCTGCTCAGACATGTTATCATCAATAACTCCAACTAGCTCTCCGTGATTTTTAACAAGTTCAGGTGAAGAGCCCAGCTCCATGACTATCGCTTTTCCTCCAAGAAGAGATTTGTCACTAATCATTGCTTTGCTATCAGATGGAATGTGAAACTTCTTGTCGATACGAAGTTCCACCTTCACCTTCGAGTCTACCCCATCCATTGTTATATCGGTTACTGTTCCGATTTTAATACC
>JAWXTQ010000089.1:0-8934 GCA_044433405.1 Rikenellaceae bacterium
CGATGGGAAGTCATTAGAAAAATAGAATTTCTTAGCGATAAGTGCTGAAACGATTGTTTTACCCAATCCAACAACATCAGCCAAGAAGAATCCATTATGCTTCATCATCTTTGCATAACCGTCATTTACTGCATCAACTTGATACGATAGTTTCTTAAAATCTTTCGGTAGGTCAGATACTGAGTTAGGATCGAACTCTATGCTTTTTCCAAAATACTCTAACAAGAACTTTATGTACACCTCATACGGAGTGAACTCTGAATTTAGATATGACTCCTTTTTGATTTTATCTATATGGTTTATATCTATCTCTACAGATTCGTTCCATAGTTTTTCAAATGTATCAGTTGCAAACAATATATCATCATCATTGCGCAACTCAACATTAAACTCGAAATTTTTCTCCAGCCCAGCCTCCGTAAGATTACTTGAGCCTGTAATAACAGACCCATACCCGTGAGGGTGGAAACTCTCCTCTCTAAATATATATATCTTAGCATGAATATTCTGCTTAGGATGTATTTTAATGATGATCTTCTTAGAGGCAATATCCTCTATAAACTGATACATACCATCTTCAACCTCTTTATCATACTTTGCGCTCTGTATATTATCTTTTATCCCTTTGAAAAATTCTTCTTGTGTTTGTGCTTTATTAGGGTTAAATAATAAGCCGTGACGATTTGCTTCATATGTTAATTTGTCAATATTGATACCAGCAAGTATTCTTATTTGAGGTGTTTGTTCGATAAACTTACGTATTCTGAAATAACCAGATGCACGGAAATAGCCAACAAGAGCATCGAAAAAATGCACTTTGCGATGTTCAAATACTCCTTGAATCTTCTCAAGTAGTGTATTATCCTTTTCGTTTGTAAAAAAGTTTGTGCTCATACTACTTACTATTATTTATCAAATCAACTCTATCTACTCCAAGCGAATCAGCGATTGTATCGAGCATCTCTAATGATGGTTGGATCTTGTTTGAGCACCATAGAGAGACTGTAGATGGGTGTTTACCCAACTGCTCTGATAGCCATACGCCTGTTTTATCCTGCTCTACAAGGACTACTTTCAATCTATTTATAGGTTTATTTGTCATAGTTGTGCTTTGTACGAAATACAAAGATATTGAAAATATCTTTATAGACCAATATGCTTACGATAAATATTTATTGTCTTTGTACTTTTACGCCCCGTAACACTTTTGCTGTGCAGGGAGTGTTACGGGGCGTAAAATGAATTTACTCTCGTTGTGGAGAGTGTAGAGCTTTAGCGGTTATACAAGTCCAGAGAAACCCATAAATGCCATTGCTAGGATGCCAGCAGTGATTAATGCTGCAGGGATGCCTTTGAATGGAGCTGGTACGTTTGCTAGTTCTAGGCGTTCGCGTAGGCCAGCAAACAATACAAGTGCTAGGGTGAAACCTATTGCGTTAGAGATTGCAAAAACAATGCTACCCATTAGGTTTAGCTCTTTTTGTACTAGTGAGATAGCAACACCTAATACAGCACAGTTTGTTGTAATAAGTGGAAGGAAAACTCCTAATGCTTGATAGAGCGCAGGACTTAATTTTTTAAGCATAATCTCCACCATCTGAACTAGTGCTGCAATTACTAAAATAAATACAATTGTTTGCATATATTCGATTCCGAGAGGAACAAGCACATAGTATTGTATTAGAAATACAACTATAGAGGCAATTGTCATTACGAACGTAACTGCACCACCCATCCCTAGGGAGGTTGAAACCTTAGATGAAACACCTAAAAATGGGCAAATTCCTAAGAATTGCGATAAGACAATATTATTTACAAATATTGCACCTATTATAATTATTAAATACTCCATTTTACTCTATTTTTTAACTATTTTATTAAACAATACTAGAAGATACCCTAGTGCAATGAATGCACCTGGTGCAAGTACAAAAATCAACATTCCATCGCCTTCAATAAATTTGAAATTAAATATTGAACCACTTCCAAGAATCTCTCTTGTTGCTCCAAGAAGTGTTAGAGAGAGAGTGAAACCTAAACCCATGCCAATACCATCAAGCATTGAGTCAAATAGGCTGTTTTTTGCGGCGAAGGCCTCTGCACGTCCAAGAATTATACAGTTTACCACAATCAATGGGATAAACAATCCTAATGTTTCGTATAGTGATGGTAGGTAAGCCTCCATACATAGTTGCACTACTGTTACAAATGAGGCGATAACCACAATAAATGCAGGTATGCGCACCTTGTCAGGGATTAAATTTTTGATTAGTGAGATAACAACATTTGACATTATAAGTACAAACATTGTGGCAAAACCCATACCCATTCCGTTGATTGCCGAAGTGGTTGTTCCGAGTGTAGGACACATTCCAAGAAGAAGCACAAATATTGGATTCTCCTTTACAATTCCTTTTGTTAAAACTGATATTTTACTCATAATTTTTTACTTGTTTGAGAGTTGAAAAGCTTTGTATGCATTGCTGATTGCATCAGTAAATGCACGCGATGATATGGTTGCAGCAGTAATTGCATCAACATCACCACCATCTTTCTTAACTGTTAAGTTTGACTTTGCTGGATCTTTGCCCTTAAATTGCTCAGAGAAGTTACTTTTGTTTTTATCCATTTTGTCGCCTAGACCTGGTGTTTCGCTGTGAGATATAACCTCAGTTGAGAATATAGTACCATCAGATGTAAAGCCCACCAATATTTTTATCATGCCACCAAATCCATTTTTAGAGAAACTCTCAACGGCATATCCTACAGTTTTATCACCGTTTTTTGCTGGATATACATTGACTTTCTCTCCATCTACTTCAACCTCAACAACAGGTAGAAGCTCACTGAACGTGGGTAGTACTTCAACAATCGCATCGTTGAGTTTAGCCTCTTTCGCTAACTTTATTGGCTCTTTTGTTAGTGTATAAACCACACCAACCGCACTTGATGCAATCAGAGTGATTGATACCAAGACTAAGACCATATTTTTTAAATTCGATTCCATTTTTATAACGCTATTTTCGTTTTTCACCAAATCGCTTTGGTTTAGAATATTTGTTAATTAGAGGTGTAACACCATTCATTATTAAGATTGCAAACGATATACCCTCTGGGTATGCTCCCCACGTACGAACAATGATTGTGATAACACCAATGCCCATGCCGTATATTAACATTCCGCTTTTTGTCATTGGCGATGTAACGTAGTCGGTTGCCATAAACACAGCACCTAGGATTGCTCCACCAGCTAAGACATGAAATAGTGGTGAAAGATAGGTGTTAGGGTCAATCAACCATAAGATGCCACTAAAAATAGCCATGCTACCAAGCACAAACACAGGGATGTGCCAAGTGATAACTTTACGCCATAATAGATAGACAAAACCTATAAGAAGTGCAAGTGCAGCAATCTCACCAAGAGAACCTGCTTTATCACCAAATAGGAATGAAGAATATGAGAAATTGTGCATTAATTCGCTAACTGGTTTGCCAGATGTAATAGCACCCTTCATAAACGAAAGAGGAGTTGCTCCTGAAGCAGCATCATAAGTTGCACTCGAAACAACGTCAGATGCGATAGCTCTAGAGGTTGCAGAGAACGAAGTCATGTTAACAGGGAAAGATATCAACAAAAATACCCTGCCCACAAGTGCTGGATTGAAAGGGTTGTTACCCAAACCTCCAAACGACATTTTACCAACTCCAATAGCCACTAGTGATCCAATCACAACTAGGTGAAGAGGAATTTCAGGAGGTAGATTAAACGCTAGCAAGACCCCAGTTACTATTGCTGAGAAATCTTTGATAGTGTTGTTTCTCTTTAATAAGAATTTGCATATACAATACTCAAAAAGTATACATGAGATAACCGCAGTAGCAGTTACTATTCCGACATTAGCACCAAAAAACACCCACGATACTATAAATGCAGGAACTAATGCAATAACAACATCTCTCATTAGGGTAGATGTGTCAGATTTTCCTTTCACATGTGGGGAAGGTGATACAACTAATTTATTTATCATAATTATAATATTATTAACAATCAACTATTTTTGGCCACGTAATATTTTCATTACTTCGCCTTTCGCTATGCGAATATTATCAAGTAGTGGCAGCGATGCAGGACATGTATATGAGCACGAACCGCATTCGATACAGTCGTTTGGAAGATGTTCAACGCACTCTTCAAACATTGACTTCTTAGATAATACCGACAATAGATATGGTTCCAATCCCATAGGGCAAACGTCTACACACTTGCTACAGCGTATGCAGCTCTCGGCACTATTTCGTCGCGCCTCATTTTTATGCATTAACAATACACCTGACGATCCTTTAGCTATAGGAGCTTCGATATTGCACATTGCACGCCCCATCATAGGGCCACCACCTATCACCTTTTCTGTCTGCTCATCATCATAACCGCAATACTCTAAAAGTGTAGAAACAGGTGTGCCTATTCTAACTAGTAGGTTCTTAGGGTTAGTTACTGTTTTACCAGTTACAGTAACAACGCGTTCGATGAGAGGTTTGTTTTTCTGAACAGCTTCGTAAACTGCTAGTGCTGTTCCAACATTTTGAACTACTGCTCCAACATCAATTGGGAGTGCTCCAGATGGAACTTGACGCGAAATTACTGCATCAATAAGCTGTTTTTCACCACCCTGAGGGTATTGAACCTTTAAAGGAACAACCTCTATATTTGGGTTGGTATTAACTTTGGTGAGCTTAGCTATAGCATCTGGCTTGTTATTCTCAATTCCGATGTATGCTTTATTTACATTGAGAGCTTTGCATAGAATTTCAATACCTACCAAAATCTCCTCGCTCCTCTCTAACATAACTCGGTGGTCAGCAGTTAGGTGTGGTTCACATTCTACACCGTTTATAATCAATACTTTTGCCTCTTTGCCTGTTGGTGGTGTTAGTTTTACGTTTGTTGGGAATGTTGCTCCGCCCATCCCTACAATACCTGCTGCTTTTATTTTCTCTACAATCTCAGACGAACTTAGATTGCATTGAGTCTCTAGTTTTGTGTCGCGAATAATATCCTCGCGCCACTCATCGCCCTCAACTGTTATCGTCACAGCCATCTTCTTAATGCCTGAACCGTCAGCAACCATGTCAACTGCCGTTACTGTTCCGCTCACAGAAGAGTGTACATTTGCAGAGATAAATCCCCCTGCATTACCTATAATATCACCTACTTTTACCTTATCTCCTTTAGCAACTGTAGCTACTGCTGGTGCTCCAATATGTTGCGACATAGGGATAACAACCTTTGCTGGAATTGGAAGTGTCTCAATTTTACAAAGCTTGCTAAGTTTGTTTTCTGGTGGATGAATACCGCCTATCTTAAAACGTTTTAACATAAAATCTTAATTTTCTGATATCTATTAATATCAATTTTAACAACTATTCTGCTTTAGCTTTTGGCTCAGTTGTGGTTTGAGCCTCAATTGTGCTTTTGGTCTCAACTTTAGGTTCAGCACTCTTTACCTCTGTGGCTTCTACCTTAGGTTTAGGCGCAGGGCGTGGAGGGAAGTTAATCTCTACTATAGCTTTAGTTGGACACTCTAATACACATTTTCTACACAGTTTACACTTGCTAGCATCAATATAAGCTAGGTTGTTTTCTAAGGTAATTGCGTCAAATGGGCATGTTTTAACACATTTGCCACATCCAATACAGGCAACCTTGCACGCTTTTCTTGCTAATGCACCTTTGTCTTTGTTTGAGCAACCAATATATACGCGTCTGCCTTTAGGGCCTTTTTTGCGTAGTTCGATTACCCCTTTTGGACATGCTGATACACATTTGCCGCATGCAGTACATAGCTCCTCATCAACGTAGGGTAGTCCGCTAACAGAGTCAATTTTGATTGCTCCAAAACTACACACATTCACGCAGTCACCTAGGCCTAAGCAGCCATACGAACATGCGCTATCTCCCCCATAAAGTGAAGCAGCTACAGCACATGATTTTTCGCCATCATAGATGTTTGTTTTAGGTCGATTTTCGCAGTCGCCCTTACACTTGATAACTGCAATTTGTGGCTCTTTTTCAGCCGCAGCCTTACCTAGGTAGGTTGCAATTTTTGTCATTGTTTCGGCTCCTCCTACTGGACAGAAGAGAGAGTCAATGTCGTCGTTTGCAACAAGTGCATCCGCTAACCCTCGACAGCCTGGATATCCACAACCTCCACAGTTTGCGCCTGGTAGCATCTTCTCAGTCTCGTCTATACGAGGATCTTCGTATACCTTGAACTTTTGAGCAACGTAATATAATACGATTGCCGCTACTGCCCCTAATGCACAAAGTGTGATAATAGTGAAAAGTAATGTCTCATTCATTAGATTTAGATTTTTTTATTAGCCTAAAAAAGCTAATTTAGACTAGTTTTTATTTTTTATCTTTATTGTAATTTTAGATTGAATCTTCTCTTTTATTATATATAAACACACAAAGTATGCCACAATAAATGAAAGAGCAAATAGAGCACTTGCAGGTTCGCTAACACCCAAATTCAACAACACTATAACTGCTACCACACAAATTACTACTGGGATAATATAGGCAATTGTTACAACTTTACCTCCCATCTTTTCAGAGAAGAAGAGAGTAACCTCTTCGCCTATCGAGTAGTTTTCTGCATGCGAATCATCAATTGTTATTAATCTTTTGCTGGTGTCGCTTCCGCTGATGCAGCCACCCTTCATGTGACATCCGTCACATGAGGAGTTTACTAAAATCTGCACCTCTATTTTCTTGCCTTCAATATTTTGAATTATGCCTTTGTGTTCAACTACGCTCATTTCTTATATTCTCTTTGCTCCGAGTGGCATTTTTAGCTCCATGCCAAAAGTGTGCGACGAGAGTTTGATTACAGGAGGAAGTTGGTATCTTTTGTGTTCTGCACCTGCAATTAATTTAACCACCGAAGTTACAGTATCTACATCAAAACCGTGTGATACACACTCTAGGATTGATGACTTGCTCTCTAGTAACAATCTTAGGATGCTGTCAAGTTCCTCATATTGAGGGAGTGAATCGCTGTCTTTTTGGTCTGGATGAAGCTCAGCCGATGGCTCTTTCTCTAAAATCTCACGAGGAATAGCATCCCCCATTTTAGTGTTAATGTAGTATGCTAACTCGTATACTTCATCTTTATATAGGTCCCCAATTAACGAGATTGCTCCATTTGTGTCGCCATAGATAGTTCCATATCCTACTGCGCACTCACTTTTGTTTGATGTGTTAAGTACTATATTGCCAAACTTATTTGAGTAGGCCATTAACATCATTCCTCTGATACGAGCTTGTATGTTCTCCTCAGCAATTGAGAATGGTAAATCTTTGAATACAGGCTTCATGCTCTCTACCATTGTGTTGAAGGTGGCAGAAATTGGAAGTTTATGGTATTCTATTTTCAATCCCTCTGCCATTTTTACAGAGTCATCAACTGATCCTTTAGATGAAAAATCAGAAGGCATGAGTATAGCAGTTACATTCTCAGCACCTAGAGTCTCAACTGCCAATGCAAGCACTACAGCTGAATCTATTCCCCCCGATAGTCCAACAACGGCTTTTGTTAGAGATTGTTTTGTAAAGAAATCACCTAACGCCATTTTTATAGCATTGAAGTTGTCTTTAGCTTTTTTGCGAGGAGCTAAATAGTTGTTTGCGGATTTGTGTGTTGTTGTTGATTCTAGTTCAAAGTTTATAACGTCAGAGCAAAACTCTTTTGTTCCGTATGCAACTTCACCTAGGATGTTAATAACGCATGATGCGCCAAAGTTTAGGTAAGATACACTATTTGCTCCCACCATCGAACAACGAATAATTGGCGTTTTAAACGCTTTTGCAGCCTCAATCAATACATCATATTCATCTTCAATCATGCCCATAGCATATATTGGGCTTGCAATTGACACGATAGCGTCAACTTTTAACGATTTTTCAACTCCTTCGATGTAGTCTAAATCCTCACCAATAACAACTAATAACCTTTTTTGTGCTACAGTTATAATATTCATCGGTATTTCGCTCTCTATCTCTTCGCTCTCGTCGTTATAGTCTAGTGAGTCAATACCTTTAAAATATGGCTTTTCATACTCAGCATCAATCATTGCTTTGCTAAATATGGATTTTACGATACCTTTTTTGATGTGAACAACACTCGAAAAATAGTCGTCACCACTTTGCGTAGGCATGCCAATTAGTACATCAATATCAATTGCTCCAAGTGCGATATCTTCTAGTGCAGCATAACACTTGTCTATAAAGTCTGGTTCTGACACCATAGTGTATAGAGGTGTTCCCGAAATTGCAAATTCAGGAAAAATAATTAGGTCTGAACCCTTTTCTAAAGCTGTATTAATCTCTTTTTTAATAATGTCGCTATTGTAAACGACGTCTCCGATTTTAGTATTAATCTGAGCTACAGTTATTTTCATTGTTTTGTATATTAGTTTCTATTCTCAAATATAGGTAAAAAATTTTGTAGTTGTGATAATTTTTTTACTTTTTTGCAAAGAAGCTGCCACAAATATTTGTGGCAGCTTCTAAAAAATTTTATTTTATCCCTATTTTTCTCGAACTTGACGTAAGAAATCACTAACTACATTCATGTAGTTCATGAATGCTTCGTATGGTGAATCGTAAGGGTTAGTATTTGCTATACTTTTTCCAATAAACCATTTTGTACTCATAAAGTAGAGGTGGTTTGAACATTGTAAAAAGTCCCAAACATAGGTAAGATTTTCATCTTTTAGCTCTTTTATCTTATCTCTTACAGAGTAAAGTTGGCTAAATGCCTCTCTTTGTAGCTCATTACCTAACCATGATGTTGTGTCTTTCTCTTCGTCAGCCCATGATATTGGGTATGGTACGTTGAGTGCAGAAATCGGCCGGAATTTCTTAGTCGC
>JAWXTQ010000090.1:0-8773 GCA_044433405.1 Rikenellaceae bacterium
TTAAGAAGCCTACTTCCTGACCAGTGGACACAATAATAAACAGAACAAAACCTCGATAGTTATCATACTGCTATCGAGGTTTTACTTACAATACGGCATTGCGGAGACGGTTACAGTTTTTCCTCTTATCTTGATAGGCTTTGGTACGCCTCGGCTTTCACCTTTTGGCGCAGCCAAAAATAGAGGTAGCTTTTTATTTCGTTACCATACCTTTAGGTATGAGTATAAGAAATTAAAAGCTACCTCTACGGGGCGTGAGCGAAAGCTCATGCGGTGAAAACCGCTAAGAATACATTTTTTTAGCTACCAATAAAGAATTCAGCTTGATCCGCTTTTCCTTTAGGACTCTACAATAGACTGTAAATACCTATTTTATGATAGTCATCTCGTCGATTAGGCGAGTTGCACCTGCATATTTGTCGATGATAAATAATACATATCTAATATCTACAGAAATACATCTTTGAAGGTCTGGTTCAAAAGCGATATCACCACTCATTGCTTCCCAGTTGCCGTCAAATGCTAGGCCTACTAATTCGCCTTTACCGTTGATAACAGGGCTGCCAGAGTTTCCTCCAGTGATGTCGTTGTTTGAGATAAATCCAACTGTAACATCTTTTTTACCGTAGTTGCCAAAATCTTTCTTTTTGTAAAGCTCTTTTAACTTAGGCTCAACTGTAAACTCATAAGGGTTGTTTAGATCCTCTTTTTTGATTACACCGCTAAGTGTTGTAGTGTAGTCGTAATCCATATATGGAAGAACATTACCATAAGTCATACGCATAGTAAAGTTTGCATCTGGATAGAATGTTTTTACATCTTTATCCATCTCTGTATACCCTTTTACAAATAGTCTATGTCCTTCAGCAGCCATAGTGTTGTATTTGCTTACAGAAGAGGTTAATGCTTTTAATACCTCATTGATTGAGCGTGTAAGCGTTAAGATAGGGTCGTTTGCTAACACCTCAGCACTTGGATTGTTAAGGAAGGCTGTAAGAGTCTCTTCGTTAGCGAAGATTGTGTTGTCATACATGTAGTCTACTGCATTCTCTGCACCCATTTGTTCTACTTGTGCAAAATATGTTGGGCGGTTTATTGCAGTTACATCCTCCATAAATAGTTTAAACATAGCCTTAGCAGATTTACGATCTGTAGATGGGCTATAATCTTTGTAGAATGCGTTGATAGAGGATTTTTTAGAGTTGATAATTGCATTAGCTTTATTATCTAATCCACGCTCTTTTTTGTCTAGCTCTGTAGCTAGTTCTAAATACGAATTAGCTAGTGAAACAAGCTCTATACCAGTCCATAGAGACTCACGAATATAAGATAAGACGTAGTTGATAGGCATGCGATTTTTAACCGCCTCTTCAATTAGAGGTAGTGCTTTGCCATACTCATTTTTACGCGCCTCATCGGCTTCAATCCACTCTAAGAAGCGAGTCTCGATAGCCGCTTTGTCTCCTTCTACGTCTAACTTAACGATACCCTCATTCATGCCGATTGAGTTTTTCCAGTAGTTAGAGCTGCTTGCGTATTTATTTGCGTATTTGATGTTAATCTCTCTGTCGGCTTTCATATCCTCCATTAAAACATCTTGACGAATACCACGTACTTTAATACGAACAGGATTGTTAGTAGTTAAAGTTTCATTAACTTCGTATGATGTCATGTAGCGGTTAGTGCTTCCTGGAAAGCCTAATACCATTGTGAAATCACCCTCTTTAACCCCTTTAATTGATATCGGAAGATATTTTTTTGACTCCATAGGTACATTGTTTGGAGAATAGCTTGCAGGGTTGCCATCTTTGTCTGTGTAGATGCGGAATAGAGAGAAGTCGCCAGTGTGGCGTGGCCACATCCAGTTGTCAGTATCACCACCAAATTTACCAATTGATGAAGGTGGTGCACCTACCATTCTCACGTCGTCGTAACGAATCATCTCAAACATAATATATTGGTTTCCTCCAAAGAAACTTTTAATTATTACGTAGTGACCCTCTTTGTTAGGTTTATTCTCTGCTGTAATTTGGCTGATGATTTGAGATATTTTGCTATTTCTCTCACTCTCGTTTGCGTAAGTGCCAAGTTTAGCATTTATCTGTTCTGTAACATCTGTAATCTCTTTAACAAATGTTGCGCTTAGGCCTGGAGTTGGAATCTCTTCGGCAAACGACATAGCCCAAAAACCATCTTTAAGATAGTCGTTTTGAACGCTACTATGTTGTTGAATTGAACCGTAACCACAGTGGTGATTGGTCAATAAAAGCCCTTGAGGAGAGATTAACTCACTGGTACATCCACCGCCAAAAATAGCAATAGCATCTTTCAAGCTGGTATTATTAACGCTGTAGATATCTTCTGCCTCTAATTTTAGCCCTTTGGCTTTCATGTCGTCAATGTTAAGCTTCTTTAGAAACGGAAGAAGCCACATCCCCTCGTCAGCTCTTGCTGAGGAAGCCATCATTATCAGTGTTAAAACTGATAAAAAAATCTTTTTCATTCTTCTTTTATTTAATAATTTATCTTGTTTTATTACATATATTTTTCCATATACTCTTCGATTTGAGTAGCAGTGTATGGAACACGTTTTTTACCCAATACTTGCATGCCATTTTCAGTCACTACAACATCGTCCTCTACGCGGCATCCGCCAAAGTTTAAGAATTCACGAACCTTGTCATAGTTGATAAATGAGCGGTTGATTCCCTCTTTTTCCCACTTAGCAAGAAGTGCAGGGATAAAGTAGATTCCAGGTTCTACAGTGAGTACGTGACCTTTTTTTAGACGTTTGCCCATGCGAAGATTGCCAAGTCCAAATTGAGTGCTTCTTTCAACCTCATCGTCATAACCTACGTAAGTTTCGCCTAAGCCTTCCATGTCGTGAACGTCCATTCCCATTTGGTGACCTAAGCCGTGAGGCATAAATAGTGCATGTGCACCTGCCGCAACTGCGCTATCAGCATCGCCTTTCATTAATCCCATAGAGATTAAACCCTCAGTGATAACCTTGCAAGTCGAAAGATGAACATCTTTGTAAAGTACTCCTGGTTTAATTTGGCTAAATGTGCTTTCAAAAGCGTTTGTCAATACTCCGTAAATATCTTTTTGGATTGGTGTGAATTTACCACCTACAGGCATTGTACGTGTAAAGTCAGAACAATATCCGCTAGTGCTCAATACTCCAGCGTCAACAAGCAACAAACGACCCTTCTCTAGGGTGTTATCGTGAGTGTGGTTGTGAAGTGTTTGTCCATTTTGCGACACTATATTATGAAACGAAACTCCACGACCATACGATAGGGCAACCCCCTCAATGGCACCTGCAATTTCGCGCTCAGTAACACCCTCTTTACACATTTGCATGGCAGTTGTGTGCATTTTGTAGCCAATATTACAAGCCTTGTGAATCTCTTTAATCTCCTCGCTGCTCTTAATCTCTCTAAGAGATACTACCGCACGGATTAGCTCAGCAGATACATATTTAGAGATAGAGTCGCTACTAATGCCCAATAATGAACTATAAAATAGAGTGTGTTCAGCTCTGTATGGAGGTAAAAAATGGATCTTTCTTCCTAGGCGAATAGCCACTTCTATCTTATCGCGTAGATCAGCACTAGGTGCAGTTGAGTTTACTCCAACCTCGCTAGCCATCTCACTAAGGCTAGGAAGATCGCCCATCCAGATTATATCGTCAATTGATGGATCATCGCCATAGATAGAGTCTGTGTCTGCATCAACGTCAATCACGCCAACATAATCAGCATGGTCAAGACCAAAGAAGTAGGTAAACGTGCTGTCTTGAATAAAATGAAATCCATTTGCTGGATAGTTCATTGGCGATTCACTATTTCCTAAGATAATAATAATTCCACTTTTTATTTTGCTGCGTAATTGGTTACGGCGTGCTGTGTAAATTTCCTTACTAAACATAATTTATTTAATTTTTTGTTTAAACTATTAATTTTCAAAGATACAAAAAATATTGTTTGCTACAAAAATTCTGAAAATTATTAATTTTTTCTATTTTATAACCCTTTCTACATACGAGTTGTAATCTTTAATTACTCTGGTGTATTCTCCAACAAAAAATGGAGATGATATTAAGAAATCTGCGCTTGATCTATTCATAGCAGTAGGTACATTATAAACCGATGCCAATCTTAGAAGTGCTTTTACATCAACATCATGTGGCTGTGCCATCATTGGATCCCAGAAAAAGATTAATACGTCAATCTCGCCCTCAGCGATTGACGATCCTAGTTGTTGGTCACCTCCTAATGGTCCAGATTTTAGGAATGTCATATCAAAACGAGCATTGTCGTTGCCGTGGCGGTCAATAAGTGTTTTAGCTACCAATTTACCCGTTGTTCCAGTGCAAATTAGGTGGTGGTTGATTAATATCTCCCAATTCCAGTCGACCCATTGTGCTAAGTCGCTTTTCATGTTATCGTGCGCTACTAGAGCTATTCTTTTTTTCTTCATAATCTAATTATAGTTTAATTTCATTTAGTGTTGTTACATAAAAAGGAGCAATTACTAACTCTTTTTTATTATAAGTAATCTCTGCGCCAGAGTCATTGCTTTTTATAGTTGCGCCATAAGCTTTAACAATAGATTCACCTGCAGCAATATCCCAGTCAGAAAGAGGCGTAGTGCGGAAGTAGAAGTCGGCTTTGCCTTCGACTATCAGTGCAAACTTTTTAGCTGATCCACAATTTATTACATTTACCTCGTTATATCTCTCTTTGAAATTATCTATTATTTGGTTTGTCTTTTCGTCAATGTGTGAACGAGTTATGACAATGTTTAGTTTGTCAATACTCTCATCCTCGTTTCTTTCTAGCTTTAATCTCTTTGCAGCTCCAAAGAGAGTAGAGGTTGTTAGTTGTTCGCTCATAGAGTCGCATCCTTCTAGCAAGAAAGCTCCTCGGTCAGGATCGCTAAAATATAGTTTTCCCTCTGTAGGTAGGTAAATTATGCCAAAAAGAGGAGTCTTATTGTGCATAAAAGCTATAGAAATGGCAAACTCGTCGTTTTTTTGAATGAATTCGATAGTTCCGTCAAGTGGATCTACTAACCAATATAAATCCCAATTTAGGCGTTCTTCAAAAAGAATATTTCGCCCCTCTTCACTCATTATAGGTATGCGAGTAGGGAGTAGTGATCTTTTTATCTCTTCGTGAGCAACTCTATCTGCCTCAATGACAACTGAGTTGTCGGTGTTAACCGAAACATCAAAAGTGTCAGAAGAGTTGTATATATTCATAATTTGTTTTGCGGCCGAAATAGCTGCATTTGATCCGCTGACTATTAAAAAGTCTATTAATTCTCTGTTTATCATCGCTCTAAAATCTGTTGTTTTGTTATTTTTGTATTTCTAGTTTTCTTTTGTTAATCTCTTCAATATCGGCTCCTGCCTTTATAGCTCTATCCCAATACACTTCAGCCAATATCTCATCTCCTAAGGCTAGATATATGTCGCCTAGATGAATAAGTAGTTCGCTACTGTTGTTGGTGTCTATAGCAACTGCGCGTTTAATTATATCTTTAGCCTCCTCATTACGCCCCAACTTGTGTAGAATCCATCCATAAGTGTCGAGGTATGTTGAGTTGTTAGGCTCTATTTCGATTGTTCTCATAGACATCTCTAACGCTTTATCGAGCATTGTGTTTTCGAGACTCAAATAGTAGCTGTAGTTGTTAAGCGCAACGATGTTGTTGGGATTTACCTTTAACGCTTTATCATAGTATTTATAAGCACTTTTATTGTCGCCTATTTTGTGGGATATATCGCCAAGGAAGCCGATATATTCACTTTTTAAGGAGTCGTTTTCAGCATTTTTTATACACCAATCTACCAGTTTTTTAGATTTCTCAATTTGGCCATTCTCTGCAAAAATATTTGCAGTTTGTAGTTTTATCGGTATATCTTCGGTGAAAATCTCGATAGCTTCAAGGCAATATTTTAGCGCACTATCTGGTTCCTCATTCAAAAAATCCTCTATTGCAATTACCTGTCTGTAGGCATCAAGCCTGTTTGCTGAATTGGCATTAAGATGTTTTTTGTACACCTCTCCCGCCGCTTGTGCAAGACCAATATTGATAAGGTGAGTCGCATATAGTTTATCTACGCTCCAAGTGCCGCTATGAGTGATTCTTAGTGTGTTGACTAAAGACTCTACCTCATAATAGTATTGTTGGTATGTCTCAATGTTTTTAATGTTGTTATTAAAATAATCTATTTTACTCTCTAGGGCTAATTCTTTGTTTGCGAAAAGTTGGTTTAGAGCATTTAGAAATTGTTTTTTTGTTCCGTAGCGATTGTAGAACTCGCAAATCCCTGATTGATATGCTAATGATAAAGGATCAATTTGTCGTGCTAATTCAAAATACTCCCTAGCCTTAGATATTTCAGAGTTGTTAACGTAAGCCTCAGTAAGTAACATTATGAAATCTATATTGTCAGGTAGGATAGTAAGTAGCTTGTTTACTATTTCTATAACCTTGTCACTTCTATTTACACGTCTATAGATATCTTGTAGATAGTAGAGCAGCTCTATTTGTTGTCCAAATATAGAAATAGCATTTTCAAGAGTGGTTATCGCCTGAAATTGAACTCCAGAAACATCTTGTATAGAGGCTTTTTTAAGATGAAACTCAATGTTTTTATCGTCGAGTTTAATCATTGTTTCACACGCTTTTATTGCCTGGTCAAACATCCCTGCTCGTTTGCAATAAAGCATTTTAACGGCGTAATAGTCGGTGTTTGTGCTATCAACTTGGATAGCTTTGTTGATATAAGCTAATCCCTGATTTAATGAGTTAGCGTATAGTGCTTTATAGAACAGAGACGGCGCATGTAGAGAGTCTATTTTTAATATTTCATTAAAAATAGTAAATGCTTTAACCGTATCCATTTCGAAGTTCTCGGCTACAATGGCCTGCATGTAGAGATCAGATACAAGCAGAGAGTCATTGCCTATAAATTTAGATTCAATTTTGTAGCTATCACTTTTTTGTTTCTCTTTTTTTGTGATTTGAGAGAATCCTAAAAAAGGAGAGAGACAAAATATAGATAGGGTTAAGAGTTTAAATGTATTAAATCTTTTTTTATGCATTAATTAATTCTTGTTAGAGCTTAGCAAAGCTGAGCGTATAAAACAGCTACACACTTTGCTAAACATCAAATATTTACTTTCCCGTGGAGCCAAAGCCTCCGCTTCCTCTTTCAGTTTGAGAAAGTTGCTCCTCATCAAGCCATTCGATTTGTTCAAAACGCGCTACAATTAGCTGGGCGATTCTCTCTTTTGGTTCGATAGTGTACACCTCAGAGGATAAATTAACCAAAATAATCTTAATTTCACCTCTATAATCGGCATCTATTGTTCCTGGTGAGTTAAGCACAGTAATTCCATGTTTTGCAGCTAGTCCGCTACGTGGGCGCACCTGCATCTCATATCCCGTTGGAAGTTCAACATATAAACCTGTGGGTACAATTGCTCTCTCTAGCGGTTTTAGTGTAATTGGCTCAGTTGTGTCGGCCATTACGTCTAGTCCTGCAGATTGAGGAGTTTGATATGCTGGGAGCGCGTTGCTCGATTTGTTTACTACTTTTACAATCATTGTTTTCTTTTTAAACGTTTAAATATGCTCTCTTGGTATGAGAAATATGCCACAAATATAGCAAAAAATATAATAGAAAACATTGTTTTAACAACTAACCCCTCAAAATTTAATATATTAAAGAGTGCTAAAAGCAAGATTGTGAGCATAAAATATTTGGCTAGTGATTTTATGTCGTATGGAGTTTTCATATACTTTTGGTTTAAAATATATCCAATAATTACCATTGTAAGAAAACATGCCAATCGCCCAATTGCGCTGCCTACATATCCAAATTTCGGAACTAAGATAATGTTTAAGATGATTGTTACTATTAGCCCTGAAAGCGAAATGTAGATTGCAATCATGCTTTTCTCTTTGATTTTATACCAATATGATAAGTTTATGTATACTCCAAATAGCACATTAGTGATTAATATTATAGGAGTAATTTTGATACCTGAGCGAAAGTCTTCTCCAATGAAATATTGAAAATAGTCAATAAAAAGAGTGATAAATAAAAATATGGCTAGTGATGCAATAGTGAAATATTTTAGAGCCTCGGCGTTGCGTTGTAAAAAGTCGCTCTCCTTAACCTCAGAAAGAAAATAGGGCTCTGCGGCATACCTATACATCTGAGTAAATAGGTAGATAAAAGCACCTAGTTTCATAACTGCCGAATAGATGCCCATCTGCTGGGTAGCTTCACCCTCTGGAAGAATAAAATAGAGAAGTTGGCGATCAATAAAATCGTTTGATGTTCCAGCCAATCCCCCAATAAAAATTGGTATAGAGAACACCATAACAGCCTTTAAAACCTTTTTGTCAACCTTGAACCTAAAATTACTGCATCTTTTAGATAGCATAATCATTGCTATTAATGATGCGCATAGATTTGAAACAAACACATATCCAACACCGAAATTTTCGTTCCAAAGAGTGCAATTTATCCCCTTAGACTCAATATATGGCAAAAGAGAGTAGAACCCAATGCAGAGAGCAAAGTTTGTTACTACTCCTACAATCTTAATCTTCATAAATCTACCAACGTCTGCTCTCTCTCGAAGTTGAGCAAATTGTATTGAGGTGATTGCGTCAACTGCTATGATAGCTCCAACTATAGGGATTATATATATGTTTCCTCCTCGTTGTTGGCCAAGTAGCTCAA
>JAWXTQ010000091.1:0-8610 GCA_044433405.1 Rikenellaceae bacterium
CTCGATTTGCAAATGCCTTTGTAGCACTTCTCTGTTAGGCGTAAATCCTCACCTGAAAGCACTACTCTATTTTCATATACCTCTCTAACTCTATTAAACAACACTTCGTTAAGTGAGATGTCATTGCTATGATCAGTGATTAGTGGCATAACCTCTATCGCTAATTGCTGCATCTTATCACTGGTATTGCAGTTATTCAGGTTAAAAAATATAGTCGATATATTCGAAAGCAACTCTCCACTATTCTCTAATGCAAGAATAGTATTCTCAAAAGTTGGTGTTTGAGAACAATCCACAATCTCTAAAATCTCGCCCTTAGCCAATTCGATTGCCTTTTTAAAGGCAGGTAGATAGTGGTCGAGCTCAATAACATTAAACTCAGGTGCATTATAACACTCTGAGGATGTTTTTAGTAAAGGATTATTATTTTCTATATTATTGTTACTCATTTTAAGTATATTTTTCTACTATTTATTCTAACGTAATTAATGTCAATCTTATTTTAATAGTAGTTACTAAAATTACTAGTGTAGCTACTACTCTTCTCATATTTAAGGTCACTAAGCATTGCGGATTTTGCTTTTATAGTAAAATTCCAGCTCTTTCTAAAACCTGTTGGCACCCAGTTAAACGAGATTTGAAAACAGTGCAAATCACGCGTAAAGGACATAGTACCAGGGGTTAGACTCTTTGCCTCAAAGTCATAACCTGCATCTAAAGAGATCGCCATTTTTGAAGTCAAGGTAATATCAGCATCAAAACTCAAAGTTTGTGTAACACTTGGCACATACGCAGGCTTAGAGTAGCTGAATGTATAATTAAAACTCAAATTCCACGGCACGGAGAAGTCATAATAATTGTTTTTGATTATAGCCTGCTGCTCAATATAGCTTAAACCCTGCTCATCAAAATATTTTTGCTGAGCGGCGGTTGCTTTAGGTATAGCATCGCTACCAGTACCTCCATCTAAACCAAATGCACTTCTAAATGAGTAACCAAATGTAAATCCTAAAGAGGTTAATCGAGCAAGTTTGCCCTGCTTAACAGAGAATACATTAATGCGAGTTCCATCATCATCCAATCCATAAGGGTAGAATGTTGAACTAATATTAACACCCAAAGTGTTAAACAGTGTAGTTCTAAAACTTACACTAAAGTTTGCTAGATTCATAGAGTCAGCAAGGAAGTTATAAGATGAACTCACACTCAAACTCTCAATAAGTTTAATCTTTTTAACTCCAGTGGTATCAGAATCAGATCTCACTTTCATTTCTAAAGTGTTACCAAGAGAGAAACTCAAAGAACCAGTCTGTCCTCTACCTGGCACACCAAATATACCATCTTCGTAAGGGGAATAATATGTTACATTACCAGACTCACTCGACTGCACTGGCAGGTAGAAACCATATTTTGAGTCTCCAAAGTCAGGAGCATACGAAGCAGTAACAGTTGGAGTCAAGACATGGCGTATAGCTTTGATGAAAGGATCTTTCCCCTTAAAGCCAAACGAACCATAAATACGAGTAGAGAAACCTGTAGATACACTATAGTTATACACTCTATAAAAGCCACTTGTAGTATCAGCAACAACCACCGAGCTGGTAGTTGGATCCCACTCCTTAGATATTTTATTAAAATACCATCTTTCAGTATACGAAAGAGATGGAGAAATGTTTAAATATTTCAGCAAACTAAACGAAGTAGATACTGGGATTTGGTGATTAATACCATACTCTAAATCATCAAACATCTCCTGCGAGAAGAGCATATCCTCTTTTGTAGTCACAGAGTTATTGAAAGTACCAGTATATGTTAAACCAATCTGCTCGTACCATTTTTGCTTACCTACAGCATTTTTACGCTGAAAAGGCATAAACCTAGAGACACTATACACAATGTTTGGCATTGAGAGCATGATAGTCGAGTCAATATTGTTTTGAGAGTGCTGTAGATTGGCCGATAAAGAAGAACCAGACCATGTTTTTGAGTAGGATATAGAAGAGTTTGTTTGACTACTTACATAATCACTAATACTTGTAGCATCATATTTATTATAATTACTAGAACTCCAGTTTACACTTGCTGAAAAAGTTGTTCCTGGCATAAATTTGGGGTCTTGCGAGTGAGTCCATGCAATGCGGTAGTTGTTCATGTTCTCATAGTCGGAAGCTCCTTTCAAGCCAAATATATCTTTACTATAGTCAATATCAAAACTACCATTAAACTTATACCTAACCTTATAAGTAGAGGCTAAAGAGGCTTCCCACGAACCAAAGGTATATATACCACCAGTAGCTGTTAAGCCAATATAGTCGTTAGGTGCGTAGTAATACCCCATATCTTTAACATAGAAACCTTTAGAGTTATCCTCACCTACAGTAGGTAGAATCACACCAGAGCTCTTTTCGTTCATGATAGGGAAAAATCCAAATGGCACAAACAACGGCAGCGGCACATCCTCTACAACAATATAGGCGGGTCCCATAACCAGTTTCTTGCCACCTCCCTCGGTGTCAACGTATTGAGCTTTAGTTAGAGCAAGGTAGAAGTGAGGATGGTCAGCACTACAAGTTGTATACTGCCCTCCACCAACATTAAACACTCCGTCAGGCATTTTTTTAATATCCTTACCTCTCAATACGCCCTCGCCCTCTTGGAAGTCGATTTCATATATCTTAGCCTTTTCGCTCCTCACGTTATAGACGATACTATCAAGGTCATAACTTGTTCCACCATCAACAAATTTAGCTTTACTCAACCTACCTATCGAATCGGGCACACCCTTTGCAACGATAATATTTTCATCGAGGTGCATTTCGAAATAATCGGCAGAGAGCTGCTTGTCGGTATATTTGATATCACCTTTTTCGTATAAGTATAACTTCCCAGCCTTGATATCATACACCATTGAGTCCTTACCATTACCTTTGACAATATCATCGAGAAATGGCTTTTTAGCCACCTTTGCAGTATCAACAATTGTGCTATCTAAAAACACACTATCACTGTGTGTTAGCAACAATGAATCGTTACGAGAGATAGAATCAAGAGCAACTGAATCCTGAAGAGAATAACCATAAAAATCACTTCCCCAAGAATTTAGCGTAAAGAAAAATATTTGCGTAAAAAACAATACACAAAACACAAAAAAAATATTTCTTATCTTATTCAAAATCAATACAATATAATATTCACATGGTTTTTATACACTAAAAACCAGCCACAAATATACACAAACTTTTTGTATTATTAATACCGAAAATCATTATTTTATTCAAAAACTACAATACAACACTAATTATGAATAAATTAACCAATATCATTAAGTTTGACAATAAAAACAACTCTATTATATAGAACTTATATATTTAAAAAAAATTGTTTACATTTGCACTAAACAAACAACTAAAATCGAATGAAACAAAAATTACTCATCCTTTTATTAGGAGCATACACTATTGGGTGTGCACCCCAGGAAAAAATCTATCACGCCTCAGAATTCGGCATATATCCAAATAGTGAGCAAGATATATCACCTCTAGTTGCAAAAGCTCTAGAGACGATAAAGAGCGAAAGCAGCAAAAGAACGCACGCAACGCTTAAGTTCGAAAATGGTTTTTACCATCTATTCCCAGATAGTGCACAAATCAGAGAGTACTACATCTCAAATCACGACCAAGACAACCCTAAAAGCGTAGGTATTGCCATTGAGGATATCAACAACTTCACCTTTGATGGTGGTGGTAGTGATTTTTACATAAATGGCAGAATGCTACCTATGTCAATTACTGGCACTAACAATTGCAAGATAACAAACCTCAGTTTCGACAATAAAAACCCACAAATTGCTCAGGTCGAAATCATCGAAAACGACACTAAAAAGGGTGAAATAACCTATAAAGTAGCACCATGGGTAGAGTATGAAATCATAAATGGGCGATTTATCACCTATGGCAGTAACTGGAAACTACACCCAACAGCAGGTATAGCATTCGACAAAGAGAGCCGCCACCTAATTTACAACACTAGCGACATAGGCGTAGGAACTAGCAATGTTGAAGAGCTAGAGCCTAGAATAATCAAAGCACCATGGCGCAACGACAAACTGCAACCATCGACTATCGTAGCATTTCGAGGTTGGCAACGCCCTACCCCTGGAATATTTCTAAGTCACAACAAGTCAACTATCCTCGAAAACGTAACTGTTCACTACGCTGAGGGTATGGGATTATTAGCTCAAGTTAGTGAGGATATCACACTCACCAACTTTAATGTATCACTACGCGGTGAAGATGATCCTCGTTACTTCACCACCCAAGCCGATGCCACTCACTTCTCGGGGTGCAAAGGTGCAATCATATCAACCGACGGATTATACGAAGGGATGATGGACGATGCTATTAACGTTCACGGCACATACCTAAAAATCAAAGAGGTTATCGATACCCACACCGTCATTGGTGAATACATGCACCCACAAGCCTACGGCTTTGAATGGGGAATGGTTGGTGATAGCGTTCAGTTTGTGGCATCAAACACTATGGAGCTTACCGACGAAAAAAACGCCATTAAGGCAATCGCACCACATGACAAAAGTGAGATTAAAGGTGCAAAAGAGTACAAAATCACCTTTACATCACCAATTGAAAAGCGACTTAGTGACGGCAATGCTTACGGAATTGAAAATCTAGAATGGACTCCAGAGGTAGTTTTTGCTGACAATATCATCCGCAACAACCGAGCACGAGGAACACTTTTCAGCACTCCTAAACTAACAATTATCGAAAACAATCTCTTTGACCACACATCGGGCACAGCAATACTATTATGTGGTGATTGTAACGGATGGTACGAAACAGGAGCATGCCGTGAAGTTATCATTCGCAATAATCGTTTTATCAACTCGCTCACCAACATGTTTCAATTCACTAATGCCATCATCTCTATCTACCCAGAAATCCCCAATCTCAATAATCAAACAAAGTATTTCCATGGTGGTAAAGAGGGAGCTATAACTATCGAGAACAACATTTTCGAAACTTTTGACAACCCCATTGTTTATGCAAAATCCATTAATGGTTTAACATTTAAGAACAACACGATTATAAAAAATAACGACTACGAACCATTCCATTGGAACAAAGAGCCATTCTTGCTTGAGAGGGCGATAAATGTTGTCATTGACGTTGATAATAATTAATAGGGGTCTCTAACCCCTGCCCTCCGCAAGGAGAGACCATATCTCAGCTTCGCCACCGCCCGTTAAAAGCATTTTTTGCACAGCAAAAAATGCAGGGTGGCGTGATGTTAAAACCCTCAGCCTTTAGCTTAAAGGTTGAGGGTTTTAATGTAAAATAATAGGGTTGTTATTGGAGGTGTTTGGTTTTATCTATTTTATCAAACAATGAACGCAGAGGCGCAATAAACTTAAAGATCAGTCGCTCATCTTTCGTTATTATCTCTGCACCCCCTTTCATGTATTGCACAAACTCAATATCTTTATTGTATGTAGATTTCAATCCATCTGGAAATGACACCTCAACAACATAATCCTCATTTGAGGGAACAGAGGATATGCGGTTAATATTTCCCTTTATGGCTCCATATTCGTTGTACGGATATCCATCCAATTTTACATTTACAGTTTGACTTATTATAACTTTCCCAATATCATAAGCAGGTATCTCCATTATGCCCATAATTACAGAATTTTTTAATGGTGCAATAGTTCCAATTTTTTCGGTTGCGATAACATTTTGATTTACACCATAATGCCTACAATAGGATAATACACCTTTAGATGGTGAAGTAAGCAGGTAATTTTGCTGCCACTGTTCGATTTTATCAAGCAGCTTAAGTCGAGTTGCTTTAATCTCGTTAATCAAAAAATCAATCTCATTATCGAGCAGAATATTAAGATCTATTAACTGTTCTTGTACCTGAAGCATGGATATCTCATACTCTATTATTGTGTTTTTTAGTTGTTCAATAGCACAACGATTATAAATAATTAATTGTCTTGCTTGCACGTATTGATCAACAGCCACACCCCCTCTTAAGCAGTCAATAGAGTCTTGTCTAAACTTGCTCATATCACACTCTAAACTCTCTTCTAGTATGAGTTGTTGTGCTTTGCAGTGTGCTATATGATTTTCATAATTTGCTATTTGAATATTTTTAAGATCTATCTTTTTACGTATATTATTGGCTTTGATATAATTGTTATAATTCAACAAATCAGTTTTAAAATCAGAAAAATCTGGTTGCAAATCATATATTTGATAATTAACATCTAACCAGCTATTCTTATTGTCAACCCTAAAGCTATCCAATCTATCTCTCACACACATAATATCGAGGTAAGAAGAGTTACTGTGCAGGATTGCAATAATTTGATTTTCTTCAACACACTCACCATCTACAACCAAAACAGTATCAATGCTACCATAAATAGCAGCATTTAGGTCAGCAGGTGCGTGCAATGAAGTAATCGTTATAGGCACGGATATAGTTTGTGGTAGTTTAATAAAATAACTTCCTAAAACAAGGCCTATGAATATTACAAATATAATAGTTAACCCCCACCTTATCATCCAAGATGGCATTTTTCCCAATATATCGGTAGTTTCGTTATTATGGTCTATATTGTTACTATTTTCTGGCATGATTATTTAACTTTAATTTCCCAATTCTAATTGATTTTTCACAAGTTCATAATAATTGCCTTTCCCAGCAATCAACTGAGCATGCGTACCAACCTCTTTAATCTCTCCATTTTCGAGCACTACGATTTTATCAGCATTTTTAACAGTACTTAGCCTATGTGCTACTACTACTACAGTTTTACCACTAAAGAAGGTTTGCAAACGTTCCATAATAGCCTTTTCATTGTTAGCATCAAGTGAATTTGTAGCCTCGTCAAACATTATATATTTAGCATCCTTGTATGCAGCACGTGCAATCAAGATTCTTTGTTTTTGCCCTGTGCTTAGCCCATGTCCTTCTGCGCCAATTTTGGTATTATACCGAAGTGGCAGCGACTCAATAAACTCTTTTATGTTTGCTATCTCAGCAGCTCTATGTAACTTTTCTATATCTGGCACATCGTCAGCAATTCCGATATTTGCAGCAATAGTGTCAGAGAATATAAATCCCTCTTGCATAACCGAGGCGCACTGTGCACGCCAACGACTATCACTATACATCTTTAGAGGAGTATTACCCAGAAGCACCTCTCCCTCAACTGGCTCGTAAAAACCTAACAGAAGCTTCAGGAGCGTAGTTTTTCCACTACCACTAGTCCCAACTATTGCTGTTGTCTTTCCTGATTCTATAGTTAGATTAATATTATTAAGCACCTTTGCGCTACGAGGGCCTTCATACTGAAAAACTACATTTTTAAGTATTATATCCTCTTCAGAAGGCACATCTTTAATTTTATTTTTACTTTCGGCCTCTTCGTCCTCTTTTTCGTGAATTTCATTAAGTCTTTCAAGGCTAATTTTAGCATCCTGTATAGCTTGAACAAATCCAATAAGCTGAGAAATAGGAGCATTAAGTTGCCCAATTATATACTGCATAGCCATCATCATACCGAGTGTCATATCGCCGTCAATTACCGCTTTAGCTGCCAAAAAGGATATTATAATATTTTTACTTTGATCAATAAACAATCCGCCAATTTGTTGTGTTTGACCAAGTGTGAGGCCTTTTATACTGATTTTATATAGCTTTGCTTGTATGCTCTCCCATGCCCAACGTTTCTGTTTTTCACAATTATTGAGTTTTATATCTTGCATACCTGTTATCAGTTGCACTATATTGCTTTGGTTTGCTGAAGATTCTTGAAAGCGCATATAATCAAGCTTTTTGCGATATTTCAAGAAGAGCAACACCCACCCTATATAAAGAGCACTACCTAGCATAAATATACCAAGTATAGTGATGTGATAAGTAGCCATTACACCGCTATATATCACAAATGTAAATGCCGCAATAACAATACTAATAACCGAACCAGTCATAAACGATTGTATACGTCCGTGATCACTAATCCTTTGAATAATATCACCCACCATTTTTGAATCAAAGAATGAAATAGGTAGCCGCATCAGCTTACTTAAAAAGTCTGACACTAACGAGATACTTATTCGCGTAGTCATATGAAGCATTAACCAACTACGAATCATATTATTAGCTGTCTGCCCTAATGTTAGAAGCACCTGAGCTACAAGTATAGCAACAACAATATCAATATCATTATTTCCAATACCTTTATCCACTACCGACTGAGTTAAAAACGGAAATATCAAGCTTATCAAACTACCAGTCACTAAACCCAATATTATCTGTAACAGATATTTTTTGTATGGACGAAGATAGGATACAATATGCCATACCTTAAGCTTACTATCTTCAGGAGTCTCCTCTTCATAAAATTTATGCGTAGGCTCTAGCAGTAGTGCAGTACCTTTGGTTAGTTTTCTATTGATATCATCTTCCGATATAGACAACCAACTCTTTAAGAAAGGTACTTTTTTATACTCTAAAAGCGATGCAGAGCTGCTAAAGGCGGAGGGAGTGATGGCGATGAGTAAGGAGGATATGATA
>JAWXTQ010000092.1:0-8501 GCA_044433405.1 Rikenellaceae bacterium
AATACACGCAATATTTTGTTTATTTGTGGAGGTGCGTTTGATGGAGTAACCAAAAAAATAGCTGCACGTTTAAACACAATGGTTGTGGGGTATGGTGCAAATGATATTCGCAACACAATTGACAACGATAACATCTTAAAATATGTTACTCCGTTGGATTTAAAATCGTTTGGTTTGATTCCTGAATTGCTAGGTAGATTGCCAGTGCTTACATATTTAGAGCCATTGACAAAGCAGATACTTATGAAAGTATTGACTGAGCCTAAAAATTCGATAATCAAACAATACAAAAAGCTCTTTGAGATGGATGATATCGAGCTGTCGTTTGACGACGATGCGCTAGAGTTTATTGTTGATAAGGCGATTGAATATAGGTTGGGAGCGCGTGGTTTGCGCTCTATATGTGAGGCAATCATGACTGAACCAATGTTTGAAATAGACAAATTGGGAGATAAGTTTGAGGTTACAGCTAAGTTTTCGGCTGAGAAATTTGACAAAAACAATAAACTTTCAACCAATAACTAATTTATATTTACATGGCAAATAAAAGAAGAACTGAAAAGATAAGAACGTTAATATTTATTCTTATCCTGATTATCATTGACCAACTTACAAAGGTGTTTGTAAAGACTGGTATGAGTTTGGGTGAGGCTATTTATGTGTTTGGGGATTGGTTTCAAATCAGATTTCTTGAGAACAGAGGTGCTGCGTATGGCATGGAGTTAGGAGGAGAGTATGGAAAGATTATACTTAGTCTTTTTAGAATCGTGGCTGTTATTGCTCTTTCGTTCTATGTGTCGTTATTGATTGACAAAAGAACTCCTAGGAAAGTTCTGTTTGCATTCTCTTTAATTGTTGCAGGTGCGACGGGTAATATCATTGATAGTCTATTTTATGGGATGATATTTACCGAGTCAACACCTTATCAAGTGGCAGAGTTTGTGAATTGGGGTGAGGGTTATACAACCTTTCTACATGGAAATGTTGTAGATATGCTCTATTTCCCAATTATCAACACCACACTTCCCGATTGGCTTCCGTTTTGGGGAGGTGAACCATATATATTTTTCAGTCCAATATTCAATGTGGCCGATTCATATATAACAATTGGTGCAATATTCTTAATTTTATTTTGTCGTAATCATTTTAAATAAAAAACAATATGGGAAACATAGTCGCAATAGTTGGCCGCCCAAATGTTGGCAAGAGTACGCTTTTCAACAGGTTGGTAGGTGCAAAAAAAGCAATTATTAATGAAGAGGCTGGTACTACTAGAGATCGTCACTATGGCAAATCTGAGTGGAATGGTAAAGAGTTTTCAATTATCGACACTGGCGGTTACTCGCTAAAATCAGACGATATATTCGAAGATGAGATTCGTCGCCAAGTGTTTTTGGCAATGGAAGAGGCTGACGTTATAGTGTTTATGACCGACGTAACTACAGGTATTACTGACCTTGATATGGCGATGGTAAGCATTTTGCGTAAAAGTACAAAAAAAGTAATATTAGCAGTTAATAAAGTAGATAATAATAATCGTCTTTATGATGTGCATGAGTTCTACTCTCTAGGTATGGGCGATCCAATTGCTGTCTGCTCAATGAGTGGTAGTGGTACAGGTGAATTGCTTGATGAGATAGCAAAAGCACTTCCTGAGGATAGTTCTGCAAATGAAGATTTGTTAGATACAGACCTACCTAAATTTGTGATAATAGGTCGTCCAAATGTGGGTAAATCATCTCTTACAAATGCTCTGCTTGGTGAGGATAGAAATATCGTCACAAATATCGCAGGAACAACTAGAGATTCGGTTCACTCAAGATACAACAAATTCGGTATGGATTTTTTCTTGATTGACACTGCTGGTATCCGTAAAAAAGGTAAAGTTGAAGAGGATTTAGAGTTTTATTCAGTGTTACGCTCTATTCGTTCGATTGAGAACTCTGATGTGGCAATTCTTATGTTAGATGCAACTCAGGGTATTGAAAGCCAAGATATGAATCTATTCCAGTTGGTTGTAAAGAACAAAAAAGGGTGTGTTATTGTGGTAAACAAGTGGGACTTGATAGAGAAAGATACAAACACAATGAAGAAATACACTGAGGATTTAAAGCAGAAGTTAGCACCGTTTAACGATGTGCCAATTATTTTTGCTTCAGCTCTTACAAAACAGCGTATTTTAGATGTGTTGCAGATTGCTACGAGAGTGCACGAAAACAGAAAACGTCGTATTACAACATCTCAGCTTAATGAGTTTATTCAACCGATTATTGACGAGACTCCACCACCAGCAATCAAAGGAAAATATATTCAAATTAAGTTTGCAACTCAATTACCATCTCCAACACCTCAATTTGCATTTTTTGTAAATCTACCTCAGTATGTTAGAGATTCGTATCGTCGCTTCTTAGAGAATAGAATCCGTGAAAAGTGGGACTTTGAAGGAGTGCCTATTCAGATCTATTTTAGACAAAAATAGTAATCAGTTTGACAATAAAAAAAGGGAGCACGTGCTCCCTTTTTTTATTGTCAAACTGATTATTTTTTATAACTTTGCAGTTTTGGAAATAAGTGTAGTCTTAATTTTGTAATTTTTAAAGGATGTCAAAGGTAGTTATAGGGCTTTCAGGGGGTGTAGATTCCTCTGTAGCAGCATATTTATTAAAAGAGCAAGGCCATGAGGTTATTGCCCTATTTATGCGTAATTGGCACGATACAACTGGGACTTTAAGTGGCGATTGTCCATGGGAAGATGATAGAATGTTTGCCGAATTGGTTGCAAAAAAGCTAGATATTCCATTTCATTATATAGATTTAAGTGAGCAATATCGCTCTCGTGTGGTTGATTATATGTTTGCTGAGTATGAGAAAGGGCGTACTCCAAATCCCGATGTGTTATGTAATCGTGAGATTAAGTTTGATGCTTTCTTAAAGGCCGCAATGGAGCTAGGAGGTGAGTATGTAGCCACTGGTCATTATTGTCAGCGTGAGGTTGTGGAGCTCGATGGCAAGCAGGAGTACAAACTAATAGCAGGAGCCGATCCATCAAAAGATCAAAGCTATTTCCTTTGTCAATTGTCGCAAGAGCAGCTTTCAAAGGCGTTGTTCCCAATTGGAGGAATCTTAAAAAGCGAGGTGCGAAGAATTGCAACTGAGCAAGGTTTAGCCACTGCCGAGCGCAAAGATTCTCAAGGTATTTGTTTTGTTGGGAAGGTTGATTTGCCCGTGTTCTTGCAGCAAAAGTTAAAGGCTTGTAAAGGGGATATTGTCGAAATTCCAGAGACATGGAGCGGATATTCACAGCCTAAAGTTTCGTTACAAGAGAAGGCTCAGCCTTATGTTTACTCAAAAGGGGATGGTGTAAAAGTAGGTGAGCACAATGGCGCTCATTTTTACACAATTGGCCAGCGTAAAGGGTTGAATGTTGGGGGTAAAGCCAAACCACTTTTTGTGATATCAATAGATGTTGTAGAAAACATAGTGTATGTAGGTCAGGGAGATTCTCATCCTGGCTTGTTGCGCGAAGCATTAGCTATTGATTCAAGTGAAATGCACTGGGTTCGTCCTTCAATTTCGCTTCAAGAGGGTGAGGAGCGACCATATATGATGCGTATTCGCTATCGTCAACCGTTGCAAGCGGGGCGATTGATATGTCAATCAAATCAATCATACATTCTATTTGACACTCTCCAAAAGAGTGTTACAGCAGGGCAATTTGCATCGTGGTATGATTTTGATGGTGAACTAGTCGGTTCAGGTGTAATTAGTAGATAGTTAATAGGATGAGATATAGATTGTTAATATTACTATTTGTCTTTGGATTTTGTGGATTAGTTTTTTCACAAACCCAGTCTAATGACAATATCAAGTTTACTCAAACTTCTCACAATTTTGGTGAGATAAAAGAGGAGCTTGGTAAAGTTACGGCTACTTATCAATTTAAAAATGTAGGTAAGCTCCCTTTGTTAATCAATAGTGTCTCGGTTTCGTGTGGATGTACCACCGCCTCATTTCCTAAAGAGCCAATAATGCCAGGTAAAGAGGCTGAAATTGTAGTCGCTTTTGATCCCGATTCGCGCCCTGGTTTTTTTGATAAAAAAATTATTGTTGTCTCTGATAATCGCAAGAAGCAGGATGTCCTTACAATAACAGGCAAGGTAATTCCGCGCCCTCTTACAATTTCGGATAAATATCCTTACTCTATTAGCAAAGATATCTTGGCAACATCTTCGTATATTGAGTTTGGTCAAATTCCCGTTGGCTATTCTCACTCTTTAAGCCTCGACTTATACAATACTAGCGATAGGCAAATAACACTCTCTGCATCTGATGAGTTTGAGGTGAATGAGCTCTCTTACTATATTGTAAACACAGTTTTGAAACCGCGCCAATCAACTCAGCTTATAGTCAATATCGACGTAGAAAATAGTGTTTTATACAAGATTTTTGAGTCTATAATTCCTATTTATGTAGATGGAGAGGTTATTGAATCTAGTAAAATTAAGATTAGCGGAGTCTCTATTCCAGATGTCTCAAATGATATCAATAGTAAATCTCTATCTTCGATCTCTCTCTCTGAGACATACCACCATTTTGGAACGGTCTATGATGGGCAATATCCAGTTAAGGAGATTAAAATAACAAATGAAGGCTCTTCAGAACTTAAGTTATTACAAATAATGGTTTCGGATGAAGAGTCGATAAAATATACTGTATCGTCAACTAAAATAGCCCCTAGCGAGAGCGCAATCTTGAAGGTGCAATATGTTACTGATGGTACTTTAGGCCGATTTAATGGTGATGTGATGATAATATCTAATGATCCATCGTTTCCGTTGTCTGAAATTAGGATTGCGGCAAATGTGAGAAATGTTCCAGAAATTTTAAAACAATAATATAAACAATGTTTGATATAATTAAGAAACGAAGATTAGCCGATGGCATCTTCTTAATGGATGTTCATGCACCACGAGTTGCAGCTTCGGCGCAGCCAGGGCAGTTTGTGATTGTAAAGGTTGACGAAAAAGGTGAAAGAATTCCACTTACAGTGTGTGATTACGATAGAGAAAAGGGTTTGGTAACTATAGTTACTCAAATTGTAGGTTCGTCATCAATGAAAATTTGTGATTTAGAAGAGGGTGAGGCGTTCCAAAACTTTGTTGGCCCACTCGGAAATCCTTCTGAGTTTATATATGAAAATATTGAGCAGTTGCGCCACAAGAGGGTGCTTTTTGTGGCAGGAGGACTAGGTACTGCTCCAGTATATCCTCAGGTGAAATGGTTGCACGAGCAAGGAGTTGAGTGCGATGTTATTATAGGTGCTAAGAATGAAAATTTAGTTATATTTGAGTCAGAGATGAGCGAGGTTTGTTCAAATCTCTATATCGCAACTGATGATGGCTCAAAAGGATTCAAGGGGTTAGTTACCGACTTGATGCGTAACCTAATTGATAATGAGGGTAAAAAATATGACGTAGTGGTCTCTATAGGGCCAATGATTATGATGAAATTTGTGGCTCTAGCTACGAAAGATTACAATATCAAAACAATAGTAAGTTTAAATTCGCTTATGGTTGATGGTACGGGAATGTGTGGTGCGTGTAGGGTTAGTGTAGGTGGTAAAACATACTTCACCTGCGTAGATGGTCCTGAGTTTGATGCGCATCTTGTTGATTTTGATGAGGCTATGCGTCGTCAAGGTCAATATCGCACAATTGAGAGCAGAAAAGCTAAGGCCGCAGCCGAAAATCATAAATGTAGGATTGGTTTAAATAAATAGAAAATTATGGCAGCAAAATACGAAAGAACAAAACCAGCAGAGCAAAATCCGCAAATTAGAGCCACCAACTTTGAAGAGGTGTGCTTGGGTTTCTCTCTTGATGATGCAAAAAGAGAGGCGGCTAGGTGCATTAACTGCAAAAAGCCTAGATGTGTAGATTCTTGTCCTGTATCAATTAATATACCGCTCTTTATCTCAGCAATTAACGATAACGATATTGAAAAAGCCGCTAAGGTTATATCTCATGATACTTCACTGCCATCTGTTTGTGGTAGAGTGTGTCCTCAGGAGGTTCAATGTGAAGGATCGTGTATCTTAGGCATTAAAGGTGAGAGTGTTGCAATTGGCTTATTGGAGCGATTTGTTGGTGATTATGCTAGAGAAAATGGCTTAAAAAGTGACGAGAGACCTCAGACTAATGGCATAAAAGTGGCAGTTGTGGGAAGTGGTCCAGCAGGGCTTGCATGTGCCACTGACCTAGCTAAGTTTGGCTATGAAGTGAAAATTTTTGAAGCTCTCCATAAACCAGGAGGAGTTCTTCAGTATGGTATTCCAGAGTTTCGCTTGCCTAAAGATGGTGTTGTTGCTCCAGAAATTGAGAAACTACAAGAGTTGGGAGTTGAAATAGAGTGTGACGTTATTATTGGGCGCACCATTACAATTGATCAACTCATGGATAAGGAAGGATATAAAGCTGTCTTTATTGGCTCAGGTGCAGGTTTGCCTAAGTTTATGAATATTGAAGGTGAAAATTTAAACGGTGTAGTTTCGGCAAACGAATTTCTAACTAGAGCCAATTTAATGCACGCCTATGACGATACATACGACACTCCAATCTACACAGGAAACAAAGTTGTAGTTGTAGGAGGTGGTAATGTTGCTATGGATGCTGTTAGAACAGCTAAACGTTTAGGTGCAGAGGCAACTATTGTTTATCGCCGTTCTGAAAATGAGCTGCCAGCTAGGCGCGAGGAGATTCATCACGCCAAAGAGGAGGGTATTGTGTTCAAAACATTAACCAATCCAGTTAAAGTTAAAGGAAATGAAAGCGGTTGGGTTGAGGCTATAGAGTGCGTAAGCATGGAGCTTGGTGAGCCTGATGCTTCAGGCCGTCGCTCTCCGATAGTTGTTAAGGATTCCGAGTTTGATATAGAGTGTGATGTTGTGATAATGGCTTTAGGTACATCGCCAAATCCCTTAATCTCATCAACAACAAAAGGGTTAGATACAAATCGCTGGGGTTGTATTGTTGCAGACGAATGTGGAGCAACTACGCGCCCTGGAGTGTTTGCTGGTGGCGATACTGTGACTGGAGCTGCAACTGTGATTCTTGCTATGGGAGCAGGTCGAAAAGCTGCAACGGCAATTGATAACTATATAAAATCATTATAATTGGAGCCAATTTGTGATAAAGAATTTCTAGACTCACTAGTAGATAAATACAATTGTCAAGAGTTTATAGCTGAAGATCCTATTTCGATACCTCATCGCTACTCTAAGCGAGAGGATATCGAAATAGCAGGCTTTTTAGCCTCTACTGTTGCTTGGGGTAATCGAAAGGCAATTGTGAGAAGTGGTGAGAGGATGGTTAAACTTTTAGATGATACCCCTTTTGCCTTTATAACAGAGAGTAGCGATAGAGAGTTGTTGCATCTATGTGATTTTGTGCATCGCACATTCAATGGAGGTGATTTTGTCTATTTTATTCAATCTCTGCGTAATATCTACTTAAATCATGGTGGTATAGGGCGTTTCTTTGAAGATGATTTTGCAAAGCATGGTGATATGCGTATAGCATTGCGTCACTTTCATAATCTCTTTTTTGAGTTAGAGCATGAGCCACGTGTGCGTAAACATCTCTCCTCTATTGAGAGAGGGGCAGCGTGTAAACGATTGAATATGTATATTCGTTGGATGGTGCGTAAGGATAATAGTGGAGTAGATTTTGGATTGTGGAATATTCCCACCTCTGCGCTATATCTACCACTCGATTTACATACAGGCAATATTGGTCGTCAACTGGGTTTGTTAAATCGTAAACAAAATGACTGGAAAGCAGTAGAGCAGATAACAGCTGCTTTGGCAGAGTTTGATGCTAATGACCCAGTGAAGTATGATTATGCTCTATTTGGAGCAGGAATTAACAAATATCTTTAAATAATACAAAACTAGAACTCCTAACTCTTAATAATAACCGTATGAAAAGTGATATTTTTAGATTTAAAACCTTTTCGCTCTCTCAAAAGCAGAGCGCGATGAAGATAGGAACCGACGGAGTGTTGTTGGGGGCTTGGGCTACGCGCGAGCTAGGCTCTAAGGGTGCTAATATCCTCGATATCGGTTCAGGCACAGGAGTTATCTCGTTGATTGCTGCCCATAGATGTCCTGACGCAAAAATTACGGCAGTAGAGATTGACCCCCCGGCTGCAAACGAGAGTAAACAAAATTTCGAATCATCACCCTGGAGCGATAGAATGAGTGTTGTTAGTAGCTCATTGCAAGATTTTTCACTCAAAAGTGAGAATCAACGAGGCTTCGATACCATTATAACTAATCCTCCATATTTTATTAATTCGCTCAAAAATCCAGAGGCAAATAGGGTTGCTGCACGACATGCAGAGTTGCTTCCTTATGAGGATTTGATTGATGGCGTGGATAGACTCCTGAGTGATGATGGTAGTTTTTATCTTATTTTACCCTACAAAGAGTCCTCTATACTTCT
>JAWXTQ010000093.1:0-8449 GCA_044433405.1 Rikenellaceae bacterium
CTACCTCTGGTACAGGAATGCAATAGTTGAAACCTGCACAGCCTAAACGTGTGTAGTGTGCTGATAGTCTAGCATCAAAATCTTTGAAGTCGCGCTCACTATTAGGAGTCCAACAAACCTCTGCCATTGCAAGTAGGCGTGGCAACATAAGATACTCTACGTAGTTCTCAGAGCGATTTTCATTTAATAATGAAATCTCTTGAAGTGTTGTTCCGTTGATAAATTGATCTGACCACATGCTTGCTTGAACGCCTAATATTTTTGCGTTACCCTCAAATTTTGCTGTTTCGAAGCTATAACATCTCTCAACAGAAATAGGGTTGCTCCATGTTGCAGCTTGGATTTGGCCAGGTAGGCGATTTTCAGGCATATCGAAATAGGCAGATTGCACAGGAGTTAATACTGCCATGTGCTCTGAATTTAATACGTGTTCAACGTTGTTGATATTTCTCCAAATCATACTTACTACTGGCTTATCAACCTTGCCTCTTTCAAGAATTTCATCCCAACCTACAATAGTTCTTCCATGCTTTTCAGCAATTTCTGCTACTATATTTGTTAGGTAAGCTTGAAGTTCGGCAGCTCTTGATAGACCCTCTTTTTTCATTATCTCTTGGCAATGAGGGCAGCTTTCCCAATATGTGTATACTGCTTCGTCACCACCGATGTGAACATATTTAGATGGGAATAGTTCGAATGTCTCTTCTAGTACATCTTTTAAAAATTCAATTGAACGCTCTTGACCTACGCAAATTAGATCCTTGCTAATATAGTGTTGAAGTGGCATTTTAAGTTGTTCGTCGCGACAGCTCAGCCATGGATATGCTACAACTGCTGACAACATGTGTGCTGGGAATTCTATTTCAGGTATAATCTCTACACCGCGAAGTTCGCCATATTTAATCATCTCTTTGATATCGTCTTGTGTGTAGAAGCCACCAGTGCGATTTTCGCCCTCACCTGCAAATGCACCAATAGATGTTAGTAGAGGGTATTTTTTGATTTCTAAACGCCAGCCACTATCATCTACTAGGTGAAAGTGAAGAGTATTCATTTTGTACATCGACATCATATCAATAAAGCGGAGTACAAAATCTTTAGAGTAAAAATATCTTGAAACATCAAGCATAACACCGCGCCACTCGAATTGTGGTTGGTCGCTAATTGCTACCGCAGGTAGTGTAAGGTCGATATTTACAAGTTTTTCAGATTCAATTTGTGCAGGAAGTAGTTGTAGTAGGGTTTGAACGCCATAAAATGCTCCTGCTCCTGTTTTTGCTTTTATTGTTACACCTTTACTTGTGATATCAAGGATGTATCCTTCTCTGCTCTCTATAGAGTTGTCAATTGCTAATTGGATAGTGTTTTTTCCACCTTTGCTAGATAGTGTAGTCTCTAATTTAATGCCTGTAGGTGCATAAATATAGTCAGAAAGCAAAAGTGCCAAATCTTTTAACTCTTCGCTGTAATTGATTGTGGTTTTTGAGGTGATTGTGTAGTTTTCTCCCTCTGTAATCTCTAGTTTTTGAGGTTTTGGAATCAAGTTGATTTCGCTAGCATAACTAGTAATCACTGAAATAACCGCCATGCTCAGTGAAAGAGCAATTGTGTAAATCTTCTTTAAATTCATTAGTTGTAAGTTTTGTTAAATATAATTTCTAAAGTAATTGCCTTGCAAAGATAGAAATATTAATTAAATTATTTGTAATTTGCTAATTAATCTATTGTTTTTTGTGGATTAATTTATTAGCGACTTTCATTCCTTTAATGGAGCGGTTTTCACCGCATGAGCTAAAGCTCACGCCCCGTAGTGATAGCTTTTAATTTCTTATACTCATACCTAAAGGTATGGTAACGAAATGAAAAGCTACCCCTATTTTTGGCTACGCCAAAAAGTGAAAACCGAGGCGTACCATAGCTTATCAAAATAAGAAGAATTGTGTTTAAGTTTTTTTTAGAAAAAAAAACACGCGCTAGGCTACTATGAGCCATTTTTATCTTCTTGGCTTACGCCAATTCAATAAAAAAGACTCCTAGCAGCCTATCGCTGGTAAAAAAACCTTCGTCGCTACCGCTCCTCGGGCTCACTTACGTTCGCTGGGTATTCTCATGTAGCGGTGTTTCTTGCTTCGCGATATCCGAGCATAGTAATAATAATGATTAATGCCGATAATTATAAATGCACAAATTCATCACAAAGAATTGTGCTTGATCTGTTTTTTTTGGCATGTGAGTAGTTCTCGAATTTTTTGCTCTATTTATTTTGAAAATTTCTGAAATTTTTCTATTTTTGTTGGATGAAAAAGTGAAAATTTTTTCTCGAAAAAGTTAAAGTGATAGATAGGTGATTTTTTAGATTTTGCTCGCTTTTTTGTTCGATATGGCGTTCTAGATTAGTGTGAGAATGGTTTGCTGATTTTTAGGTGAAAATCATGAGATTTTAGTCAAAAATTTTTTTTTCTAAGATTAAATTTTTTTTAATTTTTTTAAAAATTGATAACTTAGTGAACTATATAGATTTAGCATAAATGAGAATAACACCTATAAAAAATATTCTAAAAAACAACCTTAAAAACTCTTTTTTTTTAAAAAAATTTAGCCCATCTTTGCATTCACAATTTAGTATAAAACAAATGAACAATAATCTTTCCGCATATAGTGAGGTGTGGCGTAGTTGCCTGTTAACCATCAAAGAACAAATTCCTTTTGAGGATTTTAATAGATGGTTAAAGCCTGTTGTGCCCTTAGAATTTGACGGTGAGATATTAAAATTGCGTGTACCTAGTCAAGAGTACGCTATGCACATCGAGAACAACTTCATGATGCTTCTTCGACCAATCATTTGTAATAACTTTGGTGACAAGATTAAGCTCAAATACTCAATCCCTAAACAGGCATTATCTTCAAGTATGCGTGGTGGCGATGGTGCTAGTGCTTACTCTTCAAATAGTGCTTTTTCGCAACAAAATAACCCTAAAGATATAGCAAATCCTTTTGCTATTCCAGGTATCAGAAAAATCAATGTTGACCCTCAACTTTCGTTCGATTTAACGTTCGAAAATTTCGTAGAGGGTGAATGTAACAGATTGGCTAGATCTGCTAGTTGGAATGTTGCTAAAAACCCAGGAAATACCCCTTTCAATCCTATCTTTATTTATGGTGATTCAGGATTGGGTAAAACTCATATCGCTCAAGCTATCGGTATTGAGGTTAAAAAACGTTTCCCTGATAAAAATGTACTATATGTAAATGCTCATAAGTTCCAAACTCAATATCAAAATGCAACACTTAAAGGTGAGGTTAATGATTTTGTTATGTTTTATCAAATGATGGATGTTCTTATTATTGACGATATCCAAGAGTTTGCATCTAAACCTGGAACACAAACAGTCTTTTTTAACATATTTAATCATCTCCATCTTTCTAAAAAGCAGATTGTGCTTACAGCTGATAAACCCCCAGTTGAATTGAAAGATATTATGGAGCGTTTGATTACACGATTTAAATGGAGCTTATCTGTTAAATTGTCTACTCCTGATTATGAAACTAAGTACAAAATTATCCAAAATAAGTTTAAGCAGAGTGGTGTAGTAATATCTGACGAGATTGTTAATTTCTTAGCTGTAAACATTAAAGCAAATATCAGAGAGATCGAGGGTGCGGTGAATCTATTTATTGCAAATACGCGCTTTCTAAACTGTCCTGCATCTATAGCCTTAGCAAAAGAGATACTAGAGCCATACGTAAGAGTTGAAAAGAAAGAGGTTACACACGATATAGTTATTGATACTATCTGTGACCATTTTGGAGTAACTAAGGCTCAGTTAGATTCTGACAAACGTACTAGCAATGTTGCTCTTGCTCGTCAAACTACAATGTATTTTTGTAAACGATTTACCCAAATGTCATTAAAAGCGATTGGTGCTAGTATTGGTGGTAGGAATCACTCTACTGTGCTTCATGCCTATAAACGTATTTGTGATCTTTACGAAACAGATAAAAACTTTCAGCAAACTATCCGTGAGATTGAGGCTAAGCTAGGCAAGTAATTTTTTCTATCAATAACAGGAGTTAATATCCTGATGTCTGATTTTTTTCTACGATTATTTGTTTTTCTTAAGTAATATTGTTATTTTGCGCACATAAATATTTCGAGGTTTCACCAAACACTTTAATAATTATGAAACGCAGATTCTTATCTTTGATTCTATTTGCATATATTGCAATGCAAATATCGTATGCCCAAGATAACTACCAATCATTTGCCAAACAGTGGGATGAAATTAAACTTCACATTAAAAATAACTCCTATAAACAGGCTTCTGACGTAGCTAATGACATTTTTGTTAAAAGCGTTGAGCAGGATAACCAGTTTGAGATTTTGCGCTCATTTCTTTCATATCTAGATTGTAGGCGACGAGTTGATTGGAACGAGAATGATATCTTGCGTGATTCTCTCTTTAAAATGTCGCACCTGTTTACCCATCCTGATGTTCGAATTTTGTATGAATACTCCAAACTTCGCAATCTCTTTTTATCAACATCAAGTGGTAGTGGTGTTAGAAGCGACTATTTGACTCTGCCAGTATCGCAGTGGAATATCAGTGAGCATGTCAAATCTTTTAAATCCCTATTTGGTCAGATATTAAGTGATTGTGACAATTTTAGTCATACACCTGTAAAACCTTATCTTGCTATTTTTGAAAAGCGAGATAACTCTCAATATTATGAGGAGTGCTCTTTAGGTGACTATATTAAGTATTGTTTGATACGCACTTATCGTAATAATACCACTATTTCAGCTACTATCGACTCACTTTATGCCTCTGTGCTTGATCAACACGTAGATAATCCAGAGTTGTATATACCGATGTTTGTAGATTTTAAAAAATATGATGCTCCACAAACATACTATTCAGATGTTGACCAAATAGTGGCTAAGTATTCTGCTCACCCCTATGTTGCTCTGGCTATTGCTGATAAGTTAGAGATGAAATCAAAAGACTTTTTTGACAAGAATAATGAATCTCACTATCAGCAGATATGGGATGAGTGTAATAAAACAATTGCTAAATATCCCGATTCGAAGGCGGTAGAAAAGCTTGAGAAGATTAAAGAAACCATCTCTAGATCCTATGCTAGATTTACAATCTACCCTCAATATCAACCAGATACAGATTGTTTGTTTTCGGTGAATCATAAAAATATAGATCAATTCAATCTAAAGGTTTACAGATTAAACAACCCTGAGAAGATTGACCGCTATAATACTCCTTTGCATGTGCATAGCATTGATACCTATATTGAGGATGCAACGCTTGTGTATAGCAAAAAATATAAGGTTTCATCACCTTTGAATATAAACAAGGTGGAAGAGTTTAAGTTTAAGGGAAATAAATATGGTGAGTATATTGCTGTATTTACCGATAGAGATGGTATTTGTAGTGGTGTTGATAGGTTTTATGTGAGTGACATATCAGCAATATTCAGAACTATAGATAGCAAAAAGCAACTCTATGTTGCTGATTACACTACTGGTGTTCCATATAGCAAGGTTGGTTTGAAAATAACTTCAAATGAAAAAATCAACTCCATAAGTCGTGATGAAAATATTGATTTAGACGGATTTACAACATATATGTCAGCTCAGCAGCCAGCAGTATTAGTAGATGTAAGACCATATCTAGATAGTGATACTTATGCCGCTCCAAACACGATAAGTCTCTCGCCAATTAGTGACACTAGAGCTCAAGACTACAGAATAGTCGTGAATACAGATAGACGTCGCTATAACTTTAATGATACAATTCGTTTAAGGGCTTACGTCTACACCGAAGGTTTGGACGGAGCTATGCTTAAAGGGATTAAACACTCATTTAAATTGCTCTCTGGGGATGGTAAATTGGTTTACGAAACACCACTTCTAGAGAGCGATGAGTGGGGTGGTTTTGATGGCTATTTTATTGTTTCGGATGCATGGATGGGCGGTAGCTATAGAATCGCAGTTAATCGCGAAGATAGAGCGTTTTCGTGGCTTTATGGTTCTGTGGTAGTGAATGTGGATGATTTTAAAAAGCCAAAATTTGATATCTCCCTTGATAATAGTGTTAGAGTGTTGAAATTTGGAGAAAAAGCGTCAATAGTAGGTCAGATATCTACCTTTGGAGGTTTCGATACTCAAGATATAGATGTTAGATATGAGATTTCAAATAGAGAATTGCGCGAGAATATTATTGCCAAAGGAGAGGTTAGAAGTGATAAGGATGGTAAGTTTGTGATTGAGTTTGATGTTGAGCCTAGCAAAAAGTTGGCTCAAACGATTAAATTCTATAATGTTTCGGTTACTGCTACTGATAAGCAGGGTGAGACTCATTCCCAATCAAACTATAGGATTATAACCAACTATCCATACACTATAGATTTTGATTTTCCTAATTTCTTTGCTAAAGAGGATGGAATTCAACCTAAAATTAAAATTGTTAATCAAACCTCTTCTAAAGATTGCGAAACTAGCGGAACTTACACAATCCTCAAAGGTGATAAGCCTCTTATCTCAGGTCAATTTGAGTCAGAGCAGCCATTAGATGTTGATTGGAGTGTGTTAATGAGTGGTGAATATGAGTTTAAGGCTAGTGTTGAGGGTGCTGTAGATAAAGTCTCAAAATTTGTGGTATTCTCCCTTTATGACAAAACTTATCCTGCTGATTATGATTTGTTTGTATATCAAAAAGAGAGTGAGTTTGGAGCTGATACTCCGATAGAATTTGTATTGGGTACAAAAGCAAAAAAACTACATGCTGTAGTTGAGCTTTTAGCACCTAGCGGTGAGACTCTTTTTGCTGAAAATATGATTTTCGAAAAAGGAATGGATTGTTATCAGCTCCCATACAAGGATAGTTATCCTCAGAGCGTGCACCTTTATATATCAGCTATTTATAATGGACAGAGTTTTGTGTTTAATCGCGAGTATAAGCGCAATGCGATTGACCGTAATTTAAACGTAACATTTATCTCTCTTCGTGACAAAAGAGAGCCTAAGGAGCGAGAGGAGTTTATTGTAAAAGTTACCGATAGTGATGGTGCAGCTGTGAGGGCAAATATCTTGCTAACGGCCTATAATTTAGCTAGTGATGCTCCTTATACTCATACACTATCAGGGCCAGTGAATTTTGCAAATAATTTGAGAAAGATTGAATACGACCGCTCAGCAAATAGTAGGCTTAATATATTCGGTAATGCTAATTCTCAATTATTTTCAACTAGTGAGTATATCACTATTAATGGCTCTACAAATTCTAATGCTCCATTGCATTATATGGTTGGTGGAGGTACACCACAATCCGAAAACTCTAATGTTAGAGAGGATTTTAGATCAACAGTAGCATTTATGAGTGACTTGACTACCGATGAGAATGGTGAAGCTAAGGTTAGTTTTACCTATCCTGATGCAATTACTACCTACAAAATTATAGCTCTAGCGGTTGCAAAAGATACTCGAAGCTCTATTAAAGAGGCAGAGGTAGTTGTTAGTAGAGATGTGATGATTTCGGCTCTATTGCCTCAATTCTTTAGAGTTGGTGATGTGGTTAACGTTAAAGCTGAGGTTATAAATAAAACTTCAAGTCCTATCTCTGGAAGTGTTAACTTCTCAGCAAAAGGGGCAGCAATTATTAGCGGTGGAGTTCAAAAAGTTGAGCTTGCAGCAAATTCTACCTCTCTAATCGAATTTAGTATTGCTGCTAATGGTGTTGAGGGTAGTATTGAACTCACAAAAGAGTTTATTGTTGGCAATCATAAAGATATAGAGATAAATAAAATTCCAGTGTCGCAGGGAGTTGGTGAAAAAATAGAAAATCGTAAATTTATTATCGACTCGAAGTCTAAAAAGATAAAATTTGACCTACTAGATTTAGTTGGTAGCCAAAGTAGTGACAAGAGTAGTGAAGAGCTAGTGGTGGCAGTTGCAAATCCAATAGATATGTTGTTGACTTCAATGGCAGGAGTTGTGCAAGAGGAGTCAAAATCGGTGCTTATTACCCTCAATAATTGGTATGTGAGTGGTGTTGGTTCTCAGATGGCGTATCAATATCGAGACAGAATTAATGCTCTGCATGATGAGAATATTAACAGTGGTAATAATCAACGCTCATTTGGTAGTCGTGATGAGATATCAACCCCATGGAAAACTCTCTCTAGCTTAGAGATTACTCAGAGGCTATCAGAGCTTAGTCGCCCTGGGCAAGTTGTGCAGGAGCAACAACATAGAGTTGAGAGAATAATAGCTATGCAGAATAAAGATGGTGGATTCCCATGGTATTCAAGCATGCCATCTTCGACCATGGTGACAATGCTTATGCTTGATAAACATAGCCAACTTGTAGAGTTAGGTCATTATGATGGCATAGAGAGCTACGATGGTGCTACATTAGAGATGTTCAATAAGGCAGTT
>JAWXTQ010000094.1:0-8386 GCA_044433405.1 Rikenellaceae bacterium
ATTTTATCGCTTAGGCGGAATAAATTTGAGCCTGGCTCCGATTTGTTTCGCCTTTTCTTATGTCCCTATAGTTTCTTGACCTCAATTCAGTTGCATTTGCAGGTTGAATTCAGCTAATAAAAAATGGATGCAGCACACCCGTTGATAACATTATTAATATTATGATTTACGTATGAAATTAGGGAGAAAAGAGTTATTAATGGGGGTGTTGTTTGCTCTATTTATAGCAATATTTATCAACTACTCGTCGCTTGAGCGAATTTTTGACTCAACAAAAGAGTATGACTACAAAACGTTATCTACGGTAATCTTTTCGTTAGTGTGGTTTTGCATAGTTTCTATGTTTTACTACCTGTTATACGCGCTTATCTTTAACCAATTCTATAATAAGAACCACTCTATTCGAATGCTAATCTTTGTGTTATTTGGATCTTTGTTGGTTAGTTATGCTCTGTTAGAGCTATATCCTCTTGCTCGCAATTCGATAATTGTGCATGAAAAGCCAATACGTAGGCCAGTAGTTCGAATGATAAATGAGCAGAGAGTGAGTTCAACACTCTATAAATATACGTTAATTTCTCTTTTGAATCTCTTGTTTGTCTACATCCAGCGTTTGCTGTTTCGTAATCAAGAGATTGAAAGACGTAATGAACAGCTTCAATTAGAAAGTATTAGAAGTCAGCATAGTGCTCTAATCCAACAGGTAAATCCTCATTTTTTCTTCAATTCATTAGGCTCTTTGCGTTATATTATCCAAAAAGGGGAGATGGATAAGGCAGTCGATTTTCTTGATAACCTTACTACTATATTTCGTAAAACACTCAAATTAAGTTCAAACTCTCTACACTCATTATCCAATGAGTTAGAGGTTACGGAGTCTTATATCCACATAATTGAGAGCAGGTTTGATGGTAAGATTTTTGTGAAGTTTAATATCGAACCTCACTATAAAGAGTTTTTATTGTCACCTTTGTCGCTGCTTACATTAATAGAGAATGTTGTTAAGCACAACAAAGTATCGTCAAAATCACCTATTAATATTGAGGTTTTTACTCCTGAGCGTGAATGTGCGATAGTTGTGAAAAATAATATTGTCAAGAAGTTCGAGCAGGTAGATAGCAATGGTATAGGGTTGATAAATCTTAATAAACAGTATGAATTGTTGCTAGGTAAGGGAATAACTGTCACCTCTGATGACTGCCATTTTAGTGTAAAAGTGCCATTAATTAAACGCGATGAGATATGAGAGTAGTGATTATCGAAGACGAGGTAGCTGCTTTAGAGCAATTATCGGCTCTGTTGACGTCAAATAATCAATATGATATAGAGATTGTAGAGACTATTGATAGTATTGAGGATAGCATTGACTTTTTTAAATCCGATAAGAGCGATGATATTGATTTGATATTTATGGATATTCATCTCTCTGATGGTTATGCATTCACTATATTCAAGCATGTAGAGGTCTCTAAACCGATAATATTTACCACAGCTTATGATGAATACGCCTTAAAGTCGTTTGAGGTGAATTGCATTGATTATCTTCTCAAACCCATATCTAAAAGCGATATTGAGCGTATTTTTACAAAAATCAAGACTTTATCAGAGCATGTAAATATGCTTCCTAATATTGCTGATACTAAAACTACAGATACTATTTTAGTTGTTGATAGTTGGTATACAGTTCCTTTGAAATTTAAAGAGATTGCATATTTCTACAAAGATGGCTCTAGGGTCAAAGCCTTTGATTTTAATGGCAGAAGCTATCAAGTTAACACAGTTCTAGAGAAGCTAGAATTGTTGTTAGATAGCAAAGAGTTTGTCCGTGCAAACCGCCAATTTATCCTTGCACGCTCAGCCGTAAAATCAGTAGAGAGCTACTTAGGTAGCAGAGCCATAGTTAATTTATTTCAGTCAACTCCAGAGCAGATTATTATTAGTCGTACTAAGGTTACTAGTTTTAAACGCTGGTTAATCTCTGAAGACTAAATCACCGAGAGATTGTTGTTGATGCGGAGTATTGCCATTGTATCAAGAGCAACTTCAGGTTGAGATACAAATAAATCGCGCTCTGGCCAACTATCTTCGACATCTCTTATTGCTTGTGTGATTTCTTTGTTTATTATTGATGAAAATGCTGAACCTTTCCATGATGAAGTGTTTGTAACAAGTGTCCAAGTGTAGCCATCATTCTCGTGCTTTATTAGAGCAGATGTTCCAGAAAAGCTACCTGACCTAACCCATTGATCTTCTTCGGTTATGCCTGCCCAACCTATAGGGTTTTTCTTCTCGTAATAGCGAGTCATGTACTCAGTTGATTCAGGTGATAATAGTTTTATGTCTGAAGGGTTGTTGTCGATTGCAGAGACAAATTTTAACAGCTCTACTGAAGATATAATCCATGCACCTGCGCCATATAGTCCAGTTATATCGTTACCTCCATTGCTGCGCATAAGCTCCCTTTTTGTGCCGTCGTAAGACTCTATAGGCTCAGCATCGTGTACTTCGTAGTATAAAACTTCGTTTGGGTATTTTTGTGATGAAACATTTCTGCCTATATGAGCATCATAACATCCCAGAGGGTGGAAGATGTTCTTTTGAACATAACTTTCGTAATTCTCTCCTGTGATCTCTTCGATAACTTTTGTAAGTACTAAATATCCAAGATTAGAGTATTGAGTTGCAGAGCCAGGGGTGCAATACAGTATGCTTTCAGCTGCATACTCTACAAAATTATCCATAGTTAGGGGTTGAGCTACGCCTAGTGTATTTGCTACAACATCGGGAGTAAACATTGGATCACCCACTCTTCGTGAGAAGCCAGTTTCGTGGCGTAATAGATGTTCGATAGTTATCTCTTTGACTCTCTTGTCTCGAATATCCATAAATATCGAGTCATTAAGGATGCCGTTCTCTCCAAAAACACAATCTTCTAGTGTTATTTTGCCCTCCTCTTTGAGCTTCATGATTGTGGCACCTGTGATAAGTTTCGATACAGAGGCAACTCTAAATAGATGTTTCACATCGCACTCAACTTTGTTCTGCTTGTCGGCATATCCATAACCTTTGGCGTATAGCAATTGACCATCTTTCATTATAGCGAAAGTAGCCCCCTCTATTTCCCATTTTGATAAGAATTTAGTAACTGTTTTGTCAAACTTTTCAGTCTCATCAAAGCAACTCATCGCATTTGATATCTTATAATTTAATGGTATGATAATCTCTCTCTTTGGCTCTTCGATAATCTCTTTTTTAGCCCATGGTTTTGCAACTAAAAGATAAACATCTGCACAAATGATTAGCAGTAAAAGAGACAAGATAAAGAGTCTTTTTTTGAACCTTTTATGCGATTTGCTTCGTGTTGTTGTATTTGTATAGTATTCGTTTTTCATTATAATGTTGATTGTCAAGAGTAACCTGCTTACATCTCATGCAAAATTATAAAATAATTATGTTAATTACAAAAAATAGAGTCAGGTTTTTTATTTATTCTATGAAAAATAAAAAACCTGACTCTATAATAATGAGTAAAACTCAGTGGAATAGTGCTCGCCTATAGCGAGACATCCTACGGTATGTTATTGCTCTACGATGATTGCAAATTCAGCACCACTAGCATAATCTTGTCCAGACTGTTCGCTAAGTGCAGTGAATCTTATGTAGCGTCCTTTTACAGGAGTAGTAAATTCAACTCTTTTCTCTTTAGAGCCTCTTTCAAAGACACCTTTATGTATAGGCTCACCCCACTCTTTGCCATCCATGCTAATGTGGATAGAGTACTCTTTGATGCTGCCGTTAGAGCCATCTTGACGTGGAAGATATTTGAAACCTTTGATAGTCTGAACCTCATTTGCATCAAAATCAATCCAGTGAGGATATTTAGCTACAGTCACTGAGTACATAGAGTGCCAGATAGTACCAGCATCACCATCAACCATTAGTCGAGCACTGCGACCCTCTTGGCTACTTGCATATTTAACCTCAAGTGGAGTAGTCTCAATTTTTTCGAATTTAGCTACAGATTTGATTTGTTCGCTATTTTTGTACCACGCCTCAATTGTGCCACCTTCACGAAGAGCAATTTTGTCGCCAGAGTATTCAATAGCTTTAGCACCATTTATGCTGTAAAGAATTACGCTACCTGTAGTGTTGTCGGTCTTAATCTCAACTTTACCAGCTTTGTCGCGTAAAATTGCAATTGGAGTAGCAGAGTTTGTGGTTACGTTTGCTAGTGAAGATAGATCTTTTCCAGCAGGGCGAATGATAAATCCAACATTGTTATATCCAGCTTTTACTACATCGTCAGCAAGAGGACCACCTTGTCCACAGCTATTACCACCTAAACCAGTAACTGCACAATCAAGATTTAGATACGTTTGACCCTTAGCAGGTAGATTGTGAGGATGAGATGCAATTGTCATATCTACAGCTGAGTAAGGTAGTGCCGAAACTGACAATCTTTCAGTTGCAATAAACAGAGCACCATCACCGCTAGCATCAGTTAGGGCACACCAGCGAACATCTTCGTGGTTGCCAACCTCTTGAGGTTTTGGGAAAGCTATAAACTCATCGTTTACACTACTTTCAAATACCTCGATAAATTGTCCTGTTTTTCTATCATTATAGTTGTTGATAGGTCCGCGACCATAGTAAGTGAACTCTTGGAACTCTTGAGGTACTCTAACCATATATCCTAAACGTGGTAGGCTTAGAGATTGGTTGTTAGATGTTACGCTTGAGCGTAGAGCTATTGAACCATCTTTGTAGATTGTCCAGATTAGGTTTGATGTGAATTTAAAGTCGTCAGCATCAAATGGGCGTTCAGTGTATTCAGTAATGCTATTAATGCCTGAGCTAGTGCCGCCGTTGATTCGTCCGCCATTTGGAGCTTGTGATTCAACAGTGAAGATAAACACTACATTGCCGTCAGCATCCTTGAATGATTTGCCCTCGGTTGCTGTGTGTTTAAGGTTGTGAAGTCCGTTCTCAAACCATGCAGAGTAGAACCAGTTGTCATTGTTAGTAAATGCACGGAAAGCATCAAGTTTTGGACCATTGCCCTCAGTGATTACTTTCTTACCACCGTAAGTTAAAGAGTAGATAGTACCTGCCTCCATGTCAAACTTAGCTTCGAAGCCGTCGCCTTTTACAGTTTGTATTTTTGATGACTCTTCGCTAAGTGTAATATCTGAAGATGCAATATTTATGCTCTCTAAAGATGGGCGTTCTGCTGCTTTTAGCTCTAATTGCTCCTCAGCAGCTACAAAACCTTTCTTAGCCCATGGCATATCGCTTTTTAGTTGGAATTGAACTTTAACAAAGTACTCATTTTCAGCTTTCAATGAGGCGTTGTTGATAGGAAGTTTAACCTCTTTACGTGTTCTTGCTTCAATATTTCCAACATTTAAGTTGCTCTCTTGAATCTTCTTGCCATTCTCGTAAAGTGACCACTTAACATCATACTCTGAAAGATTAGTGAAGTAGTTTTTGTTGAAAATCTCAATCATACCATTTTCGATATCTTTAGCCTCAACGCTGATGTATTGATAAACTTTCTTAACCTCATAGTATTGTGGTTTTGGAGTCATATCGCCAAAGATAATACCATTCATTACAAATTGTCCATCATTTGGAGCATCACCGAAGTTGCCACCATAAGCGAAGTATCTTTCGCCGCTAGGTAGGTAGTGGTAAAGCGATTGGTCAATCCAATCCCAAATTGCACCACCACAGAAGAAGTTAGTCGACTCGATAGCTTCCCAGTAGTCAATCAAGTTACCTGCTGCATTACCCATAGAGTGGGCATATTCAGAGATGTGGAAAGGATATTTAATGTTATAGCGACCAGTTACTGCACCTTGCATCCAAGCAATTGAAGGATATTGGTTAGAACCCATATCAACAATGTCGTTGTTGCGCTCATATTGCACTGGGCGAGATGTGTCTATCTTCTTAAGTTCGTTATAAGCTGTTACGAAGTTTGCACCTGGTCCAGCCTCATTACCTAACGACCAAATCACGATTGATGGGCTATTGATAGTGCTGTGAGTCATTTCAACTACGCGGGCAACGTGTGCATTTTCCCACTCTTTAGGGTGAGAAAGAGATGCTTCACCGTAGTAGTATTCGTGTGATTCAATGTTAGCTTCATCTTCAAGGTAGATACCATATTTGTCACAAAGGAAATACCAGTATGGTGCATCTGGATAGTGTGAGTTACGAACGTGGTTAATGTTACCCTGTTTTAGAAGGTCCATCTCTTGTTCCATAATCTCTCTAGTCAATGCGTGACCAATTGCTGGGCTTGTTTCGTGACGGTTAACACCTTTAAGTTTCACTGTTTTGCCATTGATATAGTAGTAGCGTCCAGCTAAACCAAACTCATCTTCTGAGGCTGGAGTCTCTTTAATCTCGACTTTGCGGAAACCAACAATTGTAGATACTGTCTCAACAACATTTCCCTTCTTGTCAAGAAGTTTAGCTATAAGAGTATAACGATAAGGCTCTTCTGCCGACCATAGGCTAGGAGCTTTAACATCAAGGTTAGTTGTTACATTCATAGCATAACTACCACTCTCTGTTTCAGGAACAGCAACTATTGCACTAGCGCCATCTACTTTTGTATTGTCGTCAGAGTAAAGTTTGTTTTTGTAAAGTTCATAAGCGATAGAGTAGCCTTTTACACTTTTTTTGTATTCGTTACGAATATCTGCGCTAATGTTAAGAGTTCCATCTTTGTAGTTGCTATCTAAGTCTGGAATTACACGAATGTCGTTGATGAATGTTTTAGGAGTAGAGTAGATTGCAACTGTGCGGAAGATACCTGGTAGGCGGAACATGTCTTGTGCCTCCAAAAATGAACCATCCGAGCTACGATATACCTCAACTGCAACACTGTTCGTCTCTCCCGCTTTTAGGTAAGGAGTGATGTTGAATCGAGCAGCATTACGTGAGTTTTTAGAGAAACCCACATATTGACCATTTATCCAAAGATAGAAGAATGAGTCAACGCCATCAAAACTGATAAACATCTCTCTGCCATCCCATGAAGATGGAACATCAAAGTCGCGACGATAAGAACCAACCTCATTACGATGTTTATAGGTAGTCCAATTTTTGTTAGGTGTGCGCATCACGCCGCCACGCCAGTCGTCAACTTTAACGCTGTGTTGAAAAATTACAGGTTGATTACAATAGATTGGCACACCATACTTTAGTGAACCATCTTTTTGAATTCCTTGCACATTCCAGTTAGAGGGTACAGGGGTATTGTCCCAAGATGAGACATCAAAAGATTCTTTGTAGAAATCCTCTGGGCGTGAATCTGGGTCAGGCGACCAATTAAATTTCCAATCTCCATCAAGTGATTCCCAATATTTGCTGTTTTCAGGAAGCACTTTACGTGCAGTCTCGGTATCTCCAAACGAGAAAAACCAAGCACGAGGATACTCTTTGTTGTAGGCTATGTCTTCAGGAGATTGCCACTCATCACCCGTAGGAGCGGTAGCATTTCCATACTTAAAGCCATTCAAACTGTTCTGACTAAAGCCAGCTAGCGTAAAAAAAGCTAAAGCAATAGTTAATGTAAGTTTTTTCATTCCTTTTGTATTGTATAGTTATATAATATTCAAAAAATATTTCGAATAAGTTACAAAACTAATCAAAAAAAACTGATTATAAAAATAATGGCTCAATAAAAATGAACTCACTATTTTTTCTCCTACATAAAAACTATTGCTTTAGCAGCTATTAATAGAGTTTAAGTTACTCTATAACAATTTCATCAGTAAATATCCACCCTCCAATCTCGCGGCTTGCTTTTGCTTCAAAGCGTACGTAACGAGCTTTTGAAGTTCCACTCCAAAGGTGCTTTTCAAACACAACTGCGCTACTTTTGTTTATCTCGTGAGTTGCAGTATATAGAGTTTCGTATGTCTGGCCATCACTAGAAGCTGAAATTATTACTTCTACTGGTAAAAACACTTCTGGTCCAACAACTTGCATGAAGTCGGCAGAAATAGAGCTGATGTCTGTATCTTTTTCAAGATCTATTGTTACGTCTAGGCGTTTAGCGGAGATAAATCCTTGCCATCTGCCATCGCTATATGTCCATCCACCATATTGTCCGTCAGTTAGTGTCGATTCACCTGCTGCTGGGTATGATGTGTTGAATGGTGCATTGTATATTACTTTTTTGCCTACTGCTAAGTGTTGTTTCTCCTCTGAGGCCTCTTTGCGGTTGCCAATTTCGGTTTTTAAATCGAAAACGCTATATCCTTTAGAGTCAAGGTAGTTGTTTTCAACCAATGCGCGCTCGCGGAAGTTATCGTATGATTTGCGCTCTTCGTTGCTCCAAGCAACCTCAGCAAGAGCAAGGATGCGAGGG
>JAWXTQ010000095.1:0-8234 GCA_044433405.1 Rikenellaceae bacterium
CATAGTTTTTAAACTATAAAGATACTGAAAATCAGGGACTTATACAAATTTTTAAGACACTTATTTAATTGAATTTCATATATTTATGAGGTTTTTTTGAATTTTTGTCATGTAGTAAACCATTTTTGTGTTATTTTTTTATTAAGAATTTTTCACTACCTTTGTACTTGGTTTTGGAGCTTAATAAAGTTTGAAAATAGTATAAATTACATAAAATTTGCATGTTTTTTGAGAGATGGTTTTTTATGTTTGTTTTTTATGGTGTGTGAAGATCTCATGTTGCCTGCAGATGTGTGATTGTAACGGTTGTAAATGAAAAAGATTAATAAAAAAATAAATACAATTTTAGTATATGTTAAATACAAATGAGATATTCGTAGTTATGATTGCTACAATAATAAGCAGTGCTTTTGTCTCTCTTAGCTTGCCAAAAATTGTATTATTATCACTTAAGAAGAAGTTCTTGGATGGTATTGACCATCGAAAGATTCACACTAAGAGTGCTAGTCGATTAGGCGGCATAACCTTCTTGCCTGCAATTTTCATTTCAGTGTTTTTATGTACTTCGTTATCTAATATTTTCGGCATAGCCACTTATACCTACACAAACGATTTTATTATCGAGATGTGTGCTACTTGTATCCTATTTATCACTGGTTTATATGACGATGTAATCGGATTGAAATATCATCGAAAGTTTGCTCTACAGATTTTTGTCTCTGCACTAATAGTTTTATCAGGTACATACATTAATAGTTTTAATGGTTTACTAGGAATATGGGAGATTCCCTCTTATGTAGGAATTCCTTTAACCCTTGTTCTTATAGTGTTCATCACAAATGCAATAAATTTAATCGACGGAATAGACGGGTTGGCTGCGTCGCTTTCTATTATGGCGCTGTTCTGTTTTGGATATCTATTCTCTGTTAGTTTCCAAAGTCTATATGTTATAATCTCTTTTGCAACTTTAGGGGTGGTGATGTCGTTCCTATATAACAACCTATTAGGAATTAGAAAACGTAGCGAAACTAAAATATTTATGGGCGATTCAGGCTCGTTTATTATCGGTTTTATATTGAGCTTTCTAACCATAAAATTATGGAATGCACCGCTAGAGTTTGGCGATGATTTGATAATAGCTAGTGACTATTTCCCTTCGATAGCATTCACAGTGTTGATTATTCCATGTTTTGATGTAGTGCGAGTTATTCTCTATAGATATAAGAGGCACAAACCTCTATTTATTGCTGATAAGAGCCACTTCCACCACAAATTGCTAGCTTTGGGAATGAGTTCGCGCGAGGCATTAAAAGTGTTATTGCTTTTAAATCTATTTTTTGTGGTAGTGAATATTATTTTAACCAATATCGTCTCAATAAATGTTATTGTTGCTATAGATGTATTGATTTGGTCGATAATTCACGTTATTATAACTAAGAGAATTAGAGAAAACACACAATATCCAACTCAAATGTATTAACCCAAAGGGTTTAAAGAGGTTGGGTGTTAATTGTCGTTTTGTAGGGTAGTTAACAGATAAAATAGTAGATAAGTTGAAGTTAATTTTGATATATGCAACCATAGTATTTTTTGTTGGTTTTATCCTGTTTATGCCAGATGTAAACAGTAATTTTCTTATTGATTCTACATTCATATTCACAATTTTATTCACCTCATACAACATATTCAGAGATGGTCAACCTTCATTCTCATTGGGGCAAATATTTAATATTTTCTCCCTCTTTTTTTTAGGAATAGCACCTTGGTTGCAATTTAAATATAATACACTATTTTGGGGTGCAGATCACATTCTTGAGTACTCATATTTGTCGACCAATTTTCTTGTAATATTGCTCGTTTTGCTCTTTAATATTGTCTATCGCCACACCAATTTGCAGTATGAACAATTTTTGCATGGCGATAATAGTTGCATAGAGCAAGATGATTTTATTATATCCAAAAAACAGACCTATCTACTTGTAGCTGTCTCGTTTGTTGTCTTTTTGTTCGTTTTCTACATTAATAATTTTAGTGTTTTACTCCTTTTCTTTAGGGGTGTGATTGGTGAGCAGAGGCAATCAACCTCTCAGGTAATGGGGCTTCTTACCTCGTTTTTTATCAGGCCTATTCCAATTATTATATTTATATACTACACATTCAATAGCCAAAAGAGACGCCTTTTTGAGGTGATTCTGTTTATGATAGCATTTTTTACTCTAGCTCCTACTGCGGTTGCTAGGTTTCAAGCGGCGGCTTTATATATGCCTATTGCCTTGATAATGGTGCCTATGCTCAGACGAAACTTCAACTTCTCACTTGCGCTTATTTTGGGACTGCTTGTAGTGTTTCCGCTTTTAAATAGCTTTAGGAGCTTTGAAAATTCTGATAATATCAAGCTAGGTCTTGATTTTTCGATGTTTTTGGAGGGGCACTTTGATGCTTATCAAAACTTTATGACTGCAATTTCTACCGACTATATCAGCTATGGCCGTCAGCTTTTAGGTACTTTATTATTCTTTTTGCCCCGCTCGATATGGCCAGACAAGCCTGTTGGTAGTGGTTATCAAATGGCGGAGGATTTAGATTTTACTTTTAATAATATATCAATGCCATATCTAGCTGAGGGTTATGTCAATTTTGGATTGATTGGATCTGTTGTATTTGTGGTGATCATGGCATTTGTTGTTAAGCGACTTGACATAAGCTACTGGCAGCGTAGCAACAATAGCGTAAGATATAAAATACAATATCTCATCTTGTTAGGAATGTTGTTTTTTATGCTTCGCGGAGATATGATGAGCTCTTTTTCGTTTACACTAGGTATGTTAAGTTCAGTTTATGCGGTTAGTTTATTAGTGAAACAAAAGGAGATAGTTTAAATTTTAGTTGTAACCATGAGAATAGTTCAAATAAACTCTACCAGTAATTGGGGCTCTACTGGGCGCATAGCCGAGGGGATTGGTAAGTTAATTATTGCGCAGGGTTGGGAGTCTTATATTGCTTTTGGTAGATATGAGAATCCTAGTAGTTCGGTGACGATTAAGATAGGTTCGAAATTGGATTCTTTTTTACATGGCATCTTGTCGCGAATTAGTGATAGATCAGGGTTTTATAGTCGACGTGCAACAGCTGAGTTTTTAAAACAGTTGGATGTTATTAAGCCCGATATAATTCATCTTCATAATATTCATGGGTACTATATCAATATTGAGATGTTGTTTGATTACATCAAATCTAACAACATAAAGGTGGTTTGGACTCTGCATGATTGTTGGAGCTTTACAGGACATTGTGCCTATTTTGAATATGTAGGTTGTGAGAAATGGAGAGATAGGTGTAGCTCTTGTCCTCAAAAGAGAACCTATCCAGTAAGTTTTGTTCTGGATAATTCCGCACAAAACTATGATGATAAGAAAAGATTGTTTAGCTTTGTAGATGATTTAACACTAGTTCCTGTTTCTAATTGGCTGAAAGGTTTGGTAGGGAGTTCGTTTTTAGGAGGTTATTCAGTTAAGATGATTCATAATGGAATAGATTTAAATCAATTTAAACCAACTGATAGCGATTTAAAAGTTAAGTACAATATACTTGACAAGAGAGTCGTTTTAGGAGTAGCTAGTATATGGGAGGAGCGCAAGGGGCTGAGTGATTTTGTTGAGCTCTCTAAGCAATTAGATGATAATAGTGTTGTTGTGTTGATTGGAGTTAGCAAAAAAGACAAAAAACGATTGCCCGACAACATTATAGCACTTGAGAGAACAAATAGCACTCTAGAGTTAGCAGAGTGGTATTCGGTTGCGGATGTGTTTTTGAACTTGACTTACGAAGACAACTTCCCAACTACCAATCTTGAGGCTCTAGCTTGTGGAACACCTGTTATAACCTACAAAACAGGAGGTAGTGTTGAGTCGATAGATCAAAGTTGTGGTATTGTTGTTAAAAAAGGCGATATTGAGGCAGTTTGCGCAGCTATAAACACTATATATCACCTCTCAAAAGAGGAGCTATCGGCACGATGCAGAGAGAGAGCAGAGCTTAATTTTGATAGAGATGATAGGTTTGGTGACTATATTAAATTGTATAAAGAAAAATTAAAAATAGATTAGTAATTATGTCTATATTCAAAGATAAAATATTATTGATAACAGGCGGTACAGGTTCATTTGGCAATGCTGTGCTTAATAGATTTCTTGATTCAGATATCAAAGAGATACGAATATTTTCGCGTGATGAGAAGAAACAAGATGATATGCGTCACAAATTACAGAATCCCAAAATTAAGTTTTATATAGGTACAGTTAGAGAGAAAAGTTCTGTTGATACCGCAATGAGAGGTGTTGATTATGTTTTTCATGCGGCAGCCTTGAAGCAAGTGCCCTCATGTGAGTTTTTCCCAGTTGAAGCTGTTAAAACAAATGTGTTAGGAACAGAAAATGTTCTTAATTCAGCAATTGAGCATGGCGTTAAAAACGTGGTTGTACTCTCAACTGACAAGGCGGCTTACCCTATAAATGCAATGGGAATCTCTAAAGCAATGATGGAGAAGGTTGCTATTGCCAAAGGGCGCGCAGTAATCGACGACACAACAACATCAACAAAAATTTGTTGTACTAGATATGGAAATGTTATGGCCTCTAGAGGCTCTGTAATTCCTCTGTGGGTTAAACAGATTAAACTAGGTGAGCCAATAACTCTTACTGATGAGAATATGACTCGTTTTATGATGACTCTCGACGATGCGGTTGATTTGGTTATCTATGCGTGGCAAAATGGCGAAAATGGTGATTTGTTTGTGCAGAAAGCCCCAGCTGCAACGCTTAGTGTATTGGCAGAGTCGCTAAAGCAGTTATATAATGCTGATAATTCAATAAAATGTATTGGCACAAGACATGGTGAGAAACTATACGAAACATTGGTGACACGTGAGGAGATGGCAAAAGCAATCGACATGGGTGATTACTACCGTATACCGTGTGATAATAGGGATTTGAATTACGATAAGTTTTTCTCTGATGGCGATGAGGAGCTATCAAAAATAGAGGATTATCACTCGCACAACACTGTTAGACTAGACGTGGAGCAGATGAAAAAACTACTCTTGAAACTTAAATTTATTCAAGACGATATAAACAACAACAGCCAATAAAATGAACATACTTGTAACGGGAGCAAAAGGTTTTGTAGGTCGAAACTTGGTAGCGCAACTTCACAATATCCAGAGCGGCAAAGCCAATAACTACAAACTATCATCTGACATTAAGGTGTTTGAGTTTGATGTTGATAGCAGTTATGAAGAGTTGGATGTTTATTGTAAAAATGCGGATTTTGTCTTTAATCTTGCAGGTGTGAATCGCCCTAAAGAGAGTTCGGAGTTTATGACAGGTAATTTTGGCTTTGCTTCAGATATGATTGATATGCTCAAAAAGCACAATAATATTTGCCCAGTAATGATATCTTCGTCTGTGCAGGCACTTTTAGACAATCCTTACGGAGAGTCGAAGCGTGCAGGTGAGGAATTATTGTTTGACTATAGCAAAGAGAGTGGTGCAGAGGTGCTTGTATATCGTTTTCCCAACCTATTTGGAAAATGGTGTCGTCCGAATTACAATAGTGCAGTAGCTACATTCTGCAATAATATTGCTAGTGGATTAGATATTACAGTTAATGATGCTAGTGTTGAAATGACGTTGGCCTACATTGATGATGTTGTTGATGAGTTAATAGCTGCGCTATCAGGTAATCAAACTCGCGATGGTGAGTTTTGTAAGGTGTCTGTTACTCACACTGTGACATTAGGGCGAATTGTAGATTTGCTTCGCTCATTTAAGGAGAGTCGCACAACTATCGCTGTTCCTAATGTGGGAGATGCCTTTGAGAAGAAACTCTACTCTACATATCTATCTTATCTTCCTACTGATAAGTTTAGTTACCCTTTGAAGATGAATGTCGATCAGAGAGGCAGCTTCACCGAGATAATTCGCACCGAAAATAGAGGTCAATTTTCAGTAAATATTTCAAAACCCCATATCACCAAAGGCGAGCATTGGCACAACACAAAAAATGAGAAATTTGTTGTTGTGAGTGGTCGCGGGGTTATCCGTTTTAGAGATATGAGAGATGCTAGTAGTGAGATTATTGAGTACTTTGTGTCAGGTGATAAGATAGAGGTGGTTGATATACCAACAGGCTACACCCACAATATAGAGAATTTGGGTGATACAGATATGGTGACTTTCATGTGGTGTAATGAGCTTTTTGATGCTCAAAACCCAGATGTCTATTTCGAAAAAGTAAACAGAGAGTTGTATTAGATAAATTTATATATAGCAATGAAATTAAAGTTAATGACAATAGTGGGTACTCGTCCTGAGATTATCCGTTTATCTGAGGTGATAAAAAAGTGTGATAAATATTTTGATCACATATTGGTGCACACAGGCCAAAATTATGACTACTCATTAAATCAAGTGTTTTTTGAAGATTTAGGGTTGCGTGAGCCAGATTTTTACCTAAATGTAGTGGGCGATAATTTGGGTGAGACTATGGGCAATGTCATTGCAAAATCATATAGTTTAATGGTTAGCCAGATGCCTGATGCACTCTTGGTGCTTGGAGATACCAACTCATGTTTGTCAGTTATTTCAGCAAAACGACTTCACATACCTACATTCCATATGGAGGCAGGAAATCGCTGTTTTGATGAGAATCTACCAGAGGAGACAAACCGAAGAATCGTTGATCATATATCCGATCTAAATATGTGTTATAGTGAGCATGCACGTCGCTATTTAAACAGTGAGGGAACAGCGAAGGAGCGTACCTATGTTACTGGCTCACCTATGGCAGAGGTTCTTTCGGCAAATATTGATAGTATAAAGTCGAGTGATGTACTAAAAAGACTCTCTCTTGAAAAAGGGAAGTATATTCTACTTTCAGCTCACCGTGAGGAGAATATTGACAATCCATCCAATTTTCTAAATTTGATGAATGCAGTGAATTCAATAGCTCAGAAATACGACATGCCAATTCTTTACTCATGTCATCCACGTGCAAAGAAGTTTATTGAGCAGCGTGGTTTTGTGTTTGACGAGCGCGTAATACAAAATCAACCGCTAGGTTTTCACGACTACAACAACCTGCAGATGAACGCTTTTTGTGTGGTTTCAGATAGTGGAACTTTGCCTGAGGAGAGTGCCTATTTTAATACCCAAAATATGCCTTTCCCTTCAGTGTGCATTCGCACATCTACCGAGCGTCCAGAGGCTTTAGATAAAGGAGTGTTTATATTGGCAGGAATAACAACCGAGCAGGTGTTGCAAGCGGTAGATTTGGCCGTTGAGATGAACAAAAATGGCGATAATGCACTAGATGTTGATAATTACATAGATGAGAACGTCTCTACTAAAGTAGTTAAGATAATTCAAAGCTATACGGGAGTTATCAATAAAATGGTTTGGAGGAAATATTAATTTGAATATTAAAAAATAATTAACTAATTTTACACAAAATTTAAAGGCAATTTTATGGCAAACAGTGAAATTAAAATTATTGAGGGTGAAGTATTTGCAGATCACCGAGGAAAGATTTGTTCGTTAAACAATTTTAGATTCCCAGGCGTTGAGAGATTCTATTTTATCCATCACGAAAACACCGAGGTTATAAGAGGTTGGCATGGACATCAGCACGAGAAGAAGTGGTTCTACTGTGTGAAAGGTTCATTTACAATGGCTTTTGTGAAAATTGACGATTGGGATACTCCATCAGAAGATTTAGAAGCTACAATTGTAGAGCTAACAGAAGAAAATAGTAAAATTGTTTGTATTCCAGAGGGATATGCAAATTGTATTAAAGCGAGTTCTCCAGACTCAACATTAATGGTGCTTTCTGGAAAGATTTTAGAAGAGGCGCTTAATGATTCATGGAGATATGATAGCTCATTGTGGGTGGATTGGAGTAAATATTAGTATCATGATGTTTGGCTCACTCTTGTGACCATACGATAGATGTTAAAATTTATTGGTGTCCCACTAAAAAATGATATATTAATGTAAGTATTTAAATATCAGTAAATTATACAAAAACTCAAAACAGTGGGCTTACAAAAATAAACTTCACTTTAACCTCCGCCCAAATTTGGTATGTCGTTTGATTTTGCACTAAAATGAGTTCGCGGAGTACTCCTTGTACTTTAGAATCTCATTTTAGGGTAAAAGCAGGCGGCAGAGCAAATTTCC
>JAWXTQ010000096.1:0-8151 GCA_044433405.1 Rikenellaceae bacterium
TGTAGCAGTAAAATCGCACATTTTCTTCGATATTCAATACCATAATTACATCTTTTTTATTTGATGCAAAGGTCTGAAATTACTCAGATTGTGTCAAGACGTGATCGTGGAGACGGTTACATTGAGTGAGAATACATGTATTGGTTTAATTGCTGTTCTAATTGACTGTTACTTAGGTATATATCTAGGTGAGGTAGACTACCCTTTATGTCCAGATTTTAAAATATGATAGATTATACAAATCCCACAACTGTGTGGTATGCAATGAAAACAACCTACAAAAGAGAGCTGAAAGCTAAGGCGTTATTAGATGCGCACCAGGTTGAAAACTTCATTCCCATGCAACGCCACATAGTGGTTAAAAATGGAAAGAAACAGCTTGTTTGTAAACCTGCAATAAACAACTTGATATTTATGCGAGCAAATGGGGATGTACTTCAAAAAATGAAATCCAAAGCTGATTTTATTCACAATCGCCTCATGAAGGATGGTAACAGCCTAATCCCAATTATCATACCAGATGGTGATATGAATCAATTTATCACCTTGACAAATAATTCTCTTGATAAAATACAATATCTCGATTTATCTTCAGTTGTGCTCTCAAAGGGGGGTAGAGTTAGGGTAATTGGTGGTGATTTTATGGGTTATGAAGGAGTGCTGATGAAGATTAAGGGAGCTAGAGATAAACGAGTTGTAGTAAGCATTGAGGGTGTGATTGCAGTGGCGATGGCAACTATTGATGCCGAATTAATAGAAAAAATATAGGAGTGCGAGAGTGCTCTTTTTGATAAAAAACATTCAATAAATGAGATCAATTTTACAAGTGCTTGTGTGTGTTATGATATTTATATCATGTAACACGCAGAAGAAGGTTATTTACCTGCAAGATAATGTAATAAATGAGAAGATAGAGCTAGTTGCTGATGGTGAAATCAGATTTAAGCCTAACGATGCAATTTCGATATATGTGTCGAGTACAACACCATCGCTTGCAGCGATTTTCAACTTATCGCGAAGCCAACTATCAGCAAATGGAACTACCAGTTCATATAGTGGGCAAAATAATTCGTTATGTTACACTGTAGACTCTAATGGTGAGATAGATTTTCCTATATTTGGGAAGATAAAGGTTGCGGGAATGACAAAGCAGGATATTATTGCCGATATAAAGGAGAGAATTGTATCTAGCGGAATGTTAAATGACCCTATAGTGACAGTTGAGTTTGATAACCTAAAATTTTCGACTATCGGTGAGTTTAATAGTCCTGGGAGTTACGAAATATTAAATGAAAAAACATCTATACTTGAAGCAATCAGTATGTCAGGAGATTTGACAATAAACGGTATGAGGGATAGAGTTTTCTTAATGCGTACTGAGTCAGGTAAACTAATAACTTATCAGTTGGATTTAAAATCAAAAGATATTTTTAGCTCACCAGCATATTATATTCAGCAAAATGATGTGATATATGTTGAGCCCAATACAGTTAAGACTAATCAGTCAACAGTTAATGGAAATACAGTTAAGTCTACCTCTTTCTGGATTTCGATAGCTTCATTTATGACAACTTTGATAGTCTTAATTGCAAATTAGTAATCGTATAATATTTATAACGCTTCAATTTTAATATAATATGGGTGGTAACGACAAATCATACTTAACTATACGTGATGTATGGGAGATGTTTATTGGTAATTTATGGATTTTTATAGGATCTATACTAGTGTGTTTATCTGTAGGGATAGTATATATTGTAATTACTCCTCCAGTTTTTACCCGTACTGCATCTATCCTAATAAAGAGTGAGTCGGCAGGGAAATCAAATTTTGGTGATGTTTCTGCATTCGAAAATATGGGATTGGTGCAATACAATACGGATATCAATAATGAGATGTTAGTTTTAACTACCCCTGATTTAATGGAAGAGGTTGTAAAACGACTATCGCTTAATTATAATTATGCTGTTAAATTCCGAAATTTAAGGTGGGTTGATTTGTATGGCAGTTCGCCCTTTAAAGTGGTAGTTGATGATGCTTTAGTAGATAGTAAAATTTCGTTTGTCTTAAATGTTGTTGATGATAATAGCTTTAATCTTGAAGAGTTTAAGGTAAATGGTGTTGAAATCGAAGTGTTAACAAAAGGAGAATTTAATAAGCCGATTGCTTGTGGTGCAGGTGAGATAGTGGTTGCTAAGAGTGCAAATCTGTCAAATGGCATCGCCAATAATACATATTCATTTTCAAAAACTAACACTTATTCCGCTGCTAGAGGTTATGCCTCGGCACTAAATGTGCGACTAAAAGAGGAAAAGGCTTCGATAATTGATATGAGTATCACTCTGGGTTCTACCGCTAAGGCGACCGATATTCTAAATACTCTAATCTCAGTGTATAATGAGAATTGGATAAAAGATAAGAATCTTGTTACCCTGAGCACTACAAATTTTATAAATGAGCGTCTAGATATCATAGGAAAGGAGCTAGGAGCAGTTGATGAAAGTATCTCAAATTACAAAAGTGAAAACCTTCTCCCAAATGTTGAGGCTGTAGCAGGAATGAATCTTCAATCATCAAACGAGATTCTAAAACAGCAAATTGCTCTTAATAATCAGTTGTCCATGGCTAAATATACATTAGAGTATATTGAGGATAAATTGACAAGTGATAGTCAACTGCCAATCAATTCGGGTATTGAGTCGGCGGTTATTGCTGGGCAGATAGCTAAGTACAATGAGCTGCTTATTGAGAAGAATGCTTTGCTAATGAATAGTAGCGTTAAAAATCCTATTGTTTCGGGGATGATAAGCGATTTGTCTAACCAAAAGGAGTCTATAGTACTCTCTTTGAATGACCATATCACGACTCTTCAGATGCAGATAAAATATGCACAAGAGGAGGAGTTGCTAGCTCGTCAAAGATTATCAAACAACCCAAACCAAGAGCTCTATCTACTCTCAACAGGCAGAGAGCAAACTATCAAAGAGGGGTTGTATCTTTATTTGCTTCAAAAACGTGAGGAAAATGAGTTAAATCAAGCATTTACAGCATATAATACAAAAATATTATCTTATGCACAGGGTAGTGATGAGCCTGTAGAGCCTCAACGCAAAGTGGTGTTATTGCTATCTTTGGTTATTGGAATTGCACTTCCTATACTATTTCTGATAGTTAAGTCGGGAATGAATGTTACGGTTAATGCAAAAGAGGATTTAAATAACTTAACAATTCCATTTTTAGGGGTTATACCGCTTATTAAACCTAAAAGAAAGTTGCTCAGAAAAGAGGTTGAAGATGAGCGTAAAATAATATCAATAAATAAGCGTGATAATATTGGTGAGTCGCTTCGTATGATTCGTACAAACCTAGATTTTATAGTCACCGACAAAAAAGAGTGTAGGTCTATTTTAACAACCTCATTCCATCCTAAAAGTGGCAAGAGCTTTATCTCTATTAATTTAGCAATAAGCTTAGCCTCAAAACAGGTTAAGGTGCTTGCTATTGACGGAGATTTCCGTAGAGGAACGCTTAGTAGTTATGTTGACTCTCCTAAATTAGGGTGCGTGAATTTCTTAAATGGTAAAGTAGATAATATTGATAGTGTAATCATAAAAGGATCGTTGCACCCAAATCTAGATGTATTGCCAATGGGTACTACGCCTCCTAACCCTACAGAGTTACTGCTTACTGATAAATTTAGTTTGTTGATTGAGGAGTTGAAAGGTCGGTATGATTATATATTGTTTGACTGTCCTCCAATTGAGATAGTTCCTGATGCATCAATTATCGAAAAGCATTGTGATACAACTATCTTTGTTGTGCGTTCGGGATTGATGGATAAACGTGAGTTACCAGAGCTCCAAACATTATATGATTCTAAGAGGGTTAAAAATATGTGTTTAGTTCTAAATGGGGTTGATTACACTAAAGGTAAATATGGCTATGGGCGTTACGGATACGGATATGGAAAATACGGTTATGGATACGGACATAGATATGGATATGGATACGGGTCAGAAAAATAGACGTATTGTAAAAAACACACTGATGTTGTATGTCCGTACGCTCATTAGCATGCTTGTCGGATTATACACCAGCAGAATTATCCTTGGTGCGCTAGGAGTAGAGGATTTTGGTATACAAAATGTCCTTGGGGGTGTGGTAGGTATGTTTTCTCTAATATCTAGTTCGTTATCATCCTCAATTAGCAGATTTATTACCTTTGAATTAGGTAAAAACGATATAGATAAGCTAGGTAAGGTAATATCATCATCAGTTTTAATACAAATAATAATATCCTTAATAATTGTCATTTTAAGCGAAACAATAGGGATTTGGTTTGTTAAAAACAGATTAGTAATACCCCCTGATAGGCTATATGCCGCGCAATGGGTTTACCATATTTCGATTATTACGTGTGTGCTATCTCTTTTAATAGTGCCTTATAATGCTGGTATTATTGCTCATGAGAAGATGTCGTTTTATGCATGGATTACAATTATTGAGGCTTTTTCTAAATTATTTATAGCATACGCCATAGTTCGCTCGCCCATCGACAAATTGATATTTTACTCACTACTATCACTTTGTATTAGTATTTTTACCTCAATAGTCTACTATCTTTTCTGTAAATATCGTTTAAGTGAATATCGCAACTTCCGTGTTGAATTTAACAGAGAAATATTTAATGAGCTATTTAATTTTGCGGGTTGGAATTTTATTGGCACAAGTGCAGCTACCTTAAAGGGACAGGGAAGTGTAATATTAATAAACCTATTTTATGGGCCTTTAGTTAATGCAGCAGTAGCAATATCTCAACAAGTTAGTAGTGCTGTTATGAGGTTTACTGTTGGTTTTACCACTGCGCTTGCACCACAGATTATTAAATCATTTGCTAGTAACGATAGTGTTTATATGATGAGTCTTGTTTATAGAGGCTCAAGGTTCTCATATTACATATTATTTTTAGTAGCATTACCTGTCTTGTTAAATACAGATTATATATTGGCAATTTGGTTGAAAGATGTACCTTCACACGCTAGTTCGTTTGTACAATTAACTATTATCTGTTGTCTGATTGATACTATATCTCAGCCATTGATACAGGCAATGGCAGCAACAGGTAAGATTCGCAACTATCAAATAACAGTAGGAGGAGTAGGGTTGTTAAATCTTCCGCTTACCTATCTTTTTTATAAAATGGGATCAATCCCAGAGGCGACAACGATTGTTGCAATATTTGTGTCGATATGCTGTTTTGTAGTGAGGCTTTATATGTTAAGAGGTATGATAAACTTATCAGCAAGAGATTTTGTTTGCAAAGTTGTTTTCAATATAATATACGTAACACTACTATCTATAATATGTCCAATTATTATTGTATATTACACCAATAACGATCTTATTCAATTAATAACAACAACTGTTATATCAATAATTATAACATCATTAGTTGTATATTGTATTGGTTGCAATAATGCGGAGAGACAATTTATTAAAAATGTGTTGCGCAAAATAGTGTTTCCTCGTTTAAACACATAATTGATGCCGCGAATATCAAAATATTATCAAAGTTAAATTATATTTCAGATGAATAAAAATTTGCACTATACAGATGAGAAGAATGTACAAATAGTTATATCACTACTAAAACAGTATGGTATTCGAAAAATTATAGCTTCGCCTGGGGCAACAAATCTAACATTCCTCGCCAGCGTTCAGCAAGATTCTTTTTTTGAAATATATTCATCAGTAGATGAACGCTCAGCCGCATATATCGCTTGTGGGTTAGCTGCTGAGTCTGGAGAGGCGGTGGTTATAAACTGTACAGGTGCGACCTCTTCTCGAAATTATATGTCTGCTCTTACAGAGGCATACTATCGAAAACTACCAATAATTGCGATCACATCCTCTCAAATATCGTCAGTAGTAGGCCATTTAGTAGCTCAGGTAACTGATAGATCAGCACCACCTTCAGATGTAGTTAGATATTCAACAAATATAGGAATTGTTAAAGATGATACTGACAGGTGGGCGAGTGAAATAGAGGTGAATAATGCTCTGCTTGAATGTAGACGGCATGGTGGTGGCCCAGTTCATATCAATCTCGAAACGGGTTATAGCAGTAAATATGATATTGTAGAGTTGCCAAAATACAGAAAGATAGATCGTATAACGCCATATGATAAGTTTCCAGAGTTGCCAGAGGGTAGAGTTGCAATATTTGTTGGCTCACATGCAAAGATGAGCGAGGAGGAAGTAGCATCAATTGAAAATTTCTGTGCAACCAATAATTCTCTGCTCTTTTGTGATCATACAAGTAGTTACCGTGGCAAATTTGCTCTAAATTTCAGTCTTGTAGATGCTCAAAGAAATATCAAAAAAGATAAATTCGCTCCAGACCTTGTAATACAAATTGGTGAGATTTCGGGAGAATATTATGGTATAGACAGGTTTAAAATTGGTAAGACATGGAGGGTAAGTGAAGATGGAGAGCTTAGGGATCGTTTTAGAAACTTAACCCATGTTTTTGAGATGCCAATAGCCACTTTTTTTAAATACTACACAAAGTCAACCTCTCAAGAGAGCTCATATTACAATCTATGCAAAGAGAAGCTAACAGAGCTTAGAGTTTCAATACCAGAACTTCCATTTTCAAATCTATGGATTGCCAGTCAAATATCTCACCTTATTCCAGATAATTCAATATTACATTTAGCAATATTAAACTCACTGCGTGCTTGGAACATGTTTGATCTTCCGCAGAGCGTAAGTTCAATGGCAAATGTAGGAGGATTTGGCATTGATGGATCTCTTTCGTCATTAGTAGGTGCATCACTAAACGATAGCGATAAATTATGCTATATTGTAATGGGTGATTTATCGTTCTTTTACGATATGAATGTGGTTGGTAATCGACATATTAAAAACAATGTACGTATTTTGCTTGTAAATAACGGCAAAGGAACAGAATTTAAAAACTACGACCATAATGCAATCATATTTGGTGATAGTGCAGATTTATATATAGCTGCTGCTGAGCATTATGGTAATAAATCTTCTAAATTAGTAAAAGATTATAGTTTAGCTCTTGGATTCGAATATCTGACAGCATCAAACAAAGAGGAGTTTAACGAAATCTACCCACGTTTTTTAACCCCAACTTTAACCGACAGCCCAATGGTGTTTGAGGTATTTACAAATAGTGAAGAGGAGAGTGAAGCGCTAAAAGCAATAAGAAACATCGAAAAACTACATATTAGTGACTTTGGCATAGATGAGGCTAAGGAGTTGATTGTAAAAACTATAGGATATGAGAATGTGGGTATGATTAAAAAAAATATCAAAAAATAGAAAAATTAAACAAAAAATATAGCTGTGATTGAGCTTGTAAATAAAGGAAAATGCTATGGTTGTGAGGCGTGTGTTCAGATATGCCCCCAAAGATGCATCTTATTTAATCAGGACAGCGAAGGTTTTTTCTATCCTAAAGTAGACAAAACAAAGTGCGTTGAGTGTGGATTGTGTGAAGATGTTTGCCCTATAGAGAAGGAGTATGAAAATATCAAGCCTATTAAGATTATTGCCTTTAAAAATCAAGATGAACAAATCAGGGTAGAAAGCGCATCTGGAGGTATGTTTACGGCTATAGCAAAGAGTGTACTAGATGATGGAGGTGTTGTTTTTGGAGCTAAATTAGATAGCGATTGGAGCGTAGTTCACTCTTGGTGTGAAACTATTGAGGGAGTTGCTTTATTTAGAGGTTCTAAATATGTGCAGAGTCGTATTGGAAACTGTTTTATCAAAGTTCGTGATTTCTTAGATAGTGGACGTAAGGTGCTATTTTCGGGCACTCCATGCCAAACTGTAGCACTTAAACAATTTTTAAAGAGAGATTATGATAGGTTGATATTGCTAGATATTATATGTCATGGAGTTCCTAGTCCAGGTGTGTGGCAAAGTTATCTTACCTATATAAAAGAGGTTAATAACTTAATATCAATAAAATCAGTACTATTTAGAGACAAAAAATTTACTACATGACAAAAATTCAAAAAAACCTCATAAATATATGAAATTCAATTAAATAAGTGTCTTAAAAATTTGTATAAGTCCCTGATTTTCAGTATCTTTATAGTTTAAAAACTATGA
>JAWXTQ010000097.1:0-8147 GCA_044433405.1 Rikenellaceae bacterium
AACATCAAGTGGTAACATGTATCGCGCTACAGGATCATATGCGTCGTATGTTAATGTATCGACTATAATATCATCATCATCTGGTGGAAGCTCCTACGGAACTCGCCTTGCATTTCGTGGCACAATTCTAAAACTAACTAATGCTGCAATTTTCAAGGCACAGTAAAATAGTTAAATCTGACAATAACTCAAAAAATATAGGCTGCCAAGAACTGAAGTTCTTGGCAGCCTATATTTTTAGGGGTAATATCGAATGGTTATAGTCCGAATTCTGATTTTATAGTCTCAACCATATCTAGTTTTTCCCAACCGAAAAATTCGATTTCTTTCTCAACCATAGCACCATCGACCATTAGTGTTGCCATTTGGCTATATGGCTCACGACCAAAGTGGCCATAAGATGCAGTTGGTGAGTAGATTGGGTTTTGCAGAGCAAATCTTTCGACTATTTTGTATGGACGTAGGTCAAATAGTTTGTCGATTTTGTCGGCTATCTCGCTATCACTTAGCGAAACATTGCTCTTGCCATAAGTATTGATATACAAACTCACTGGGCGCGCAACACCAATTGCATAGGCTACTTGCACTAACACCTCATCTGAGACTCCTGCGGCAACCATGTTTTTGGCGATATGGCGCGCTGCATAGGCTGCACTACGGTCAACTTTTGAGCTATCTTTTCCTGAAAATGCACCACCACCATGAGCGCCTTTACCACCATAGGTGTCAACGATAATCTTACGACCTGTAAGGCCAGTATCGCCGTGAGGACCACCAATAATAAATTTACCAGTTGGGTTAACATGGAGGATATAATCGTCGTGGATTAACGAGAGAAGTTTAGCGTTGCCATTGCTCTCTAAATAGCTCTTAACACGTGGCATTAGGATGTTTAGCACGTCGCTCTTCATGATATCGTTCATCTCTTTTTCGGCAACTTTTGCATCATCACCTTTGATAAACTCATCGTGCTGTGTAGAGACTACAATTGTGTGAATACGCTCTGGGTAGCCATCGTTGTTATACTCTACTGTAACTTGACTCTTAGAGTCTGGACGTAGGTAGGTCATAACGGCAGCTTCGCGACGAATATCTGCTAAAACCTCAAGAATGATGTGCGAAAGCATTAATGATGCTGGCATCAACTCTTTAGTCTCGTTTGATGCATAACCAAACATGATACCTTGATCGCCTGCCCCTTGGTCCTCTTTGTTTTGGCGCACCACACCTTGATTGATGTCGGGAGACTGCTCGTGTATGGCTGATAAAACACCACATGAGTTGCCCTCAAACATATATTCGGCATTGTTGTAACCAATCTTGTTGATTACTGAGCGCGTTGTATTTTGAATATCAATATAAGCTGATGAGTTGACTTCACCACTCACGACAACTAAGCCTGTTGTACATAAAACCTCACACGCCACCTTTGAAGAGGCATCATTGCGAAGAAATTCATCTAAAATCGCATCTGAAATTTGGTCTGAAACCTTGTCTGGATGCCCTTCGGATACCGACTCCGATGTAAATAAATATCCCATTATAAAAAAAATTAATTGTTATTATAAATCAACATTAGAGCAGAAAGAGAGGTCGTTAACAACGGCCAAATGCAAAACTTAAGTAAGAAAACCGAGTTTAGCATTTTTTATTGTGGTTGCAATCGAACAAATCTCTCCACTACATTTAGTCGCACAAAGGTACAACTATTTTACGAACAAACAAATATATAGGTTATTATTATTGTGTTAGGGGTCGGGGGTCGGGATAGGCGGCTTTCACCGCATGAGCTAAAGCTCACGCTTGTAGTAATAGATTTTATTTCTTATGTTTCATACCTAGCGGTATGACAACGAAACAAAACTTGTGTAAGAAAAAATTATTAACTACATTTGCACAAGTTTTATAATCACGAAAATAAAAGAAATAGATATGGCAGACAAATCAATATTGTCTAAACTTGACGGTATAAAAGCAAAATTTGAGGATATCTCACAAGAGATTACATCGCCTGAGGTGATGTCTGATATGAAAAGATATATCCAACTAAATAAAGACTACAAAGAATTAATGCCTGTGGTGGAGGCTAGTGAGAAATATAAAAATGCACTTGCTAACCTTACTTCGGCTAAAGATATATTTGCTAACGAGAAGGATGAAGAGATGCGCGAAATGGCGCGTGCTGAGATCGAAGAGTTAGAACCGTTTCTTGAAGCTCTTGAGGAGGAGATTAAACTGCTACTTATTCCTGCCGATCCACAAGATAGCAAGAATGCTATTATCGAGATTAGAGGTGGCTCTGGTGGCGATGAGGCTGCAATATTTGCAGGTGACTTGCTTAGAATGTATATTCGCTTCTTCGAAAAAAGAGGTTGGAAATATGAAATCACCTCTGAAAGTGAGGGAACTTCTGGCGGATATAAAGAGGTAGTGCTTAAAGTGTATGGTGAAGGTGTGTATGGAGTATTGAAATATGAATCGGGGGTTCATCGCGTGCAACGTGTGCCTCAAACCGAAACACAAGGTCGCGTTCACACATCGGCTTCGAGTGTGGCTGTGCTTCCTGAGGCTGAGGAGTTTGACATTGACCTAAAAATGGAGGATATCAGAAAAGATACTTTCTGTGCCTCTGGGCCTGGCGGACAGTCGGTTAATACTACCTACTCTGCTATTCGTCTGACTCACATACCATCGGGCATTGTTGTGCAGTGTCAAGACCAAAAATCGCAGCTTAAAAACTTCGACAAAGCGTTGGAAGAGCTACGTACACGTATCTACAACCTTGAGTATCAAAAATACCTTGACGAAATATCATCTAAGCGTAAAACAATGGTTTCGACAGGCGATAGATCGGCTAAAATCCGCACCTACAACTACCCTCAAGGTCGTGTAACGGATCACCGTATCAACCTTACTCTTTATAACCTTTCAGCGGCAATGGATGGTGAAATTCAAGAGATTATTGATGCTCTTCAATTTGCCGAGAATGCAGAACGTCTGAAAGCAGCAGGAGAACAATAAAAATAATATTATGAATAGTACAGAGTTATACAACCAAATAGAGAAGAAAAAAAGCTTTTTGTGTGTAGGTTTAGACACCGACTTAACAAAAATCCCACAGCACCTTTTATCTGAGAGCGATCCTATCTTTGCTTTCAACAAAGAGATAATTGATGCGACAGCTGAGTATTGCGTTGCCTATAAACCAAACCTTGCATTCTACGAAACATACGGTGTTGCAGGATGGTTGGCTTACGAAAAGAGCGTTGAGTATATCAAAAACAACTATCCTGAGATATTTATTATTGCTGATGCTAAGCGTGGCGACATCGGAAACACTTCTCAAATGTATGCAAAAGCATTTTTTGAACTTAGTGGTGTTGATGCAGTGACTCTATCTCCATATATGGGGAAAGATAGCGTTGAACCATTCCTAAAATATGAGAATAAATGGGCAGTGATTTTGGCTCTTACATCTAACAGCTCAGCAAGCGATTTCGAAACACTTCAACTAGAAAATGGCAAGAAAGTGTATGAAAAAGTGCTTGAAACATCGCAAACTTGGGGCACTACCGACAATATTATGTATGTAGTAGGAGCTACTAAGGCTGAAATGTTGGCTGATATTCGCAAGATAGTACCTAACCATTTTCTGCTTGTACCTGGCGTAGGTGCGCAGGGTGGATCGCTCGAAGAGGTTTGCAAATATGGCATAAACGCGCAATGTGGCCTACTTGTAAACTCATCACGTGGAATTATATATGCTGATAAAAGCGAAAATTTCGCCAAAACAGCAGCACTAGAGGCTCAAAAAATCCAATTACAAATGGCCGAAGAGCTAAAAGCTATAAAATAGCATTGATATCCCTCACCAATCATTTAGCGGTTTTCACTTTTTAAAAAAGTGAAAACCGCTAAATGATAAACCGATAATAGTTCAGCCTAATCTCTAGATATCCTTTTCACCAACTCGTTTTAGGATGTAATCAAACTCAGCTTTAGCTACGTCATTCATTTGATTATAAAATGCGAATAACATCAACAGAGCATTTTGATTAATAATTTGATTTACTGGCAGCTTTTCGACTGATTGCGAAATTGCAGATTTATTTATTGACCATCGCATAATCAAACTTTGTGACACTAAATCATTCTCTTTTGCTCCATAATATAGGTAGCCATTGAGGTATAATAGTTCTGTAATATTTTTTAGAAGCTCGTAACTCAAAGTGTAAAAATTGGTCTTTGTATATCGCTTATCGCGCAATACCCTACTATCGCTACCTACAAACATGGCTAAACCTCGAATTTTGTAGACTATAGATGAATATTCTCTGAAAATCAGGTAAGTCTGCTTGATATCTAGTATGTTAGATATGCAACTTTTAATTCCCTCAAGCTCCTCAATAAACTTTTGCCACAATAGGGATGAAATATCCTCTTTTTTTGCAAAGTGATATGTAATATTTCCTGGCGATAGATTTAAAGATAACGCTAATACATCTATTCTAAAATCCATCATTCCTCCATCGTTAATCATCTCTAAAGATTTTTCGAGTATCGTATCTTTAGTTGACTTTGGGGCGATTATGTCTTTATTCTTTTGGTTCATATTTCAATAATTTAAATACATTTTAAAAAATAATCAAGTGGTTCGCTATTTTGTATCATTAGACACTAGCGACATAACCTCTATAAGCTGCTCGTTTCCCTTATCGGTCAAGAAAGGGCGGAGCGGAAGAATTGCTATCATCGAATAGTAATCAACTAGCGACAATATCTCCCCCTCGTTAGATGACAAGGCGTGATTTACCCACCATGCTATTGAAGATACTTGCGACTCGAAGCAGAGTTTATCTATCATCTTATCGTCGATTGCAACCATGTAGCCACCATCTACAAGAAGAGTTTCTAGCGAGGTGTATTTGTGATTAAGTGCTAACCACATGCTTTTGTTAAACTCCTCATCTCTCTTGGCAATACCTGAATCACCTAATATACACGAAACCACACCTCTATATGAGTATATTGTGTTTAGCAAATATCGAAACAACAAAAACAACTGCTTAACATCAAAAAATGGGGTGATATAACTATCAATATTTGTAACTACCTCTTTGTTAAAACGAAACCATATTGCCGACAAGATATCATCTTTTCGTGCAAAGTGGTAGGTTATGTTGCCAGGAGATATCTTTAGTGCCTTAGCCAAAGTATCAATTCTAAAATCCATCATCCCAATCTGGTTGACAATTTCATTGGCCTGCTCTACAATTAAATCTCTAGTAGAAATAGACTCTTTACTTAAAATTTCGCTCATATTTTTTCAATTAATTTTAATTATTTGTTATTACCTATTTTTTACCATTACAAAAACCTAACCAACTATTTAGATGTGCAAAATAGTTAAATTTATTACAATCTCCAAAACTATCTTGTATATGAAGAAGAGTTTTTTTATCTTTGCGCTATGAAAAGAAAAATAATTACATCTATCGTAAGTTTAATTACGCTATATATTTGCGGCTGTGCAAAGTTCACAATTGACACAACTTATAATATCACATGTACCGAAATAAGCGATTCAACTGAGGTCGAAATAGTATCATCCGACATTATTGGATATGGATTTTATGCCGACACCACCTATTATGCTCCTGAATCTTATACGCAAGCTGCCGAAGGGAAAATGTCTGGACGTATTGTTGCAGGAGAGATTTCGTCAGACTTCAAAGCTGTATTTGATGATAGCACTGGCACAATATCATTCTTAAACCTCACCAAAGAGGGGTTGATAATATTGGTGTTGTGTGACCAACTCAACTCAATATACTCTTATAGACAGTTTGAAGTTGTTGCTAGCCTACCTGAAATAAATACTAGCTTAACATTCTACGTCAACACATTCGCTGCCGACTCTTCGAGTGTCGTAACCACCCAAAGTTGGATTCAAAAAAAGTAGATTGTGACTAAAAATTATCACCGTAAACCTAGGGTCTTACTTCTGCTAAATATTGCCCCTACCTATCGAAAAGCTATTCTTACCAGACTTGATAACTCCGAAAAGGTAGACTTCTTCTTTGCTGCTAGCGACGAAGATATGCAGATTAGCAAACTTATGGATTTGACTCTACTTAGCGGTTTTAAAGGTTATTTAAGACCAAAGTTTAGCGGAACTAAATTAATATGGCAAAAGGGATGGTTTAAACTGCTCTTTGGCAAATATGACGCTTTTGTTTTAACTGCAAATGGAGGAATACGCTCTAACTGGCTGCTTACAATACTAGCTCGAATTATGGGCAAAAAGGTGTTTCTATGGGGTCATGGATTGTATGGAAACGAAAGCCGATTAGAGAAGTGTAAACTTTTAACATACATGAATTTAGCCTCTGGAATGCTGCTTTATGGCAATTATGGCAAACGCCAACTACTAAAAACAGGATACAGAGAAAGCAAAATCGGAGTTGTATATAATAGTCTAAACCTCCACCAGCAACTTCTCTACCGAGATCGCACCGAAAACTCGCTATTTATACGAAACTACTTCGGTTCTGATGCTCCAGTTGTTGTCTTTTTAGGAAGGTTAACTCCTCAAAAAAGGCTCGATATGCTACTTGAAGCCCTTGGAGTGTTAGCAGCACAAAACATCGAATGCAATGCTATTATTGTGGGCACTGGCCCTCTAGAGGAGAAATTAAAAATGCGCGCAAAAGAGATTGGCGTAGAGGATAATGTGTGGTTTTATGGAGAGTGTTTTGATGAAAGCATGATTGCAACGCTGTTTAAAAATGCAACAATCACTGTAAGTCCAGGCAATGTTGGATTGACTGCAATGCACTCGCTGAGCTATGGTGTACCTGTTATTACACACAACTATTTCTGTAAGCAAATGCCTGAATTTGAAGCAATAAAAGCTGGGTATAGCGGCGATTTCTTCAAGTTTGGCGACTCTATATCTCTAGCCGATACCATCCACAAGTGGTTAGATATCATGGGCGATTCTGAGCGTCGTAAACAAATTAGCATCAACTGCAAAGGCATGATTGACAATAAGTATAACCCAGAATTTTCTGCCAATAAAATCGAAACATTTTTACTTGATAATTTGGTACATAATTTGAGAAATAATAAATAAAAAACATATAACATAAGATGAAAGATAAACAAAAAACTCACAAAGAGACTAAGAATGAAGATGTTAACTCTACCGAAAACATCAACAACCAAGAAGTTACTAATTCTGAGAACACAGAAGAGACTGCCAATTTGACAGAAGAAGAGCAAGAGACAGTCGATACAGAAACATTATTGGCAGCTGAAGTTAAGAATTGGCAAGATAAATACATGCGTCTTTCTGCCGAGTTTGACAACTACCGTAAACGCACATTAAAAGAAAAAATGGAGCTTATGGGAAGTGCCTCTGAGGGTGTAATTCAATCTATACTTCCGATTCTTGACGACTTTGACCGCGCTAGCGAGGCTATGTCTAAAAGTGATGATATAGAGTCACTAAGAAGCGGTATTGAGCTAATAAACAAACGTTTCAGCGATATCATGCAAAAACAAGGAGTTACTGAGATTGCAGCTTTGGGTGAGGAGTTAAACACCGATTTTCACGATGCTATTGCTAAATTCCCTGTTGATGATGAGCAGAAAAAAGGAAAAGTGATAGATGTTGTCGAAAAAGGATATATGCTTAAAGATAAGGTTGTTCGCTTTGCAAAAGTTGTTGTTGGTGAGTAACTTTAAAAAACTTAAATGATGGAAAAAAGAGATTATTATGAGGTTCTAGGCGTTAGCAAAAATGCTACGGCTGACGAAATTAAAAAAGCCTACAGAAAAGCGGCTATAAAATTTCACCCTGACAAAAACCCAGGAGACAAAGAGGCTGAGGATAAATTTAAAGAGGCTGCTGAGGCTTACGATATACTATCATCTCCTGATAAAAAATCACGCTACGACCAGTTTGGACATAGCGGAATGAATGGCGGCTTTGGCGGTGGCGGTGCTGGCGGCTTTAGCGGTGGATTCAACATGGACGATATCTTCGATCGTTTTGGTGACATCTTTGGTGGTCACTTTGGTGGCTTTGGTGGTTTTAATGGCGGAGGCGGAGGCTCTAGAGGCCAAAGAGTTAACCGCGGCTC
>JAWXTQ010000098.1:0-7954 GCA_044433405.1 Rikenellaceae bacterium
GTGTGGCCTCGCCAATCGTCTCACCAGCTTCATTGCATGCAGTGATAACAAAATCGACCCTTCTGCCTTCAACCTTTGCAACCTTTGCAGTTGCTGAAACCTTCGCTCCTAGAGCTGTAGCCTTGGTGTGCTTGCAATTTATCTCAACACCTACCGAAGATTGTGATTGTTCTAAAACTCTTGAAAGCATCACCATTGCGACATTCTCCATCATCGCAATCATTATAGGTGTCGCAAGCACCATCATGTCACCAGAGCCCACATAAGATGCAGTGTGCTGCTCTTGGACAATCATCATTAGAGTATCCTCTTTGTTAATTAGTTGTTTTATCTGTTCCATTGTTTTGTTATTTAAGAGAGCTTTTAAACCTTGAATAAACCCCTAAAGGAAGTGTTTTAGAGAAGTTATCTATGAAGAATAACTCACCAAACTCAATATCATCACGCTTGAATATCTGACTTATCAGCGCACGGCTCAATAGCGCAGACAGCCCCATTGAGTATAGGTTTAACACAAGAAATCCATCGTCACTTAGCAGAGTGGCGCAGTCATTAAGAATCTCATAAATATCTTGCTCTAAAATCCATCTCTCTCCATCAGCACCTCGGCCATAAGCTGGAGGGTCAAGAATGATACCTTGATATTTTTTTGCCCTTTTAACCTCTTTCTTCACAAATTTACGAGCATCTTCGACAATCCAACGCACTGAGTCGAGTGAGCTAGCCTCTAAGTTTTCGTTACTCCATGTAACCACCTGCTTAACGCTATCTACATGGGTAACATTTGCGCCTGCACTTCGAGCTGCAAGGGTTGCACCGCCAGTGTAGGCAAATAGGTTTAATACATTAACATCATCTCGATGAGCTTTTAGCCTCTCGATATTGTCGTAAATAAAGTTCCAGTTAACAGCTTGCTCTGGGAATACGCCAACATGCTTAAATGAGGTTAACCCTAATCGCATTTTAAGATGCATGTTTTTGTAGTTATACTTTATAAACCACTGCTCACTCATTGTTGGTTTTAGTTGCCATGTGCCTCTATCCTCGCTTTTCTTGTCGCGTTTAAAATAGGCATCAGCACGCTTCTCCCACTCGCTATCACTTAAACTCTTTTGCCAAAGTGCTTGAGGTTCAGGGCGTGCAAGAACAAAGCGACCAAAACGCTCTAGTTTCTCAAAATTTCCACTGTCAATAAGCTCATAATCACTCCAATTATCAGGAGTGTGTATTGTAGGTTGTATCATGTTTAATTTATTGTTACTCTTTAAGTTGTTGTTACTATCATTTCACATTTTTTGCAGTCAAATTGAAGCTTAAAACGACGGCTATTATTGGTGAGGTAGAGTTGTTGCTTATCTGGTTTCTCTTTTAAACATCTGCCCATCTCTTTACGTATACAATAGGCCATCCGCATCAGTTCAACACCCTCAAAATCGCCACTAAGCTCAACTGCTTCATCTATCGTTTGCGCTCCACATTCGCTATAAAACTCCCGCGAGAGAGAGTTTGCAACATTATATTTGTAGCTAACACTACTCTCCTCTAGCGTCACTGGGGATAGAGGTTTGCCGTGGCGAAAGTTATAGCTATCTAAAATCATATTTTGCATAGCCTCAAAGAGTGAGTTTCTAAGCTCATTTTGAATTTTTATAGGCAGAAAAGGAGGCGTACCACACTCGATAATCACCCTCTCTACCTCAAATATTGAGTTTGCAGTTTTAGAGAAGTTCTGTTTCAAACCTTCGCTTGCCTTTTCAATGTTTTGGGCAGCCTCAAACTGATAATCTACGCTCCATTTTAGATTATTGCAACTTATCTCAATAGCTCCATCTTTGATTGTAATTACTACGTTAAGCAGTCGTTTCTCAGTAGATGAGATTAGCATATCCACAAATTTCTTGTTGTGGTTGCGGAAAATTTTGCTACCGATAGTTGCCACCTCATTTCGTGCAAGTTCAATAACGTTATCTTTAACACCATTAATATATGTACCTGAAAATTCACCCTTTGCCGACACAAAGCAAATTCCGTCACCATTGATTAACTCAACACCTTCAAGCTTCTCTATCATTACGCCTTTGGGAGTAAGTTTAGTAACCTTACCAACATACTCTCCAAACGATTTAGCACTGGTTATGGTAGCAACATTTTGTTGTTTATTATCAATAAAATAGGAGGTGAACATCCTTGAAAAGCTCTTGTTAGGGTTTGACTCAAATCCAACTATAGATCTGCCAAGTGATGAACGTTTATATTTGCAACTCTCTGTTTTGATAAACTCATTAAGTACTCTATTAAAATGAGAAACGCTATTTTTAAGATAGACCATATCTTTTAATCGCCCCTCAATCTTAAACGACTTAACTCCTGATTGCGCAAGAGCTCCAATATTATTGGATAGAGACAAATCTTTGAGAGATAGTATGTGCGCATCGCGCATTAACACCTTATCATCGTCGTTAACAACATTGTAAGCCGAGCGACAAGGCTGTGCGCACTCTCCTCTATTTGCACTTCGCCCAGTAATGTATTGACTCATGTAGCAGTTTCCACTATAGCTCACACATATTGCACCATGCACAAAACACTCAACATCCATAGTGGTTGTTTCGCATATTTGCTTGATTGATGATAGCGATAGAGCCCTCTCTAAAATGACACGCTCAAAACCTACACCTTCAAGAAACTTCACCCTTTCAGGAGTTATGTTAGCTGTTTGAGTTGAAGCAAACAACCTTATAGGAGGAATCTTCATTTTGGCAAATGCCATATCCTGCACAATTAGAGCATCGACTCCAATTTCGTAGAGCGATGATACTAATCGCTGAGCTGTTTCTATTTCGCTCTCATATATTAGAGTGTTAAATGCTACATACACCTTTGCGTTGAATAGGTGTGCATATTTAACAAGTTTTGCTATATCCTCAACCGAGTTTGATGCAGCCTTGCGTGCTCCAAAGTTTGGAGCTCCGATATATACAGCATCGGCGCCACAATTTATTGCTGCCACCCCAAACTCATAGTTTTTTGCAGGAGCAAGGAGTTCTAAATTTATCTTTTCGTTTGTCAATTTATTGTTATTCTGTAGTTAGATTCGTTTTATTTTAGCCCCCAAAGAGTTTAGCCTACCATCAATATTTTGGTATCCTCGATCTATCTGTTCTATATTTTGAATTATGCTCGTTCCCTCAGCCGATAGTGCAGCGATCAATAGCGCCACTCCTGCGCGAATATCGGGCGACGACATAACTTGAGCTCTTAAATTAACCTCATGATTATGCCCAATCACCGTAGCACGATGATGGTCACATAAGATTATCTGTGCACCCATATCTATCAGTTTGTCGACAAAAAAGAGCCTACTTTCAAACATCTTTTGATGTATCAAAACTGTACCCTTAGCTTGCGTAGCTACTACCAAAAACACTGATAGCAGATCAGGAGTCAATCCTGGCCAAGGTGCATCCGAGATATTCATTATTGAACCATCAATAAAACTCTCTATCTGATAATTATTTTGTTGAGGTATATAAATATCATCACCTCGCTGCTGCAAGGCTATCCCCATCTTTGAAAATTGCATTGGGATGATACCTAGATTCTCGTGCGAGACATTTTTTATAGTTATCTCTGAACGAGTCATTGCAGCAAGTCCAATAAAACTACCAACCTCAATCATATCTGGAAGCATGCGATGAGTTGTTCCACCCAGTGATGTAACACCATCAATCACTAGCAAATTAGAGCCTATACCCGATATCTTTGCCCCCATTCTAACAAGCATCTTACATAGCTGTTGTATGTAGGGTTCACATGCAGCGTTGTATATTGTTGTTTGCCCCTCTGCCAAAACTGCAGCCATTAAAATATTTGCTGTTCCAGTCACAGAAGCCTCATCTAGGAGCATATACGTACCCTTTAGTGAATCACATTCAACACTATAGTAGTCTTTATTTTTATCGAAATCAAATTTCGCCCCAAGTTTTTGAAAACCTATAAAATGAGTATCTAATCTACGTCTACCAATCTTGTCACCCCCAGGTTTTGGGATGTAACCTTTACCAAAACGCGCCAACATAGGCCCAATAAGCATCACTGCACCACGAAGCTTAGAGACCTCAGCTGGATATTCAGGACTCTCTAGAAAGTTAAAATCTATAGTTTCTGCTTTGAACGAATATTTATCATCACTGATTTTATTAACCTCCACTCCCATGCGTTTTAAAAGCTCAATCAGCCTTAAAACATCAAGAATTTGAGGTATATTCTCTATAATAACACTTTGTGAGGTAAGCAAAACTGCGCACAAAATTTGCAAAGCTTCATTTTTTGCACCTTGAACCTCTATATCACCATGTAGTTCCTGAGAACCAACCACTTCAAAAGTTGCCATAATCTTTAAGAATTAATGTTTTACCAATCATTATGATAATCAAAAATAACCCACCTTAATATAAGTAACATCTAGCACCAAAGCCAAAAATAGCCACATAGATATCCAGTAGTTCTACAAAGGTATAGAATTATTGTGATAATGCCAAAATAATGATTTAAGCTTTTGTGCAGCTTTCACCGCATGGACTAAAAAAAACAGAATGGTGTGACCGCTTAAAAAAAGCTAAGCAATGAACATCACTGGACATAATACACCGTGTTTTTAGGCCTATAAACAAAATAAGTTATAAAAGTATGCTTTACAATTAAGGGGAGTTCGAACAAAACCAATTATTCGGACTCCCCCTTTAGAATCTGTGGCAGAGCAATTTTCTACAATTTCCACCAGATATTAATAATTTAACATCTTATATAGCATATCTACAAACCACCTATAATACTTGCTCCTAACGCAAAATTAAAACTCCATATATCATCACTTTTATAAGCATCTAGATAATTAGTTGGAACTTGTAATTTCATATATGAATTTGAACCATCAAAAGCATCTGTTGAATTACTACTTAAGCTAAATGTAGGTGGTACCTCCGAATAACATTTTATAAGTGACAAGTCTTTACAATTATAGAATACACCTAATCCAATGTTAGATAAATTACTACCTAAAGTTATCTCTTCTAATGAAGATTCTGCAAATAAACCAATTCCTAGTGAGGTAATACTGTTTGGCAGTTCTATTTTTTTAAGTTTTAGGGTATTTATAAATGGAGAATAGTAGACACCACTATATTTATAGCCCGTCATTGTTTCAAGTATACTACCCTCTGCAAAAGTTATCTCCTCGAGACTCGGACAGCTAACAAAGGTCTCATAACCAAAATCTGTAACTGTATTTGGAATTTCTATGCTTTTTAGCGCTACACATCCATAAAAACTCCCCGATATAGTTTCTAGCTTTGAATCGTTTGCAAAATTTACACTACTTAGATATTGGGCATTTGCAAATGCATAATCACAAGTAACAACATTACTTGGAATATATATAGTTGATATACCTGTATATGAGAATGTTTTCGAGCCTATTGATGATAATCTCTCAGGAAGCGTGATACTTTTAAGTGATGTACAATTTTCAAATGATCCAGAGATAGACAATTCTAATGTACTCACATTAGGATCACTCTCAAATATAACAGATTCTAATTCTGTACAACCATAAAAAGCAGCAAGTACGCTTTTAATAGAGGATGGAATGCTGATAGATTTAATAGGTGTATATGCAAATGTATATAAGCTTAATGTAGGGATATTATTACTCAATGTTACACTTTCTAATGATAAGCATTTATAAAATATTGCATAACCTAGGCTTGATACATTATCCGAGATCGTAAACTCCTCTAATCCCGAATATGCAAACATTTCGGGTGGCAAAGTCTCGATATTACTTGGCAAGGTTACTTTTTTGAGATCCTGACAACAAGACAATATACCAGTACCTAACGTTGTAACACTCTCAGGAATGACAATCTCCTTGAGCTTATAAAGTCCCATAAAGGCATATGATCCTATTTCTGTCAATGTAGATGGAAGAATGATGGTTTCGAAATCAGCCATTGAGTATCCGTGATCTGGCACATAAGACAAATCCCCAATTAAATTAGCACCTTTAGAAGGAAATTTCTCATAATAAAATGTCTCAGAAGGTAATATATTATTAAAAAATGCTGCTTCTGACAGATCGAGATTTTTAGCATAAGGAAACTCTGTTATTAGGTTCTTTATATCACTATCTTCAATAGCTCCAGTAATTTTTATGTCTGAAACAGAGAATCCATCTACACTACTTGGAAAAATAGTACTGAGTTCACCTGCTCTCATGTTTTCTAATAATAGATATGATGACGAGATTGTGACCTGATCTATTAAAATATCTGCACTATATCTAACGCCTGGATAATACGTCTTAGGGCTCTTTTCGATAATACTATAACTGCCATCACTATATGTGACATGTATACGCATAACATCATCATCACTCAAACTCACACTAGAACGAACATATGCTGGTATGACAGCTCTAAAACTACTAGTTGGACTTAACGTTGTTCCAACTGCTAAATTTAATTTGAAATATTCGGGTCTCGTAATTTTTACGGAACTAGCGGTGTAATAATATATTTCATAAGGCATCTCTAAAATTACAGATTTCACAGAATATGTTTCAGAGATCTCAGATGATAATTCAAAATTTAAATCAAAGATAGTACTGTGATGATTAAAAATCAGACTATAATCATCTATATCTTCGTATATATATAACAAATCTGTGGTCATCCATATATTCTGGCCAACATAATCATAATTATCTAAATACTCTTGGGTGTATTCTGTATCGTTCCTATAGTCTGAATTAAAATAATCATATTTATAAATAGCCAAATACACTCCACCTGACTCGTCGATTTCAAAATCAAAATACACAGTTTTCATATCCTCTGATATATTATCTTCAGTAACTACAAGAGTCGCAACAATATTATCTGAAGGAAAATCAGCAATATCTGTACCTGTTGAACTTGTAAATTTACCAACATAAATTACATCTCCTATTTCCCATTCTGTCTTAGATCCATCAACCTTAACTTTTGTCTCTGTATCTTCACTCCCAATGGTTGCTGTGAGGGTCACAATTTTTTCATTAGAATTATCAATGCTATTAGCTGAATCTTGACCTAGTGTCAAATCAATTTTTGTGCATGATATCATCGCAAAAAAGATGATACACAATGAATATATTAAATTTTTAGTACTCATTATTCTTAAATTAAAAGTTTATTATTATAATTCTGCGTCTCCAAAATCAGGAATACCTACATCAATTTTTGCTTCTTGCGTTATGGATATACTCTTTGTTACTCCTTCAAAATAAAGTTTTACTGTCGCTGAACGCTCTTCATATGTCTCATTTGCCTTAATTGTAAACCCAAGATCATAGCTGTTTGTTCCAGAATAGACATCAAATATCAACCAGTCTTCACTTGACGAAACACTCCAACTTCTATCTGTCTCTATAGAGATTGTTGCATACGAGTAATATGACGAAAAAACAGAAAAAACCGATGGAGATACATATACATATGGTATTTCTGTTACATCAAATCCATACCCACTATATTGTGGTGTCAACACCCATGTTGTAGCATTCTGAGCTATTGTAGAGTTGTCTGAAAATGCTTCGGGCAGGGGTCCGATTAAATAGTTATAATACAAATACACAGTTTTCAAATTGACAAGATTTCCAAATGACTCTGGTATAACTCCACTTAATTCATTGTAACCTAAATATAGTGCCGTTAAATTAGTGAGATTGCCTATTGATTCAGGGATACTTCCACTTAAATTATTATAAGACAAGTATAATACATCCAAATTTTCAAGATTGCCTATTGACTCAGGGATACTTCCACTTAAATTATTAGAATTTAGATATAAGTACTCCAAATTTGCAAGATTGCCTATTGACTCAGGAATGCTTCCACTGAAATTATTAAAATAC
>JAWXTQ010000099.1:0-7943 GCA_044433405.1 Rikenellaceae bacterium
AATGAGTCCGAAGAATCGCTTGTTTCAACACCATCAAAATCAAACTCAGGGTTACGTCGTAACTCTTCCTTTCTAATCCACTTCTTGCCTTGTGAAACAAACTCCTCTATCTCCTTTGGGACAGAACTTACGCCAATAGTGAGCAATTTTTGATATTTCCCTTTATGTTTCTCACCTACTACTACACTGGTTGTGCCTGAGCGGTTGAGCTTTCTCTTTACGTACATAGTTTTTTTAATTTCAACAACTTACATATACCCCTCTGGGATAACTGTACCGCGTAAGTCAATTTTTATTGGTTCGACTACGTTGAAATAGTACCAACAGCTATTTATATACTCTTTAGTCATCTCTTGCACTTGCAGTGACGAGATGCCTTTGATGTTTTTGATTTTTTTCACTATTTCATTGTAGCTTTGGAAACGCTTTTGAACATCTAAATCTATTTTATAATTTATTTTAATAGAGTTAGGATCGGCGTTTAATGCTAGCAAAACTGCCTCTTGATAAGCTAATGGCAGCTTATCAGTTGATTTGTAGGTAGCAACTAATAGGTTACAAAACTGCCCTAGTTTTTTGTCTAATAGCAGATAAGATAGCATATATTCGCGTGAGGTTGTCACACCTTGGTCAACCATTGATGCCATGTCTAGCACAAAAGGTCGCGAACCGACAAAGAAATCCTTCTCAGAGGATGGTAATACTCGTCTATTCTCTGAGGGGTTAAGGAGATTCTCGCGCTGCTTCGAACACCATTTTTTATTACATAAAGTATTCTCTAGGATTGATAGATATTTATGTGCAACCGCTTCATCGCCTTTTAAGATATTCAACTCTATCAGGCGACGTAGAGTTCTGAAATCCATCCCTTGATGCGATGCAACTGACGATTGATATATTAGATGTATCGCCTCGTTAGGCACGTCAATCATTCTGTAAAATTCGCCATTTACAATATTTGTTGTATAGTCATAATTATGAGGCAAGTAGACTCCGCCAATTCCCCACGTATTATTGTAATAGAATAACTTTTCAGCCAACACGCCTTTACGTGCAAGTGCTAGGTTAATAAAAAAAGTTTCTTCTCTATTAGGTACTTTAATGGTGTCACCAATTTCTAATACTCTATCCCAATCATCGTCTATTGCTGCTTGTTGCATTGTAAGATACCCTTCATTTTCTCTGTCTGGAAAATATAAAATCGCTCCAAAAAGAAGCACTACTACAGCAATCATCTCTTTCCAGAAAAAATCAGTACGCTGAAGTGCTCCAACCTTAGAGACAAGATAACCTAGTGCAATTGAAAAGATAGAGAAGCCATAACAGCACAACACCGCAATTTTAGAATCGTCATGAAGAAGATAAATATCACCCATATTGAACAAATCAACACTCTCTTGCCAAAGATATGGTAAACCCAAAGCAAGTGCAATCCACACGACACACCAAATTAGCGTTTTTAAGCCCTTTTCTCTGCTATACACGAACAATGAAACACAAACATAAAACACAAGCGTTCCTGTGCCTCCCAATAGGGCTAAAAAGAGAGGGGAAAGAATAGCAAGCGATACAAAACGCACAATTGGGCGATTTATAGAGATCGCTAACCATACACATGTATTTGTCAATACAATCATTAATATATCACTAAAAAGAAGATTAGGATTGTGCTGCAAAGCGAAAAGCACCAATACCGCAATCGAACTTAAAAGCGTTGAATTTTGCTTAGCCCCACACTTTCTTGCAATACCATGCACTGAAAAAAACATTAAGACAAGCAAGAGAGTTTGTATTAATGCTCCAACTAGCGAATATTTGTATAATTGAAGCAAGAAATAAGATAGGTACTCCGACCAACCTCCTATTTTGTTAATATATAGATTCAAATATCTAGAGCCAAATTGAAAGAAGCTAGTAGCCTCAAGGTTAAGAATAAAAGATGGTACTAAGAAAGCCCAAAATGCCCAGATGATGATGAATATGAGTGATATTGTATATTCCTTTTTCATATATTTATGTTTTATTTTTTAGTTATCATGTGCAGTCCACATGATTTAAAAACCGATAGATTAGATACTATTTATGTGACACTAATGTTTAGTCGTTAGGTATTTGAGTTGCAGGTACAGGGTCACTCTCAATCAACTCCTTAATTTGATAAGGGGTTAACTCAATTTCACCTCTCACAAACTCAGGGATATTAAACGACTTTAAGAAATAGGTGTAGAAATCGGGATCTTGCTGAGGCAATATAAACGGTTTGTGCATCTTGCCATCTTTATCAAAATAGGCAAAGTAAAGAGTTGTGTATAAACCATCCATACGACGAGTACTAAATAGTATCCACCTTCCATTAGATGACCAAACGTGATAGCTATCAGACCAATCACTATTTACAACACTCATATCAACAAATTCACCACTTCGCAAATCAATAGTTCTAAGATCTGCATCATCATAATAGATAGGGAAATTACCACACTCTGCAACTGTATAGAGAAGATAGTTACCATCAGGTGATAAGGTGGGGAATAGCGTGCTCTTTAACGAATCGCCTAGTAGCTCTACTTTCTCTATTTCCTTAGAGAATTTGCCTGTCTGCTCATCAAAAGCGACTTTATAGAGCTGATATTTTAGATTTTTAAAATCTTGTGGCACTTCTGTAGGCTTGGCACTGCAATAATACATATATTTACCATCTGGTGACCATGCTGGGTATGTCTCCCAATTCTCTTTATTTTGGAATCTACTATCTAGCAACACTCTATTTTTGTCAACGTCATAGATCATAATATCAGAAGAAAGATCGTAAACCTCAATTTTCTTATTAGCAAATGCATGAAAACTTTGACGCGTTTCGTTATTTGAGAAGGCAATATATTTGCCAGATGGGTGCCACATGCGATATGCACCAGGGCTAACAAGGTCTTTAGTTTTGGTGTTTACCTTACGAAGCTTATCTCCATCAACTAGAATTGTTCCCGAATAAACCATACGCGAGTGAAACATAAATTTAGTTGGCGAATAGTTATGGAAAGTGTGACAATTTACACACCTCTTATCCATAATCTCAGGGGCAACTATAGGGCTCTCCTTAAATGTTGACAACTCTCGTTGAAACAATCCGACGCGCAATCCAAGCTCATAACCTGGCTCAATCAAACGGTATGCAACATGCGAATCTACAGAATCGGCAACAACTGAGATATCAAAAGAGTCATAGCCACTCCACACACCTTCATGTCTGGCATAAACCTTAACCTCTAGAGAAGATTCACTAACTCTCTCTAGCAATTTTTTCCATTTTTTTTGTGGAATATCAATTACTCCATCGCCACCTACCGAAAGTAGCACCTCGCCACCATTTGAAAACTCTACCTCAACCTTATCAGCATCAGCAACTCTAAAATTTAAAGGAGCAATATTAACAGGAATTGTCACCCCTTTAAAGTCAGGAAAAATATCTGGTTGTTGCTTAGTATCAACCACATTGGCTGGCACGCCACCACACCCCGCAACCAAAACAGAGAGTAGCAGCACATTGAAACATCTAACAAGTTGGTTCATAAGTGTATCTTCGATTTTATTTTTTAACTGGTGAATTGATAACAAAAATAAGCAAATTATTTTAAATTACAATAAATTACTTTTTTTGAGTAATACTACACTCCAAGCCTCAACGCCCTCTTTGCGCCCAACAAAGCCTAAACCCTCTCGTGTTGTTGCCTTAATCGAAATATCATCTGGTGATATCGACATAATAGCAGAGAGGACATCACGCATATGAGAGTTGTATGGTCCAATTTTAGGAGCCTCAAGAGCAAGTGTACAATCAACATTTACGATTGCATAACCACGCGCCTTTACTAGCGACATTGTACGCTCTAACAAGATTTTACTATCAATATTTTTAAATTCATAGCTTGTATCAGGAAAGTGCTTTCCGATATCTCCGAGCGACAAAGCCCCCATTAAAGAGTCGCAAATTGCATGAATCAACACATCACCATCCGAATGAGCTACCGCCCCAAAGCTACACTCTATTTTAACGCCACCAATCCAAAGTGGTAAACCTTCACTTAAAGCGTGAACATCATAACCATGACCTATTCTATACATAACTTTATTATTTTGATATTCGATTAATTTTCAAATACAATTGAGTTTTGCAAAATTACAATAATTTAGTTCATACGCAAAAAGTTTGAGTATGACGTTGGGGATTGGGGATTGGGGATTTGATGCGACTTTCACCGCATGTGCCAAAGCACTTGCCTGTAGTAATAGTAATAGGTTTTTATTTCTTAGAAAGAAATAAAAACCTATTACTACAAGCATGAGTTTTAGCTCATGTAAGTGAAAGTCGCTAAAGTAAGCTATTTAACTTTTTTTGCTTTTCTCATCATAAAGTCGTAAGCAACTGGAGTTGCAACAAACACTGAAGAGAAAGTACCAATAAACACACCTACCATTAAAGCGAAGATAAATCCACGGATAACCTCACCACCTAAGATAAAGATTGTAAGCAACACGATGAATGTTGTACCTGAAGTATTAATGGTACGAGCGATAGTTGAGTTAACCGCATCGTTGATGTTTTGTTTTAATGTACGTTTAGGATATAAAGCGTTGTACTCACGGATACGGTCAAATATAATCACAGTATCATTGATTGAGTAACCAATAATGGTAAGTATCGCTGCTATAAACGACTGATCAACATCTAAGTTAAATGGAAGCACTCCCCAGAATAGAGAGAATACACCAATTGTGATAAATGCATCATGAAGCAGAGAGACAATACCACCCATCGCCCATTCCCAACGACGGAAACGGATAGCAATATATAATCCAATCGCAAGAAGAGAGAATATAATAGCGATAACTGCATTTTGTTTAATATCGTTTGCTACATTAGGACCAACTTTATCTGAACTAATAACACCATAAATATTGTTGTTAGTAGCAAACTCTTCAAAGCTAATTGGAGTAGTGTAAAGTGGCAATAATGCTTTATACATCATTTCGTTAATCTCATCAGTTACATTTTCGTCAGTTACATCATACTTGTATTTAGTAACAATACGAAGCTGATTCTCTTCACCAAACTGTTTTACCTCAACACTCTCATCAAACTCATTTGCAAGAGCAGTTCTAACTTCAGAGTCAGTTCTTGCTTGATCGAAACGAACTACATAAGCGTGACCACCTGAGAAGTCAACACCATAGCTCATGCCTCTCATTAAGAATGATGCAAGAATTACAACTAATATAGTTGCAGAAACGATATACGCTTTCTTTCTGAATGATACGAAATCAATTTTTGTGTTAGCGAATACATTTTCAGTAAGCTTGTTCGAGAATTTAACGTTAACGCCTTTTTCAACAAGTGTTACGAAGATTAAACGAGTAATAAATACTGCACTAAACACTGAAGTGATGATACCAATGATAAGAGTTGTAGCAAAACCTTGGATTGGACCAGTACCAAATATGAAAAGAACGATACCAGTTAGAAGTGTAGTTGCATTACCGTCGATAATTGCAGAGTATGCATTTTTGAAACCGTCAGCAATTGACAGTGTCACACCTTTGCCCAATCGAACCTCCTCTTTGATACGCTCAAAGATAATCACATTAGCATCCACAGCCATACCCATGGTTAACACGATACCTGCGATACCAGGAAGAGTAAGCACAGCACCTAAAGATGCAAGAACTCCAAACAAGAAGAATAGGTTGGCAATAAGAGCAATACTAGCTACTAAACCTGCTTGATTGTAGTAAAGAACCATATAAATTAGCACCAAAACAAATGCTATAATAAACGATGACATACCTGCATCAATAGACTCTTGACCTAAAGTTGGACCAACTACAGCCTCTTGGATAATACGTGCTGGAGCAGGTAATTTACCTGATTTAAGCACAATTGCTAAGTCGTTAGCTTCAGTGTAAGTGAAGCCTCCAGATATTTGAGATATACCGCCTGTGATCTCACCATTTACATTTGGAGCAGAATACACATATCCATCAAGCACAATTGCAATCTGACGGCCAATATTATCAGCAGTAAGACGAGACCAAACTCTAGCACCTTGACCATTCATAACCATAGATACTACAGAAGCTGAACCATTTTGCTCATATTGAGCACGTGCGTCAGCAACTGATAAACCATCTAGTGGTGCTTTGCCATCTTTAGTGTTTGCTTTGATAGCGAATAGTTGATACACTGTACCTGCTGCATCTATAGCTTTAACACCCCACATTAATTTCAAATCGCGAGGAAGTATAGACTTGATTTGTGGCATTGCAAAAATCGAGTTAACTTTAGCAGTATCTTTAGCAAAAGCACTACCTATCTCAGCAGAGTCGTATGCAGCACCTGTTTGAGGATTAACCGATGGATAAAGCAGAGTAAATAGAGGCATAGATTTTGCAAAATCGTCACTAATAAGTGTTGAGTCAATCTCGATACCATCTAAAAACGAATCCTCTTCTGACTGAGCAGCTTCACCACCCTCTAGAGCTTGAGTTGCCTCGTTGATTGTAACCAAACGAGAGTTAACTTGCTGAAGTAAAGGAAGAATCTCTGTATTGCTGTATGTAGGCCAAAACTCTAACGATGCAGTTCCTTGAAGCAGCTTTCTAACACGTTCTGGCTCTTTAACTCCTGGAAGCTCAACAAGAATACGGCTAGAGTTCTCTAGGCGTTGAATGTTAGGCTGAGTTACACCGAAACGGTCGATACGATTACGTAGAACGTTATATGAATTAGAGATAGCATCGTCGATTTGCTGACGAAGAACGTCAATAACTTGATTGTTAGTCATGTTTGAAGATACACTCTCTCTCAAATCATAAGTTGAATAGATGCGTGCCAATCCTGAAGGATCTTTTGCACTGTAAGCATTTGCAAATAGTGTTAAGAAGTCACTACCTGAAGTTTTGCTAGCATTGCGAGCCTCTACTATTGCCTCATTAAATATAGGATCAGTAGAATCACCTGAAAGCGCACGTAATACATCCTCTACTGAGATCTCTAACATTACGTTCATACCACCTTTTAGGTCTAGACCTAAATTTAACTCTTTTGATTTTACCTCAGCATAGGTATACTTGATAAAACCAAGATTGTATACGTTCTGAGTTTTCATAGAATCCAAATAAGCTTGTTCAGCTATCGGATTGCCATCTGAAGATTCGAGCGCTTGTCGCTCAACCTGCTTCGCAACGAAAGTGAACGAAAGCTGATAAAGACAAGCTATCGCAAGCACAATCGCTAAAAATTTTAAAGCACCTTTGTTTTGCATATTGTTAATTTATGTTAATATTTTCTTCTTATCTAATTGATAATAAATAAATTATCTGAAAATTAAGGCTAGGTTTAATTATAAAAACTGTAATTTTCAACCCACAAATATACATAAAGAATTCTTATTTGCAACTTTGTAATCGATAAATATGTAATATATCTTAAATATTAGATATAAATTATCAATTTGATAGATTAATAATGAGATGTTGGAAGTTGATAGTTGGAAGTTGATAGTTGGGATTATACCTAGATGGGCAAACAAAATTTGCTACTATCATCGCCACATTTTGCAAACAAATCAATTTTAACTATCTTTGTTAATTGACAATATCAACATGAACAATTAAAAGCAATGAACATAGCAGAAAGAATAGATTTTTTAAGAACAAAACTTGACGAATTAAACTACAAATATTACGTTCTCAATGAGAGTCTTGTTAGCGATGAGGAGTTTGATAAAATGATGAAGGAGCTGGAAAGGCTTGAAAGTGAAAATCCACAATTTTTTGATCCAAACTCCCCTAGTCAGAGGGTCGGTAACGACACCAATCAAAGCTTTACGCAGGTTGCACATCGCTACCCTATGCTTTCACTATCCAACACCTACAGCAAAGAGGAGCTT
>JAWXTQ010000100.1:0-7921 GCA_044433405.1 Rikenellaceae bacterium
ACTGCAACGGCCAAACCTAGCGATGGATTCTCGTAGGCAGTAATGAATGTTGCAATACCCTCTGGAAAATTGTGTATAGCAATGGCAAAAGCGGTAAAGATACCCATTCTAATTAGGCGTTTATTGCTACTAGCATTATCCATATCCTCAACACATCGCACTTCATGAGGGTTTTCGTACGATGGTATCAACAAGTCAGCTATCGCTATCACCCCAATACCACCAAAGAGCGACAATACCGCGTAGCCAGTTCCCAGCTTTTCGCCAAACTGCTCTATCAAGAATGTTTGAGAGTGAGCAAACAGCTCAACAAACGATATATACACCATAACCCCTGCCGACAAACCCAGCGAGAAGGCCAATAATGATTTATTAGTTTTCCGCGCAACCAGAGCTATGAGGCTACCTATACTAGTTGATAACCCAGCAAACAAGGTGAGCGTTAGGGCAAACATTAAACTACTTTGATCCATTTTTCTAAATTTAAATAAGAAAATACATTTTTACAAAAGTAACCTTTTTATTATACTATTCAAATCCCTTGTTATAGGTATTTTTGATATATTACAATATTATAGGAAGTTCTATAACAAATTCTGTATAATCTTGATTTGATGTTGATATATAGATCTTACCCTCAGCATATTTAATTATCTGATTTGCCAAAAACAAGCCTAGCCCATTTCCATCATCTTTTGTGGTGAAATTATATTTGAATATATCATCTAAATCTGCCTCTAGAATTGGAACACCATTATTCCGTATCTTTAAAATCATCATATCTTTTCTACAGCTTACCATATACCACACATTTCCTCCCAAGCTACTGCGCAATCTGATCGCATCAATCGCATTTGAGGTGATGTTCGAGACTACACTCCATAAATCTCTCGCATTAATCTTTGTTTCGAGATTGATTTCAGGTGTTTGATTCTCGATTACGATGGTAATCTCGCTATACACAGAGTAGAATTGAACCATCTCTTTTAAAAGCGGTATAACACTTCCACTCGACGAATTAATCGAAAAATTAACAGAATCTTTCATCATTTTTGAAATTAACTTAGATATTATATTTGTTTGCTCCACTACGGTATTCAATGCTCTGACAACTGTTTCATCGCGATTTTTATCGTTGTTTTCAATCTTCCTAAGAGCTAATTGCGACATCATCAACATTGGAGTTAATGGATTCTTAATCTCGTGTGCCACCATGCGCATAGTTCGATTGTATAACACTTGTCGCTCACCAATCATCTGCAAAGTGTGACGCTCTAATAGCTCATTTATTATATTGTTGTATTCATTCAGAAGATAGGTAACCTCGTAACTGCTTTTTACATCTCTTGGGATAAAGATTTTATCGTGTGATTTTATCTTAAAGATATTCTTCTTTATAAAGCGCAACGGACTTATCTGCTTGTAGTAGCTCACTGTAAGAAATATTATAAACACCAATATCACCATAACAAACACATTGGTAAACTTAGTAACAATTGGCGAACACTGACGAACTAGGAAGTTGCTATTGTATGGAATTCTCAATATTAGATGGTCATCAGTTGGGATATAGGCAGCAATATAGTGTATATTATTCTGAAAATTCTCACTATTAATAAAACAGGGTTCTGAATAACCGCGAACATAAGATAACAACCCTGAAGCTAGCTGTTTTGGGCGCAATCTACTCGAATGGCCTCCCTTTTGGCTACCAACAATAAAATCTCCATTTTCGGAGTATATATCAACACTTACACTATAGACGTTTTGTATATGACTTAACCAATCGACAATATCGCCATCGTTGTAGGTGTAATCAATCGCAACACTACTCGATATACCATTTACATATAGTTTCGAAAACTCCTCTCTTATATTACGTGCAAAACCTTTACCTAGCAGAACAATAGCAATTATAGCAACATAAATAGAGATATAAACTGTACGCCACACCTTGTCGATTGAGGAATCACCATTAATATTTACGTTAAACAGTTTTCTATTTATCAATATCACTCCTATACCCAGATAGGTGAGAAAAACATATATAAATATGGTAACAAAATGATTTATTTTTGTGGCGGAGGCACACTCCCTAATCGTTGTCGACTCAATAGGCATTGAGTAGAGGCTTATTGACTTATCTTTGTATGAGAATATGGTTAAATCTTCGCCATATATTGACACTGTATCAAAACTAAATAGCATATAAGAGCCAATCAGAGATATCAACACTATAAACAGATAGAATATCTTCATACTCGACAACCATTTTATTCCAAACAAGGATATCAGCGTAGCAAGCGATAGTGTAACAAATAAAATAGCAAACTCATAATTAAATAGAGACAACATCACAGCCACTAATGCGACACATATAATATAGATAAGGTTATACACTCCTCGATTATGCGATGAGACAAGCGCGTTATATCCTAGGATAATATTAATATGAGCAAGTGCAAAGGCTGCAATCGGAGCAATATCTATTATTGATATATTGCTATTGTCGCTATCAAGCAAAAAAATAGTATAGTAACAAAGCAAGAGAGTAGATGCTATTATAACAAGCACATAACTAAATAAAAGAGCACGATATGCCGATATTTTATGCAAAGAGACAGACACTACTCTTCTAATAGCAACAGCAAGCATTGAACTAAAAATGAGTGCTTGCAAGCCTACAATCCAGGTTACATTATCAATAACATTTAAAATATCAACTGCAATTATCAGCAGAGATATTAAGATATATGACACCACAATTACAACAATCCTACGCTCTAAATGGCAATAATTGGATATAAGTATACTCAGCGACAACATTAAAAGCAATAAGCCACCATACAATAAGTTTGTCAGTGTGACATTTGCAAATAGATTATCCGAGACTAACCTATTGTAGTGCTCAACAGAGTTAGCGAGCAAAACAACATTTACGCCACCTCTCTCATGCGAAAGTTGAAAAAACGCACATCCATTGATAGTTAAATATTGTTTTTTACTATGGGTATTAGCTAAAAGAGCATCGCAATCTATATATACATTGTCGCTACAATACTCTAATTTTCGATTATTATAGATTAGCACTACACAGTTGTGGTTATTGAAGTGCGATATACAACTCTCGACTCTTCTACTGGCAACACTATTATCAGAAAAATAACGCGAACACAAAAGATTAAAATCTTGTTCTATTAAATATGTAAATTTTGACCTATGTATATCATCTTCCAACTCTTTTTGTTTTAGAAGTTGAATTGTCAAAACTACCATAATAGTCGCAATAGAGGCATACAGTGCCGTAAGGGCAATTTTATATCTATACTTTAAGTATGCACGAAGTATAGCTCTTTTCATAAGTCGCAATTTATCATTACCCTTGATTTTAACCTATTTGTGGTGATATGGCTCTCCTTTAATAATTGTGTGTGCTCGATATAGCTGTTCGATAAATAGCAATCTTATCATTTGATGAGAGAATGTCATTTTTGAGAGCGATAGCTTAGTTTTGTATTGAGCATAAACATCTTGACTAAAGCCATACGCACCACCAACAACAAAGCAGATACTTCTGGTAGAACGCAACGCATGCCCATCAATAAATTCAGCCAATCCCTCACTGCTAAACTCTCTACCATTCTCATCTAACAACACAACCTGATCATAATTTTTAACGGCTGATAAAATCATATCACCCTCTCGGCTCTTTAGGTCGTTATCACCCATATTTTTCGCCCCTTTTATGTCGGGTAGAGTTATTATTGAGAACTTCACATATCGTGATAATCTTTTTTTATACTCGGCAATACCTGCCTCTACAAAGTCAATATTGGTTTTTCCTATAACAATTAAGTCTATCGTCATTATATTTTTAAATTTAAATATTAAGTTTTTACGAAGCAATAACTTTGCCAAACATTGCATTTTTTTACAATAATTAGTAAAATTTAATTTTGCTTGGTATAACTTACTGCGTTTCGGTCAAATTTAATCAAAATTTTTAAATTTCAAAACATAATTGTACGATTTATGGCTAGCCGATTATCGAAGTAACCTTGTCGATATAGTTACTTTTGCTGAAAGAAGAGAGGGTTGTTTGGTAGTTACTCTCTGATATTGCATGTAAGAGCTCCGTGTCAGACAAACCCTTCTCTAGGCAATCTACTAGCGACTTAACATTTGATGGTGTAAACAGTAGGCCGTTTTTCTCATGCTCTATTATGCTTGAGCATGCTCCAATACCTGCTGCAACTATTGGCAATTTGTTTAGCCCAGCCTCTAAGATAGTTAGCGGAAACGATTCGTAACACCTTGTAGGAAAGAGCAAAACCGAAGATTTACGATAGTGGTGAGTTAAACTCTCTTTATCTATCTCTCCAAGGAGTTGAATATTTGGTGGTAGTTGTGAGTTTTCAATCTCTTCTTGCGAATATCTACCTGCCATTTTAAAGATTGTGTCAGGAAGTTGTCGAGCTGCCTCAAACACTAGATCGTATCCCTTCTCTTTTGAGAATCTTCCAACATACAACACCGATCCGTCACGCTGAGTATCTTGCTCTATTGGAGGGAAGTCCGTGAAATTTGGAACTACACTCATCTGTTTACCGCTATAGCCATACCCCTCAAGCTTCTCCTTTTGGAATCGAGTTGTAGGCACAAAAACATCCACATTATTTTTGTATAATTTGAATACTCTAGCAGTAAATCCACGAAGTGCATAACCAATGCTGCCAGCAATTGACCCTTCACATTTGTGAATTACACAATTTAACTCTCTAGCGCCTTTACCGCACTTTTCGCAGGGTACACCATCTCTTAAAAACAGACCTATCGGACATATTAGACGATAGTTATGAAGAAACATTACCTTTTTCACTGGTAGTTTAGAGATGTATTTTAGGAAGTATGGTGAAATTATCGGATATAGATTGTGGATAAATACTACATCAATCTGCTTCTCTATAACTATATCTTTTATCTGTTTTGCTGCATGGGGGTTTATCAAAGCAGTTAGCAAAGATTTTATCTTTCCCAGTTTCCAACTTTTAATTTCAGAATAGTTACGGTAGTAGATAGTAACATTGTGCCCCGCTTGGCTAAAAAGCTTGCGTTGCATCTCTACAACCTGCTCTTCGCCACCAGGTGTGCTATATATGTTATGTACAATTAATATATTCATCTTATCTCGTATCTACCTTACAAATGTAAAAAAAAATATCGCAACAAACTAATTTTGCAATATTGACACCAGTTTTTCATACCTTTGTATGTTAATAATTAAAAAATAGAGATGAAAAAGGGAGTATATTTTATAAGTGGTATCGACACCGATGCAGGAAAGAGTTATGCAGTAGGCATTTTAGCAAAGAGATTGTCTGAGGCAGGCCATAGCGTAATAACTCAAAAGTTTATTCAAACAGGTGGTGTGTCAGAAAATGGAATATCACTAGACATCAATATTCATCGTCAAATAATGGGATGCGGTCTATTACCTGAAGATTTAGATGGCACAACTTGCCCTGTAATATTCTCATACCCTGCATCTCCACATCTAGCCGCAAAAATCGACAACACAACCATCAATTTTAATGCAATAAAAGAGTCAGAGCAGCTACTATCATCAAAGTATGACTATCTTTTAATGGAGGGTGCAGGTGGGCTATGCGTGCCGTTAGAGGGAGATAAAACAACCATTGATTTTATTGCTGACGGCAATTACGATTTAATATTTGTTACATCTGGCAAACTTGGGAGCATAAACCACACAATATTGAGTTTAGAAGCGTGCAAAAAGCGTTCGATAAATGTATCTGCAATACTCTACAACCACCACTTCACCTCAGGCAATGAGATAATCAGCAATGATACCTTGGAGTATTTAAAAAACTACATCTCAAATCACTATCCTAACGCTGAATTTATCGAAATTGAGGATATTGGGGATTAATTAATTGAGTTGGTTTGACTTGGGTTGGTTTGGGCGACTTTCAAAAAAAAAGAGCTGTATTTTATTTTGTTGTGTCATAAAAACATTTATTATTATCAATCAATAATTCTATTTTTTTGTAAAGTTACTAAATTATTTGATATAATGTTTATTTCTATTTCTGTAAGGTTGTAAAGTGCATAAACCATTCGATCAATTTCCGCTTCGAGTACAGAGGTGTCAGCTTGTGGATTGTTTTTCTTTGCTTCTAATATTTGGTTTGCTAACGCAACGTATGGAAATTGCAGTTCTTTTGAGATTCTAGGAATAGGAATCTCTATAATTGACTGATGCGTTATTTCCCCTTTTATTCCACCGCTTTGATAGTATGTATTAAAGCAAAATGCTATAAAATTTGAATTAAGCAATGAACATACATATTTTAAACATTCACCAGTTGCAAAATATGCAGTTTGTAAAAGAGTGTTATCATCTTTTACAATTGTAAATGATGACTCTCTCGATGCTTTTGTAAAGATTATCTTCTCTTTCTTAAACTCCTCTATGTACGCACAGTTGCGGAGGTTATATGGTGTATCACCCTTGTCAGCTCGTTTTGCAAGTTGGGGGTAATACTGGTCTAGGTGGACTTTGAGGGCAGGATAGTTATTTATATCTATGCGCGGGAATTTGCCTTTGACTCCGTTGTGGGCATTTATTAGCCACAATCCAGCCCATTGAGCGGAGTAGCATTTGATGTCACGACCTCGGAGGATTGGTTTTATTATAGCCTCGGTGCGAATACGTTCGTCATTGCTAGTGCAAGCAGATAGAATCTCGTTACGTTTCTCGGTTGAGATTATGAAAGCCTCGTTGTAGCCAGTTAGAACACCACGATATATCTCCACATCCCAATCTTTGAGAGGTGTGCCGATAGATTCTATCTTGTGTTTGATAGATTGTTCGATTGGTGATAGTATTGTCCAAATATCGCTGCCGTTTACGCTCATTGGTGATAGTTGAAGCGATGATAGATCGTTGGTTGTAGCTGCTGTAAGTTCTGATCTATTCTCGGACTTCTGCATCACTAAGATACTGGTATCTACCGTTGCGCTGTCAAACACCCCTGCGCCTAAGTCGATTAACTTTAGAGGGTTATATTGAGTGAAGTAGCTGCGAGTTTTTTCGCCATAACCTGCTCTCATCCACTTGTTTGAGGTGATGTAGGTTTCTATTCCGCCATCGCATAGAAGTTGTAGACCTCGTTCATAGAATAGGCAATATATATCGCCAGTACGTGCGAATGTCTCGTAACCCACATCTTTGAGTTGCTCGGCAAGAAGTCCACCATTGGCTTGAAGTTGGATATATGGAGGATTACCAATAACAATATCAAACCCAACGAATGAGCCATTATCAGATAACAGTGCTGGGAACTCAAAACGCCATTCAAAAGCGTTTTCGTAGAGGTGGTTGTTCTGGATGTCAGACTCATTTTGGAGCATTACTTTTAGCTTCTTTTCTAGTTCTTTTGCCTCTTTCAACTCGGCTTTTGTGGCTGATCCGAATAGGTTGTCGGAGCGTAATGAGTTGATTTTGGATTGTAGCTTGATGCGCTTAGTTATCTGTTTTGTGTCGAGCGTGGTCTTGAATGCTCGCTTAATCTCCTCAATTTTGGTGCGGAAATCTGCTTTATGCGATTTGCTTGATGTGTTTGTGTAGTCGGCAACAAGCAATTTATATTTATCCAAAGCAAACTGATCCTCTTTGCGTTTGCCAACGTTATTTTGTGCAAACACCTCGTCTATTGGCGTGTCAAGTGCATAGCGACTCAATAATGAGTTGCCACACATAATCTTATAATCAAGGTTTGGAAGTGGTTGAGGCTCGTTTTCCTCGACTACTAATGAGAGCCAAAAGCGGAGGCGTGCAATATCGACTGCACCCTGCTCAATGTCTACTCCGTAGATTGAATTTTGGATAATATTCTTC
>JAWXTQ010000101.1:0-7891 GCA_044433405.1 Rikenellaceae bacterium
AACGAGGTAGAGTTGATACAGATGGCTAAAGAGGTGTTTGAAGCGTTAAATATTGGAGTAACAATCAAGATTAACAACCGTAAAGTGCTTTATGGAATAGCTCAAACAATTGGTCATGAAGATAAGTTGGTCGATATTACAGTTGCTATAGACAAATTAGAGAAGATTGGTCTAGATGCTGTAAATCAAGAGCTAGCTGCCAAGGGGCTTGAAGAAGAAGCTATTGAGACACTTCGTCCTATCTTGACACTTGAGGGCACAAACAGCCAAAAGTTAGAGAAGATTGGTCAGATAATCTCTGGAAGTGAAATTGGTCGCAAAGGGGTTGAGGAGCTTGCAACAATCTTTAACTACATTACGTCTCTAGATGTAAAAGTAGATTTAGAGCTAGATTTATCTTTAGCTCGTGGATTAAATTACTATACTGGTGCTATTTTTGAAGTGAAAGCAAAAGATTTTGCTATTGGTAGCATTACTGGTGGAGGACGCTATGACGACTTAACAGGTATTTTTGGTCTTAAAGGGGTCTCAGGTGTGGGTATCTCGTTTGGAGCAGATAGAATTTACGATGTTATGAATGGTTTGTCTCTCTATCCGCAAGGTGCAAACGAAACTACAAAAGTTATGTTTGTGAATTTTGGAGCAAATGAAGAGCTAGAGTCTTTGAAGTTGCTCTCTAACTTGCGCGAAAGTGGAGTTTCAGCAGAAATCTATCCTGATAGTTCAAAGATGAAAAAGCAGATGGATTATGCCAATCGACGCAGAGTTCCATACGTAGTGATTATTGGCGAGAGTGAGTTGCAAGAGCGAAAAGCAACAATTAAAAACATGATTGACGGTAATCAGGATAGCGTAGAATTTGATGAGATAGTTAATTATATATTACAGAAATCATAGATGTTTTTAAACACGAATATAAAACGAGCAATTCTTATTTTAGTAGCTATATTTGTCTATGCAAATTTAGCTTTGGCTCAGAGTGTGTTTGAAATTACGGGGACTATATATGACAATAATGAGCAGCCCTTAGTTGGGGCTGCTATTTATAGTAAACAGAAAAACAGATACAGCACAATTAGCGATTCGCAAGGAGAGTATATGCTCTCTATTGCCTCTGGCAAGCATCTGTTAGTTGTCACCTATGGTGGGTTTGAAACCATTGAGATGGAGGTAGAAGTTGATGGCAATAAGCAAATAAACTTTACCATGAAAGAGCTCGTGCTGGAGACGGAAGATGTGGTGATAACATCTATATCTGTTGACGATAGAGTGTCAAATGTGCATATTGGTGCTGAGAAGATAGAGATCTCTGAGATGATAAAAACACCTGTGCTCTTTGGGGAGAAAGATGTTATAAAATCAATAACCCTGCTGCCAGGAGTGAAATCAGAGAGCGAGGGTTCGAGTGGTTTCCAAGTGCGTGGAGGAACTTCAGCTCAAAACCTAATCTTGTTAGACGATGCCCCTATCTACAATTCTGGTCATGTTATGGGTATTTTTTCCGTTTTTAATGATGCTGCGCTTCAAAACGCTTCCCTATATAAAGGGCAGATTCCAGCTCAGTTTGGAGGTGCAACTTCCGCTGTGTTTGATGTCAATTCGAGAGCAGGTAGCCGCCAAGATTATAAATTCGGATTTGACATAGGCTTATTATCAGCTAAAGTAGCTGCCGAGGGGCCAATAGTTGAGGATAAGGCCTCCTTTATTGTCACAGCGCGAAGATCTTATTTTGATCTATTTTTAAAAGCCACCGAAGAGTATAAAGACAACATAATCAACTTTTATGATATTAACGTAAAGTTAAATAGCTCGTTAGGCGATAAAAGCACCGTTTCATTATCCTACTTTACAGGTAGTGATAGGATGGCTATGAGCTCTTTGATGGATATGGGGTGGTCAAATCAATCGGCAGTCCTAGATTGGCAATATAAATATAGCGAAAATCTTAGCTCCAAAACATCGGCTGTATGGTCTACGTATGATTTTGATAACTCTATTGAGATGAACAATGTAGATTATAAATTTGATGGATATATAAAAAGCTATGCCCTGAAACATGAATTTCAGTACACTCCTAGCGATGTCACTTTTCTACGTTTTGGTGTGCAAACAAAGTTTAATGACATGTGTTCAGCTGATTGGGAGTTAGACGGCTACACCGAAAGCGAAATACGCTATAGTTGGGAGAATAGTGTATGGATTAATGATGAATGGGCTATCAGCGACAAGCTAAAACTCTCGATAGGTTTGCGATTTAGTACATTTTCAGCCTTAGGGGGTAATCCTTACTACACTTTCGATAGCGATGGCGAAATTATTGCAACTATTGATGACTACTACTCCGTAACAGATGTAGTTGAAACATACTATCAATTAGAGCCAAGGCTTAGTTTCAACTATCGAATCACCGAAAATCATAGCATAAAGAGCGGCTATAGCCGAAACTCACAAAATATACATGCAATCAGAAATAGTTCAACCTCATTGCCATTTGATAGGTATGCAATGAGTAGCAATGTTATTAAACCACAAATCTCCGATCAAGTCTCACTTGGCTATTCTGCTCTGACTGCCGATTTTGGCTTTGAGTTTTCAGTTGAGGGGTATTACAAATCTATTCAAAATGTGTATGATTATGTAGATGGCAAAACATTCGGCTCAGCTATAGAGATTGAGTCTATCATCAATGGTGGTGATGGGCGTTCGTATGGCGTTGAGTTCTTTGCTAAGAAGAAGAGCGGTGCATTTACTGGATGGATAGGCTACACTCTCTCGTGGAGTCAAAATAGAATTGAGGGTATTAACAACAATCAGTGGTACACAGCTAGCAACGATAGGCGACATGATGTTTCAATTGTCGGAATGTATGAGCTCTCTAGTAGTTGGGATATGTCGCTAGCGTGGATATACAACACTGGTCAGGCAATCTCTGCACCGAGTGCTAAGTATGAAATTAATGACGAGGTTATATATTACTATGCTGAGAAAAACGGATATCGTGCACCAGACTATCACCGCATGGATATTAGTTTTACAAACACTAAAAAGCTCAAAAAGTGTATTCGTCAGTGGAGCTTTGGCGTTTATAACCTCTACAATAGGTATAATCCATATATGATAGTCTTTAATAGTGACGATGCCTCTGCTACAGGCACTACCACCACTCAATACTCTCTATTTGGTTTCCTACCATCAGTCTCATACGGAATTAAATTTTAGTAAAATGAAGAGATTATCCCTATTTTTTGTCGTTTTTAACTTTTTTGTCGCTTGCACAAAAGAGATAGAGCTTGATTATAATTCTGTAGATTCTATATACGTCATTGAGGCGATTTTGAGCGACTCTGTAAATTCTGTATATATCACTAAAACTCGTGACATGTCAGAGCCCGTAGGCGAAGCAGTCACAGATAGTGCTATAGTCACCATTACTTCTGAGAGTGGTGATAAGTATAGCATGTTAGCTGATGAGGATGGTATCTATCGACTAGTTGATGATCTTAAACTTACAGAATATCAATTATATAGCATAGATGTGTCAATTGATAACTACGAGTTTAGCGCAACCTCCGAACTTACCGACACTACCAGTATCGACCATGTCCTATTCTCCTTTTTTGATATGATGGGTACTGAGATGGTACTTGCAACCATAATCTTTGATGATATAGCCGATGTTGACAGCTACTATCGCTATATTATCACTGTTGATGGTGAGCTCTACACTTGGGGTCTAACCAAAGATAGCGAATATATAGATGGTCAAACGATGAAAATATACGTTTCACTACTTCAATCTGGCGATGAAGAGGAGGAGGGTGATATTGTTGTATCTGATGGAAGTGAGGTTAGTGTAGAGCTTCAAGTTATCACTAAAGATGTGTATGACTACTTCTATTCTTTATATATGTCACCACACACTTGTGCAAACCCCATTACAAATTTTAGTGGTGGTTGCCTCGGATATTTTTCTGCACAAACATCATCTACACACACGTCAGTTTTAGATTACAATCTCATTTATTAGCAAAACGCACCGAACATGTGCACAGCAAAACACACCGAGCATGAGCACAGGAGAAACGAAGTTTCTCCCAAGGGGGGTCTCTGACCCCTGCCCTCCGCAAGGAGAGTCCAGAGCTCAACCTCGCCACCGCCCTTTAAAAGCATTTTTTGCGCAGCAAAAAGTGTAGGGTGGCGTTATGATAAAAAACCCAACCTTTAGCGATAGGTTGGTTTTTTTAAGGTAAAACAGTAGGGTTGTTATTGGTGAGTTTTGGTTATTGTGCTGATGTTAACTCTATTCACCGAACTTGTGCACAGGAGAAACGCAGTTTCTCCAAAGGGGTCGTTACGACCCCCCAAAGAATACTATAACCAACTAACCCCTAGTAGATTGTGTTTTATTATCGTAAAAACAATTATTTTTATCTTTGATTGAGGTGTTTTTTTGATATATTCGCGCTTGTATTTATTAATTTAAACCATAGGAGAATAAAATTTTGTTAAAGAGAAACCTTTTAAATATAGTCATATCATCTCTATTTCTATGTTATGTAGATGGAGTTTCAGCGCAGGAGGCGTTGCAAGATTCGTTAATAATCGACGAGATAGTTGTAACTGGTGCGCGTAACGAGATAGATATACGTTTGTTGCCAGTAAGTGTATCGGTTGTTAATAACCAGCAAATCAAAGAGAGCTACCAACAATCTATTATGCCAATCATTACAGAGCAAGTGCCAAGCCTATTTACAACAGCTAGGGGTGTAATGGGTTACGGAGTCTCTACTGGTAGCTCAGGAGGTATTAAAGTTCGCGGAATTGGCGGTAGTCCCACCACTGGGGTGTTAGTGTTAATTGATGGACACCCTCAATATATGGGGCTTATGGGTCACTCAATTGCTGATGCTTATCAATCAATGATTTCTGAGAGAATAGAGATTGTTAGGGGGCCTGCATCTATGTTGTATGGTTCGAATGCCATGGGTGGAGTAATAAATATCTTGACAAAACAGAACACCACCGATGGAGTTGAAAACAACCTTCGACTTAGCTACGGTTCGTATAACTCACTAACCTCTGAGTTGAGTAACCGCATTAAGAGTGGCAAATTCACCTCTCAAGTTATTGGCTCATATAATCGAAGTGATGGCCATCGCGAAAATATGGAGTTTGAGCAGTATGGAGGTTATGCAAAGGTAGGATATGATTTCTCTGATAATTGGAATCTCTTTGCTGATTTGAGCCTTACCCACTATAACGCCTCTAACCCTGGTACAGAGGATAATCCGATCTATGATAACGATTCGCGTATCACCAGAGCAATGACATCATTATCTTTAGAAAACAACTACGCTATTACTTCAGGAGCATTAAAACTATTTTATAACTGGGGTGAGCATATTATCAACGATGGTTATTATAGTGGTGGAGAGTCGCAAGATTATCTCTTTAATTCTAATGATAATATGGTTGGAGTCTCTATTTATCAAGGTGTAGAGCTGTTTGATGGAAATAGAATAACCGCAGGTTTCGATTACCAAAATTTTGGAGGTATAGCCAAAAATGTATACACCGATGGCACAATTTCCGATGTTACTGATAAGAGCGAAAGCAGTGTAGCTGCCTACCTAGATTTTCGCCAAACGATAGCCCAATTTCTCACCTTAAATGGAGGATTGCGCATTGATGATCACTCTACTACAGGTACACATTTTATTCCTCAGTTTGGAGCATCAATACGAGCAAGCGAGCGAGGTTCAATTAAACTTATTACAAGTCGAGGTTTCCGTAACCCAACAATCAAGGAGCTATATATGTTTGTTTCGCAAAATCCAGATTTAGAACCTGAGTCGCTCTGGAATTACGAAGTATCATGGAGTCAGCGATTGTTGAATGCAAGATTAAGCTACGAAGTAAACCTTTTCTATATTAATGGTGATAATATGATTCAAACTGTAGCTATAGATGGTAAGTACACAAATGTCAATACTGGTGCAGTCGAGAATTGGGGTAGCGAGTTTTCAATCTCCTATCGCCTAGTCAATGGGTTTAGTTTCTCATCAAACTATAGCTACTTAAACATGAAGTACCCAGTAGTTGCCGCACCCGAACATAAGCTTTATGGCGGTGTAAGCTACTCTCGTGGAGCGTGGAGTGCATCTACTGGGGTTCAATATATCAAAGGGCTCTATACATCAGTTAGTGATACCGATACACCACAAGAGAGTTATACTTTATGGAATAGCAGGGTGAGTTACCAATTCTCGTCACTTTGTGGAGTCTTTTTAAAGGGTGAGAATATGTTAAACCAAAGCTACGAAATCAACGAAGGCTTCCCAATGCCAGGAGCGACAGTGGTGCTAGGGTTAGATGTAAAGTTCTAAACTCCCGATCACCGAACATGAGCACAGGAGAAACGTAGTTTCTCCCAAAGGGGTCTCTAACCCCTGCTCACCTTTATCTACAAAGACACATCTATTGCATTCAAGCTACCTCCTTTAATAGACATTGAATATACCCGAGGAGATACTTCTAACCTTCTAAGATACAACATAGATTTGTCTTTTGATAAGCTTAATTCTTCAATTTTACCCAATTCATTGTTGTTGTTTTCTAAAATAATTTCAGCTTTTTTAGATTTTGAATCAACTAAATAGACTCCATTGCTTCCTGCTACAACATATTCGTTATTCGACTTTTCAATCGCAATATAAGGATTATCGACAAGTGAGCTAAAACTACGAGTAATGTCTGTTGGTTGATCTATTTTGCGATCAATAGACATAATAGTAGTACCATCTTTTGTAGGTAAAGTATAAACTAAGTTTTCACTATTATCTATATTCAAATATTGATAAATAGGAATTTCAGCCTCATGTTGGTCAATTAGCTCCCCATCTTCAATGTTGTAGATATAAAAACCATCCAGTGTTTGAACATATAATTTACCCTCTTTAAGAGCAGCGGCAGCAGAGATTACAGAAGAAGAAGATAGTGTGATTTTTTCTGTTTTAGTGGCTTCACTTATATTATAGCTCATTAGTTTATCGCCATCCAAATACAATAATTCATTGTTGTTAGTAAACCCTAAAATCGAACTCATGGGCAGTTCAGCATCATTTTCGTGACTAAAAACAACCTTAGTATCGTTAGATTTAAGATCTTTAATATAAAGAGTTCGAACTACACTTTTTGAGCCATCCTCTTTTGAAGCGGGAACATAACATGCGACTAAATTATTGTCAGGAGAGAATTCAAATTGTTGAACAACATTATTAGTCAGAAATGCATGTCGCATATTTTGTGCGAAACTATCTACGTTTGTTATTAAGACGGTAATTGCTAAAAATAGCAATCTTTTAAATAATCTTTTCATAATTTTAATGTTTTAAATTGTTATACAATTACATATTGTCAATTACTATACTACAGAAAAAAACTGTATTGGCCCGTAAAAACCGAGCAATTAATTTGTAAATTTTGTTTATTTTTGCATCGGACAAGCACCTCCGATGGCGAAGCTTTGAACCGTTGGTGGGAAGTATAAGAGTATTGCATTTTGTAGTACTCTTTTTTGCCTCATCAATTTCAATTCTTCGGGGCATTGAGCCCCTTGAATTGAGGACAAGCACCCCCTCTGGTTCGCATTACCCGCTAGGGGTTATGCTGCTTCATTTTCTTTCGCTCTGCTTTTCTGCGCCTCTTTCTCTCGATACTCTATCGGAGAGAGAAGATTTAATCTGTGTAACATCCAGTTCTTATTGTAATTATCTATAAATGTTTTTATTACTTCTCTTGCCTGCTCAATAGAAGTGAATCTATTAACTGCAAATACTTCTTGCTCTAACGTTCTATGAAACCTCTCTATAATACCATTACACTCGGGTTC
>JAWXTQ010000102.1:0-7890 GCA_044433405.1 Rikenellaceae bacterium
GGGGGGTGGCGAGGCTGAGCTCTGGACTCTCCTTGCGGAGGGCAGGGGTCGTAACGACCCCTTTGGAGAAACTTCGTTTCTCTATTGCCCTTGTTCGATGAGCAGAGTATTAATCATTATCGGCGTTATCGGCGTTAATAATTATCAACTTCTATTTTGCCAAAAATGGATATTTATAATCCACTGGAGGATTTAAAGTCTCCTTAATTGCACGTGTACTTACCCAGCGTAGTAGGTTGATGTAGCTACCCGCTTTGTCGTTTGTACCCGATGCACGACCTCCACCAAATGGTTGATGACCAACTACTGCACCTGTTGGTTTGTCGTTGATATAAAAGTTACCTGCTGCATGAGTAAGTTTCTCAGTAGCTAGGTTGACAGCGTATCTATCATAACCAATAATTGAACCTGTAAGTGCGTATGCAGTTGAAGAATCAACTAACTCTAAAGTTTGTTCGTACTGATCGTCCTCATAAATATAAACAGTGATTACTGGGCCGAAAATCTCCTCTACAATTGCAGGGTATAGCGGATTGGTTGTTTCGATAATAGTTGGCTCAACAAAATAACCTACACTATCGTCACATCCACCACCAAATACGATTGTTGCATCACTAGCCGCTTTAGCATTATCAATATATGTTTTGATGTTATCAAATGAGGCTTTGTCAATAACTGCATTAATGAAGTTTGAGAAATCAGCAACATCGCCCATTTTAATCTCTGCTAACATTGTAGCGATACACTCCTTAATTTCACCCCATTTAGAAGCAGGAATATAAGCACGTGATGCCGCAGAACATTTTTGTCCTTGATACTCAAAAGCACCTCTCACAATGGCAACTGCAACGTCTTGAGCTGATGCTGAGTTATGAACCATAATAAAGTCTTTACCGCCAGTTTCACCAACTATGCGTGGGTAGCTGTGGTATTTTGAGATATTTTCGCCTATGCTTTTCCAGAAATTGTTGAACGTTGCAGTAGAACCTGTAAAGTGAACACCTGCAAAATGCTCGTTAGAGAAGATAATCTTACCGATTGTGCTACCCTTACTTGGAACAAAGTTAATAACCCCATCAGGAACACCTGCCTCTTTAAAAATCTTCATTAGGTAGTAGTTTGAAAGCACTGAAGTTGAAGATGGTTTCCAAACTGTAACGTTACCCATCAACACTGGTGACACATTAAGGTTACCTGCAATGGCAGTAAAGTTGAATGGAGATACTGTAAACACAAATCCCTCAAGCCCACGATACTCACAACGGTTGATAACTCCCTCGTCACTAGATGGTTGGTCGCTATATATTTGACCTGCAAAATGGACGTTGTATCTTAGGAAGTCAACTAACTCACATGCCGAGTCGATCTCTGCCTGAAAAGCACTCTTGCTTTGACCTAACATAGTTGCAGCATTCATTACATATCTATATTTTTTAGATATTAACTCAGCAGCACGCAACATAATTGCTGCTCTATCAAGCCAATCCATTGCAGCCCATTTCTCACGCGCCTCTACAGCTGCATCAATTGCCATTTGAATCTCTTTTTCAGAAGCAACATGATATTTAGCCAATACGTGTTTGTGATTATGAGGCATAACAACATCAATAGTGTTGCCTGTACGGACCTCTTTTCCTCCGATAACCAAAGGAATATCAATCACTTCGCTACTCATTTTTTTAAGTTCTAGCTCTAAAGCTGCACGCTCAGTTGTACCTGGCGCATAAGAGTAAATTGGCTCATTTGATGGACGAGCAAATTTAAAAATGGCATTATTCATAACCTTTATTCTTTTTAAGTTTTAAAATTTAATCCCAAAGGTAGTAATTTTTTTCGTAATTATTGCTATCTAGACAAAATATTAATCAATTTAGTCTCTACTCAAGAGAAGTGATTTTCTAAAAAAAGTTGGTAGTTTATTGTTTTTCAAAAAACATTACGTACATTTGTATATAGAATTTTTAATGATATGGATAAATTTCAAGAAATACCAGAGAAAACTATAGAAAGACTTAGTGAATATCGACGCACACTTCTTAACAAACAAGAGAGGGGTATTACGCATGTATATTCTCATACACTTGCCCGTGTGCATGGCATTACGCCAGTGCAAGTTAGGCGAGACTTTATGTTAATCGGCTTCTCGACAAAAGAGAAAAAAGGGTATGATGTATCTGAGTTAATCCAGTTTATAAGCACTATTTTAGACTCTAACGAGTCAACAAATGTTGCTATTTTAGGCATGGGACACCTAGCAAAAGCAGTTACAAACTATTTCAAAAACAAACGCGCAAAACTCAAAATTGCCGTCTCTTTAGACAACAATCCTGAAAAAGTTGGGGCAACAATTGCTGGGATTCCTTGTAAGGATATAAAAGAGATAGATAGCGTAATTAAAGAGTATGACATCTCAATGTTGCTACTTACTCTTCCGTCAACTGCATTAGAGGGAATAAGCGAGATAGTTAAAAATAATAATATTAAAGGAGTTGTAAATTTTACTGGAAAGCATATTTCTGACCTAGAAAACCTCGATGTATGGGTTGAAGATTTTGATATTATAACAACTCTGGAGAAAGTAGCATACTATACAAAAAAATCTATTTAATTCAATGATTTATCATATACACAACTTAGAAAGCGAAAGATTTAAAAGTGGTGTAACTGCAACAATTGGATCGTTTGACGGAGTGCACATTGCTCACAAACAGATTATTAAAAAACTTATTGAGAGATCTAGGCAGAACAATACTCAATCGGCAGTAATTACATTCTCACCCCACCCTAGAGTGGTATTAGAGGGTGAAAACTGCACGCTTAAGCTGCTCTCTTCACTTCAAGAAAAAAGCATCCAGCTAGAAAAATTAGGCGTAGAAAACCTTATCGTGCTACCATTCACCGAAGCCCTACGCTCACTTACAGCTAAAGAGTTTACTGAGCAGATATTGATTGACAAACTCAATGTAAAGTCGATGTTTGTTGGCTATAACAACAAAATTGGATGTGATAGAGCAAGTTCATTTCACTTTCTATCAACACAAACTCAAATAGAGGTAGAGCTAATAGAGAAGATTAGCACCACCGACAACAAAATAAACTCAACACTCATAAGAAATCTTATCTCAAGCGGAGAGATTGAAGATGCCAACAAAATATTAGGCCACAACTATAATATTATCTGCAAGATTGATGCTCATTCAAAGGCAATCATTGAAGATAAAAACAAGCTCTTGCCACCCGAAGGAAGATATAGCGGTTACTTTGAGCAAATCGAAGTAGAAATGTCAGTAACAGAAGATAATTTTCTGATTATAAATAAAATACTAGGTGACTGCATCAACTATTCAAACCACTACAAAATAGAATTCACAAAAAAGTTACATTAGAATATTGAATATTCAAATAAAAGTAGTACCTTTGCCAAAATTTATCAAATACAATTATTACTATTATGTCTTTTCTAAACGATAAAGTTATTACTGAGGGTCTAACATTTGATGATGTATTATTAGTTCCCGCATATTCTGAAATCCTACCACGCGAGGTTGAGGTTTCGTCTTATTTTTCACGTAACATTAAAATCAACACCCCTGTTGTTTCTGCTGCTATGGATACAGTAACTGAGCATGAAACGGCAATCGCGATGGCACGCCAAGGCGGTATAGGTGTAATCCACAAAAACATGTCTATCCAACAGCAAGCTGAGCAAGTTAGAAAAGTTAAGCGCGCTGAAAACGGAATGATATACGATCCAATCACTATTTGCCAAGACAACACTGTTGGTGATGCTCTTAAATTAATGAAAGAGAACAAGATTGGAGGTATTCCAGTTGTAGAAGAAGGAAAATTAATCGGTATTATTACTAATCGCGATTTAAGATTCCAAACAAATATGAGCAGATTGATTAGCGAAGTGATGACAAAAGAGAATCTTATCACTACAACTAATCCTGAAATTAAAAACGCCTCTACTCTACTTCTAGAAAATAAAATTGAGAAACTTCCAGTTGTTGATAACGATGGCAAGCTCGTAGGACTAATTACTTACCGCGATATCACAAAACTTAAAGACAACCCAATCGCTTCGAAAGATTCGCTAGGTCGCCTAAGAGTTGCTGCTGGTATTGGTGTTACTCACGACACTCTAGAAAGAGTTGATGCTCTTTACAATGCGGGTGTTGATGCAGTTGTGCTTGACACTGCTCACGGTCACTCAAAAGGGGTTGTAACAACATTCAAAATGATTAAAGAGAAATATCCTAACTTGGATATTGTTGTTGGAAATGTTGCTACTGCTGCTGCTGCAACAATGCTTGCTGAGGCTGGTGTTGATGCTGTTAAGGTTGGTATCGGACCTGGTTCGATATGTACAACTCGTATTATCGCAGGTGTGGGTGTACCTCAACTTAACGCTATTTATGATGTAGCAAAAGCACTAAAAGGCACAGGCATCCCTGTTATTGCTGACGGTGGTATTCGTTACACTGGAGATATAGTTAAAGCTATCGCTGCAGGTGCTGACTCTGTTATGGCAGGCTCTATGTTTGCAGGTGTTGAGGAATCTCCAGGTGAAACTATAATCTACAACGGTCGTAAATTCAAATCATATAGAGGTATGGGTTCGTTAGAGGCTATGCAAAATGGCTCAAAAGACAGATACTTCCAAGATGCTGAAGATGATATCAAAAAACTTGTACCAGAAGGTATCGCAGCTCGCGTTCCTTACAAAGGCAGACTTGCTGAGGTAGTATATCAAATCGTTGGTGGCCTACGCGCAGGTATGGGTTATTGTGGTGCAGGCAATATTGAATCTCTCAAAAAAGCTAGCTTTATCAGAATCACAAACTCTGGTATGCAAGAGAGCCATCCACATGACGTAATGATTACTCGCGAAGCTCCAAATTACTCTAGAGGAGAATAACACTTTAGAGCAACACAAGACTAATTGTGAGACTATCTTATATTTAAAATATAATGGTAGTCTCACATTTTACATAAGACACATATTTAATGACTAGCAAGAGAATAAAACAATATGCACTACCTGTAGCGATGGGTATTGGCACGGTTGGGCATCAATACATTAGCAATATAGCCTTTTTGTCGCCCTATCTTATTTCGTTAATTTTAATACTTACATTCACAAAGCTATCACCAAAGCATATTAGGTTTTCGAAATCACACTTTATATTGCTAATCATCCAGATAGCTAGTGCCGTAGCAGTGTATGCTAGCTTATCGCATTACAATGTCACCATCGCACAAGGCGCACTAATGTGCGTACTTATCCCAACAGCTACTACCGCCCCAGTTGCAACAAAAATCCTGGGTGGCAATGTTGGATATGTAACCACATATCTATTTCTATGTAACTGCACAATGGCGATACTCACACCGTTAATATTCACAATAATATCAAGCGAAGATGTTGCCTTTTTCGCCACTTTTGGGAGCATAATAAAACGAATAGGCACTCTACTTGTTGCCCCTTTAGTTTTGATATGGCTAATAAGGTTTTTCATGCCTAAGATGCACGACAAAATCGAAACCTACAGCCACCTATCATTTCCAATATGGGCAATTACGCTTATGATTGCCACATCAAGCACCGTAAGCTACGTATTAGCTCACCCTAACTTGGGAGTTATCAAACTATCAATAATGGCACTACTAGCCATTATATTGTCGATTGTTCAACTGGCAATTGGGCGGAAAATTGGCCAAAAACATGGCAACGCTATTGCATGTGGGCAGTCGTTAGGTCAGAAAAATACAATCCTAGCTATCTGGATTGCACAAACATTTTTAGATCCAGCATCTTCACTTATCCCTGCAATATACGTTATTAGTCAGAACCTAATCAACAGCTATCAAATATGGCTTAAGGAGAACAAAACCAAAGGTATAATAAAATAGTAAACTAAGCACTATGATTACTCATTCAACACAAATTCGCGTACGCTATGGCGAAGTAGACCAAATGCAATTTTTGTATCATTCTCACTATGTAGAATATTTTGATTTAGCACGCAACGAACTAATCCGCTCACTAGGTATTACAAATAGAGAACTAGAAGAACAAGGCATAATGCTACCAGTATTAAACGTAAATATCAACTACGGAGCACCTGCGGCGTACGACGATCTTCTAACTATCAGAACCACTCTTCGTCAAATGCCACGTGTAAAAATTACGTTTGAATACGAAGTGTTGTTAGAGGATAAACTCCTCACAACTGGCAGTGTTACTCTAGCTTTTATGGATAGCAAAACTAAAAAAGCTATTCGCCCACCTAAGCATCTATTAGAGATTTTATCACCCTATTTTAAAGATTAAAAAGTTGGCTGGAGTATACATACATATCCCTTTTTGCAAATCTAAATGTCACTATTGCAATTTCTATTCGAGTTGTTCAGAGCAGAATATTGAACAAATTTTCGACTGCTTGCTCAAAGAAATTGATTTAGATAATAACTTTATAGACAAAAAAGAGACAATAAAAACACTTTATATAGGTGGAGGAACTCCTACTGTATTAAGTGTTAAGATGATAGATAAGCTAATATCTAAAGTAAAAGAAAAATACAACATCACCTCATTCGATGAACTCACCATCGAGGCTAATCCAGACGATTTAACTCCTGAATATATCAAAGAGCTATCATCAACTGAGATTAATCGCTTAAGCATTGGGATTCAAACATTTGACAACAGAACACTAAAATTCATAAATCGCAGACACAGCAGTGAAAGTGCAATAAAAGCAATAGAGTGTTGCCGAGAACATGGATTTAACAACATCACAATAGACCTAATATACGGCATACCAAACCAAAGCCTTGAAGATTTAAAACACGATTTAGAGAGAGCTATATCATTAGCTCCCAACCATATTTCGGCATACCATCTAACATTTGAGAAAGGCTCAATCTTCTGGAATATGCTTCAGAAAGGTCAAATATGCCAAATCGACGAGTCTCAAAGCGAAAAATATTTCATTGAGGTGTCTAACACCCTAACTAGTGCAGGCTACGAACACTACGAGGTGTCAAACTTCGCAAAAAAAGGTTACCGAGCACTACATAACGGCAACTACTGGCGCTCCCTACCCTATATAGGTTTTGGACCATCAGCACACTCTTTTGATGGCAAAAACATTCGAAAATGGAACTACGCCTCCAATATAAAATATAGAGATGGCATAACAAACAACACAACCTATTTTGAGAGTGAAGTTTTAACAACTATCGACCGCGTAAACGAGGAGATAATGACACTTCTAAGAACTGCTGACGGCATCAATATAGATTATATTGCACAAAAATATGGCGAAAACTACAAAAATGAGATCTTAGTAAACTCGATGCCTTTTATCAAATCAAACACACTTATACTAGAGCGCAACACACTACGCATCGATAGAGTAAATTTCTTAAAGTCGGACTACATCATCTCATCACTTTTTATTGTCTAACAACTAAAACAACAAAAGCTTTCTACGTGGAAGATAGCGAAGATATTGACGTAGGTTGGCCTATATGTTCGTTAAGATAAATTGATATGTTGCTACAGAAAAGATAACGTTATATCTAAAATAGAGATTAATGGTATAACCTTTGAGATTAGTGGTAGAAAGAAAGGTAAAAAACAAATTGAGGGCATAAAAAATAGCTATATCGTAAAGGACGATATCGAAAGCGGATTTTCAAACATAATTCCGCGGTGGATGTTTGGTCTAGCCTATTAATGGATAAAATATAAAAATCCATTAGTGTCCGTTAAACTCTTGAAGAAATTTGCTCTGCCGCCTGCTTTTGCACTAAAATGAGATTCTAAAGTACAAGGAGTACTCCGCGAACTCATTTTAGTGCAAAATCAAACGACATACC
>JAWXTQ010000103.1:0-7882 GCA_044433405.1 Rikenellaceae bacterium
ATAGGTAACTAGATGGAGACATTGGTTGAGGATCTACTCCCCAAACAGCAAATAGATTTGTTGTCTTGTCGGCTAAATTTTCTTTAGTTCCAAAGTCAGTATTTGAATTTCCGTACCAGAAATCGCTATCGCTACCTGCGCGACAAGCCCATTCCCATTGAGCCTCTGTAGGTAGAGTTATGTTTAGGCCTGTTTTTTCGCTTAACATTCTACAATACTCCATAGCATTCTCCCAACTTACGCGAATAACTGGTTGTTGTGGTTCGAACGCAGGATAACCTTGGTCAACGTGATCTTTCCAATATTCATCCATAAACTTGCTATCGTGGTCAGGGAATAGAGTGTTGAATTGTTCGTTTGTAACCTCGATTTCTCCCATCCAGAAGCTTTTCTTAATCTCCACTTTAGTTGCTGGTTTTGCATCTTCAGCACCATTGTTGCTACCCATTATAAATTTACCGCTAGGAATGCGTACAAAATTCATCTTGACGCCATTGCCTAAGTCGATAACCTTAGTGGTAGATTCCTCTTTTGCCAACATCTCTTTGATTGCGGCTGCATCTAGTGGCCACTCTTTTAGCTTAACCTCTTTGTTGTTGTTATTTAGTGGTTTAGGCATTGTAGGCTCTATCTCTCCTTTGCTCTCTAGTTGTTTTGCATAATCTTCGATCTCTTTTTTCCAATCTACCCCCATATCATTACCATACTTGTTAGTTAGCTCAATACGACGTTCGATTTGTTCGTAGCCTTTGTATGGTGTAGAGTTAATAATGTTTGCATTAAAGTAGCCTTTGTAAGGAGCATTAAAGTCAATCCAGTTGTATAGAGATTGCCACTCTTTGTCTGTTAATTCAACATTATAGTGACCTTTCTTTAACATCCGTACCAATTCACTAGTGTTAGGGTGATATTCATAAGGGTATAATACCGCCATATCGCCTTCACCTCCTTGACGGTGTACGTAAGGGTGTAGGTTTAGGTATGAAATGCCATATCCTAGATTGTCAACTCCTTGGTGTTTGAAGTTTATTGAGCTCTTCTCGTTATGACAAGCAACACATGCTCTATCAAGTATTGGTTGAACTTCTAAATCAAATGTAAATGAGCGTGTTCCTCCTTCAGGGGGTGTAAGTTGAGATGCTTGTTTCATTGATGCTATTACACGTTTAGGCATAGCAATTTGGTTTAAGTCCTCGTGACATCCAATACACGACACCATCTCACCTGGCATAGCTGTAAACCAACTACGCATCCATTGAATTGCTGCACCATCATAGCCAATAGGCTGTATTGAGATAGGGGTGTTAGCAGGAACTTTAAAAATCACCGAACCATCCTCTTCGATAGGTACAGTTCCTAACATACGTTTGATATCCCAACCTGACTGTATTCCGTGCCAGTTGTGGTCAGAGCTTGTTTTAACATAAGCATATTCGTATGCAAAAATTCGCAACTCTTTAACAGTTCCGCGAGGAACTCCAATCAAGCCTTCGCCTTCGTAGATGTCTTGTATAAAGATTGTTGCCTCTTTATCGTCAAGGTTTATTCTATCTGGAATTGATGGAGGTGTTTGAGTTTTGCGCACTGGTATTGGTGCAATATAACCTTCGCCCTCAACTTTGCGGATGCAGGTAACATTGTCAAAAACGTCAACTAGATATACTCCCCATAAATCATCCTCAGATAGTTTAGCTGCTACTAAGAAGTATTTATCATTGATAGGGAATGGTTTGATAAATTGTGGCCATACGCCATTTACTAACTCATCCTTAATCTCCTCTTTTATCTCTTTTCCGCTGTAAGGAATTTCTTGCACCATGCCTTCAGCTCCCTTACGGTTTTTAGCAGGATCAAACACTACTAATCTACCAGAGCGTGCAATTCCGTGGTGACCAGACACTATTCCGATAAACGAAGATGCTTGGTTTGGTAGTGATTGTATGTCGTATGTGCTGTTAGGGAACATTGAGCCGCTGCCATAAAGCGCACGTTGCTCTGTTCCGTCAGGGTTCATTGTCATTACAATACGCGAATAGTAGTGAGTAAGGTCGGTGTATTCCCAGCGAGTATACATCACTTTGCCTTCGTGGTTGATTGTTGGGTTCCAGTTTGCGTCTTGGTCAAAAGTCAATCTACGTAGAGCTTTATTCTCTGGATTATAGATCATCATGTTTCCTACTGGGTCGTCACCACTAACACAAGGAACTCCTTGGTAACCAATATTTGACGTTGCGATTAGTCGGCCGTCAGGCAGGTATGTTCCATCGTAAAACTCCAAATCATCTTCTGGGCAGTCAATTAGTTGACTACACTCACCGCTGCTTAAGTCTATTTCAAACAAGTTCCAACGGTTGTCAGACTGAGTTTTAGTAATCATTGCGCGCTCTCCATCCCAGTGAAGGCGTAAATCGGCAATTGGTGAGCTGTTTTCAGGCTTGTATACAGTGCGTAAATCTACCTCACCACGAATGTTTGAAAGCTCTACAACGTCGGCATCAAATCCTTCACGACGTGCAGATTCTTGATTACTCCAGTTGTTGGCTTGAGTTCCAAGGTCAGGAGCCATTGCACCGCGTGCATTGTTTAATTTGTAGCGGCTAACAAGAATTTTATCAAAATCAAGCGCAGGATTAGATAGTATAATCTCGCGACTTAAGTCTATTACTTTTTTTGCATTTTCAATTGCAATAGGGTCGTTGTGATAAATGTCGTCTATAGTTGCAAATATTTTCTCTAGTTCCGAGAGCTTAGCTCCATATTTAGCAGCATCATATCCAGGTGTGTTTTTGAAGTCGTTATACGCATTTTTTATGCTCTCTAAACTTGTCCATTTAAGTGTGTTTTGGATGTCTAAGATTTTGTAAACTTCATAAAATAGGTTGATTGCAGCTTTTGTCTGAGTGTTTTCGTCACCACTTAGCTCGCTAACAGCTTTTTTGAAGTAAGAGTTGTCTTTAAGTTTCTTCGATAGGCTAATAACAGCGCTTTTCTCTACTTTGGCATTAATAGAGGTGAATAGGCTTTGTTCAGAAACTCCGCAATTGCTGATAAACTGTGCAGACTCAGGATATTTAGCAATAAAATCATCAGCAATTTCTATTGCTGAGATGTTTTGTATGATAAATATAGCACTTGCATTGTCAGTAGCATTCATATCGATGCCCACTTCTGCCTCAAAATTTTTGAATTTGCCATCGAGTGCTAACAAAATCTCTCCATATGCGTGACACATTACACCACGCTCCATTGTTTTAGAGCCAATTCTTGCGCTCTTGCCTGCGAAATTGGTATTACGCATAATGTCGTATGCAGCTTGTGCAGATGCAAACTCCATTTCATCAAGAAATATTACCTCGCCCTCAGTAGTAGTTAGTTTCGCATTTCCCCAAAATGTGTGGTCATAGGTGTCGCCATCTTCTGTTGGATCTGTAATCAAATATAATCTTTCTAGCCCTGTTAAATCAGCTGCTAGTTTTAGAGGTTCTGCACCTCGCTTCACAACCTCTGTTTTGATAGGCATTGCTGCCTTTTTAAGTTGCGAATCATAATCCTGTTTCACCTTAATAAATTCATCTACCCAATCTTGTGCAGATAAGCTCATTGGAAAAAAAGATAGTAATGCAAATACCAACACTGAGAGGTAATTCTTTCTTTTCATCTAATTCAATTTGTTAGTTTTTATTCTTTGTATTTTTTGTGTGCTTACAATATCCCACAAAGTTAAAAAAATATTTGTTTAAATCCAATTGAATTAATAAATAGCAGGGATTAATGAGAGTAATTTGCTCTAATTTTACTAAGCGTTGGTAGTGTAATACCAAGGTACGATGCTATGTAACCTAAATTTACGCGTGAGCAGATATTAGGATTTATCGCTAGTAGTTTCTCGTATCGCTCTTTTGCTGATAGCGATAGATTGTCTATTCGTGTGCATTGTAGTGCAAGTAGACACTCCTGATGTATAACTCTTGACCAGTTTGCTATATCAATATTTGTTGTGTATAGTTGGTTTAGTTGGTCTATTGTGATGGTGTAAGCTATAGTGTTTTCGAGTGTCTCGACATATTCAAAGCCAGGTTCACCACGGTAAAGGTCAAGCAGACCAAAAGTGATATCTCCTTCGCTTGAAAACCAGGTTGTTACCTCTTTATTGTCAATATAACAATACGAGCGTGTAATCCCTTGCTCAATAAAATATACTTTTCTATCCAACACACCTCCCTTGATAATTATCTCTTTCTTTGGAATTTCGTGCTTCACTAATAGTGAGGTTAGCTCATTTATTGAAGAGTCGCTAACTGGATAATAGTTTTTTATGGATGATATTATGTTTTTCATACTGAGTGAATTAGTTAGTGTGAAAAAACTATAATGTTATCTCTGTTGCAACCCAACTGCCATTATGAAACTCCTGTACCTCATTAATACCTGCCGCTTTTAACGCCTCTAAACCAGCTTTTCTACCTGCGTTTATGAGGTTAGGGTAGTGAGCGTCAGAGTTCACTACAACTCTCATACCTAGTTGTTTGATCTGTTTGAATTGATTTGCACTAGGAAAAAACACACCCTTTGTATCGAATGCTTTAGTGTTGATTTCTAATATTAAATCTCTCTCAGCTATAAATGCAAATAGATCGTTTCTCAGTTGGTTATACCATACCTCACTTGAAATGCCAGGTTGTATAGACTCTGCTACAAAGTGAATCTTGTCCGAATGAGCGATAAAGTCTACACCTCCACCCTCGGTTAGTTCCATCATTGCTTTGTAGTATAGCTTTATGATTTTTGTTAAATCTCCACCCACATACCTCTCTAGATTGAGTTTAAATGAGTCAAGACCTCCGTCAGTGTCGATAATAACACCATCGTCAGTTTTTACAAAATGCACTGCACCTATTTTATAATCTAGCTCAATGTTTGCAAAGCGAGCAGCATTAGGAGAGTTTAGATTATCGAGATAGTCTATCTCTAGTGCTGAGTAAAACTCAATTTGCCCGCTATATTTTGCTTTTAAGCGGGCAAATTCGTTTAAATATTCTGAAAGTCGCTCCTCTTTCATTGCCCATTTTGATGGGAATGATATTGGAGCATGAGATGAAATACCATAAGCCGTAAAGCCGCTTTCGATAGCAGCCTTTACAAACTCTTCCATTGGAGCACGTCCATCACAGAAAGAGCAGTGGCTATGATAGTTGGTAAGGTTCATCTAGCTAACAACACTAATTTTGATTGTGTAGTTCTCTTCGTCAATGCTTACGCTCTCACCACCCTCAATTTTGTCAACCAAAGTTAACGAAACGCCAAGTGTTTGAGTTGCAATATAATCAGCATACTCTCCGATTGCAGAGTTGATGGTGTCGTTGCGCTCTATTTCGATAGTTATCTTGTCGGTTACATCAAATCCAGAATCTTTACGTAGGTTTTGAATGCGGTTTACAAACTCACGTGCAATTCCCTCTTTACGTAAACCATCAGTGATTGTAATATCTAAAGCAACTGATAACTTACCCTCTGTAGCAACTAAGAATCCTGGCATATCTTCAGTAAGAATGTCAAAATCCTCGATTGTAAGGTTGAGTGTTTCACCATTGATAACAAGATCATAACGCTCTTCTCTCTCGATTGTAGCTATGTCTGCTGGAGTGAATGCTGCAACTGCTGCACCAATCTGTTTCATCTGCTTGCCATAACGTGGGCCAAGAGTTTTGAAGTTTGGCTTAATGCGTTTAGTCATTACGCCAGTTGTATCTTCAAGATATTCAATCTCTTTAACGTTCACCTCGCTTAAAATCAAGTTACGAACCTTTTCGATATCCTCTTTTACTGCTGGATTAAGCAGAGGCACCATGATTTTTTGAAGTGGTTGACGAACTCTGATATTCACCTTACGACGAAGTGCTAACACCATTGACGAAATGCGACCTGCAATATCCATTCTTCTCTCTAATTCATCTGAGATTAACTCTTCGCTGTATGTTGGGAACTGGCTTAAGTGAACCGATTGCGAGCTATCTTGTCCGCTCACTTGATTCAAGTCTCTAAATATGCGATCGCAGATAAATGGCGCAAAAGGAGCGGCCAATTTAACTACTGTGTCAAGGCAAGTGTATAGAGTTTGATAAGCTGATAGTTTATCTTGAGTCATGCTACCTCCCCAAAAACGCTTACGATTTAGGCGCACATACCAGTTTGAAAGGTTTTCACCTACAAACTCAATAATTGCACGTGCCGCAGGAGTTGGATCGTAAGATGCAAGCTGATTGTCAACACTCTTAACTAGCGAGTTAAGTAGTGATATAATCCAACGATCAATCTCTGGACGTTCGTTCATTGGCACTTGCTCTTCAGAAGCAGTGAAATTGTCGATATTTGCGTATAGAGCAAAGAAGCTGTATGTGTTGTAGAGTGTTCCGAAGAATTTACGACGCATCTCATCCACACCCTCGATATCAAAACGTAGATTATCCCAAGGTTGTGAGTTTGACATCATATACATCCTTACAGCATCTGGGCCATATTTATCCATCACTTCAAATGGATCAACAGCATTGCCTAGTCGTTTACTCATCTTGTTGCCCTTTTTGTCTAATACCAAGCCATTCGAAATGATATTTTTAAAAGAGACACTCTCAAACAACATTGTTGAAAGAGCATGAAGCGTAAAGAACCAACCACGTGTTTGGTCAACACCCTCAGCGATAAAGTCAGCAGGGTAAACTTTAGTGAACTCCTCTTTGCTGATCTCGAAAGGGTAGTGTACTTGCGCATATGGCATTGCTCCAGAATCAAACCAAACGTCAATCAGGTCGCTCTCTCTGCGCATTGGTGAGCCATCTTCGCCAACAAGAATAATATCATCAACATAAGGACGATGAAGATCAAACTTGTTGTAGTTCTCTTTTGAGAAGTCGCCCTCAGTGAAATCTTTCAATGGGTTTTCACTCATCAAACCTGCTGCAACGCTCTTCTCGATCTCATTTTTCAACTCACCTACCGAGCTAATACACTTCATTTGAGTGTAATCCTCGTTAGCCCAAATTGGCAGTGGAGTACCCCAATAGCGTGAACGCGATAGATTCCAATCTACAAGATTCTCTAACTATTTTCCAAAACGGCCACTACCAGTCGATTGAGGTTTCCAGTTGATTGTTTCGTTAAGAGCAATTAACTTATCTTTATATGCAGTTGTGCGGATAAACCAAGAGTCTAGCGGATAGTAGAGCACAGGTTTATCAGTACGCCAGCAGTGTGGATAGCTGTGAACGTGTTTTTCTATTTTAAATGCTAGATTTTGAGCTTTTAGCATAACGCATACATCAATATCTAGTGTTGCATCATTCTCAGTAAGAGTTTCATCGTACGCATTTTTTACATAGCGACCCTCATACTCTTTATATAGCTCTACATTTACATGCTCTTTAACAAACTCTTCGTCTAAGTCAGATATCATATAGAACTTACCAGTGCGATCAACCATCGGAACGCTTTTGCCCGCTTTGTCAATCATAATAAGTGGAGCTATTCCAGCAACTTTAGCAACTCTATCGTCGTCAGCACCAAATGTAGGCGCAATATGTACGATACCAGTACCATCTTCAGTTGTTACAAAGTCGCCAGTTATAACTTTAAAGGCTGCCCCGTTAGGTTTAACCCATGGAATTAGTTGCTCATATTCTACTCCTTCTAAATCAGAGCCTTTGTAGTTGTCGATAATTTCAAAAGGAATATTCTTGCCATCACCGCTATATTCTCTCATCGAAAGTTGGCTATTTTTCTCAGGGAAATATTTGCCTACGAGGTTTTTAGCAACAATAACAGTCTCTAGCTCGCCAGTGTAAGGATTGAAACTTTTAACCTTTACATATTCGATGTTTGGTCCAAC